>DATMCL010000082.1:0-11150 GCA_035558375.1 Polyangiaceae bacterium
CTGCTTTGCCTGACCACGCCTTCCCGCGCAGGGGATTCGCCACGCCGCGCTCTCGGTATGGGGGCGCTCGTCGCGCTCGGGCTGTTCGGCAAGGAGAGCGCGGTGACGGCGTTGCCGCTGCTCGGGCTCGTGATGTGGGGCGTGCCGTGGGCGGGTGCGCCGGTGCGCGCGAGTCGTCGGGCGCTCGTCATCGCCGGCGTCGTGCTCGTGGCTTGGTTGCTCTGGCGGTTGCCGCTCGCGCTCCATGGCGACGACATTCCGCTCGCGCCGCGCCGGCCGTTTTTGCAGACGTTGCTCCGGACGGCGCGCTTCGAGGTGCAGGCCGTGCGTCATGCGCTCTTTCCTTGGAGCGTCTCGCCGGATCGGTGGCGGCAACCGGATGCGACGTTCAGCTGGGTGGCGCCGTTCTTGTCGCTGGTCGCTGGAGTCCTGCTGCTCGGCAAGGAGCGACGCACCCGCCTCCCCGCGCTCGGTGTCGGCATTGCGCTCGTGGCTCCCCTCGCCTCGTCACCGCTGCTTCGACCGGTCAACGAATATGCCGACCGTTATTTCTTCCTGAGCGTGCTCGGCGGCGGCCTCGTGAGCCGTGAGACGCATGCACCGTTTCACACGCGCTACGCCGAGCTCATGCGAACGCGAATGTTCGCTCTCGTCGACGGATACCTCGCGAGCACGAGCGCGCAGCTTCGCGCGCTGCGCGATGGGCAGGGCGTCACGCACCTTTTGATTCGCCGCAGCCACTACCAAGTTGCCCCGCATTACTTTGCGCCCTTCGAGAAGGAAATTGGGGCGACGTTCGCCGAGCGCCGCGCCGCCGGCTTTGCTGCCCTGCGCGTCGCGCCCGCTGCCGTGCTTTTTCAGGACGACTCGTTCACCCTGATTGATCTGTCGCGCATCTGACTCACGGCACCCCCACCTCCCCGCAAAACACCCCGAACGGCAGAATGCGCACGCCGTCCACCAACACGTCCTTCCGACCGAGGTGAACCTGGTACCAGCGCTCTACCGGGACGCGCTGCTTGAAGTACCGGATCGATGGGCTCGTGGCGCGTTCGCCCGTCTTCACCTCCACCGCGAAGAGAGGTTTCCGGCCTTGAAGCACGACGAAGTCCACTTCTCGCCCGTCGGTGTCGCGTAGGAACCGGAGCTCCATCCGCTCGCCTTCGGTGTCCTCACGAAAGTGGCACAGCTTGAGCAAGTGCGACGCCACCATGTTTTCGAAACGCGGTCCGGGCTCGGTCACCTCCGACCAATCCCAGAGGTACAGCTTGCGCTCCTTCTTGACCGCGCGGATCTTGGGCGGACCAAACGGGGCGATCCGGAAGCAGACGTAGAGGTTTTCCAAAATGCCGATCCAACGCTCGGCGGTGTCGTGCGCCACCTCGAGCTCTTCACGGAGATTTTTCACCGAAAGAGGTGAGCCGACACGCGTCGGGAGCGCCTCGACGAGGAGCTCGACGAGGGAGATTTCACGCACGCGTTCGAGATCGCGCACGTCGTCGCGCACGATGCGGTCGCGACGCTCGCGTTGCCAGCGACGCCAGCGTTTCTCCGACGCTCCAAGGTACGGCTCGGGAAACCCGCCGAAGCGTAGAAGGCCCTCGATCGCGTCGGCGTAGCCGCCCACCTCGCCGACCGACAGCGGGTGGAGCCGATACGGGTGGTATCGCCCGTGCAGCGAGTCTCCGCCGCGTCGATACACGTCGAGGCGCGCCGAGCCCGTGACGATGAACGACTGCCCCGGCGCACGCGTGTCGAACAGCCCCTTCACGAGCCCCCGCCAGCGCGCGTACTTGTGAAGCTCGTCGAGCACGATCAAGGGTTCGCCGGGAGGTAGCTCCCCCGCGCGAATGCGGGGCCGCGCTCGAACGTCGTCCCAGCTCAGGTAGGCCGGATGACGCGCGCTCGCGGCTCCCAGGAGCCCGAGGGCGAGCGTCGTCTTGCCCACCTGGCGCGGCCCGCCGACGAACACCATCTTTTCCTTCAGATCGGCCTGGATTGGCCGGAAAAGGTAACGCTCGGTCGCTGCCGGCATGCTTAGTAAGCTCCAGTATATCCTATTTTGAGCGTGAGTAAAGTTGGGTTGTCCGGACTAAATTCTGTTCCGGAGGCACGCGGCGGTGCGCCCGCGCATGATAGATAGCGCCGTGCTCCGCCGCGCTCCGGCCCTGTTGCCGCTCGTCGTCGCAGCTCTCGGCGCCCTCACGTTCGCCTCGTCTCTCCGCTTCGACTTCGCCTACGACGACCGCTGGACCCTCGTCGAGAATCGCTGGCTCGAGCGGCCGCTCGGTGAGCTCGCGCGCCTGCTCGCCACGGGCGAAGCGCTGCGCCTTCACGTCCCCGACGCCACGCGTCCGGCCATGGTGCTCATGGAGGCGCTCGAGCGCCGCATCTACGGCCTCTCGCCGTGGGGTTACCACCTCGATTCCCTGCTGCTTTACGCGCTCACGTGTGCGCTCGCTGCTGGTGTCGCGCACGCCGTGAGCCGGCGCCGGGACGTGGGGTTCTTTGCCGGCTGCTTCTTTGCCGTGGCGCCCGTGCACACGGAGGTCGTGGGCGCCGTCAACTACCGCGAGGATTTGCTGGCAGCGGTGGGGACGCTCGGGGTGCTGCTTTGCCTGACCACGCCTTCCCGCGCAGGGGATTCGCCACGCCGCGCTCTCGGCGTGGGGGCGCTCGTCGCGCTCGGGCTGTTCGGCAAGGAGAGCGCGGTGACGGCTTTGCCGCTGCTCGGGCTCGTGATGTGGGGCGTGCCGTGGGCGGGTGCGCCGGTGCGTGCCAGTCGCCGGGCGCTCGTCATCGCGGGCGCCGTGCTCGTGGCTTGGTTGCTCTGGCGGTTGCCGCTCGCGCTCCATGGCGATGACATTCCGCTCGCGCCGCGCCGGCCATTCGTCCAGACGCTGCTCCGGACGGCGCGCTTCGAGGTGCAGGCCGTGCGTCACGCGCTCTTTCCTTGGAGCGTTTCGCCGGATCGGTGGCGGCAGCCCGATGCGACGTTCGGCTGGGTGGCGCCGTTCTTGTCACTGGTCGCTGGAGCTCTACTGCTCGGCAAGGAGCGACGCACCCGCCTCCCCGCGCTCGGTGTCGGCATTGCGCTCGTGGCTCCCCTCGCCTCGTCCCCGCTCCTTCGACCGGTCAACGAGTACGCCGACCGCTATTTCTTCCTGAGCGTGCTCGGCGGCGGCCTCGTTTGGGCTTGGGTTGCGGGGCACGCGAGTAAAGCGCTCGGGCTGACGCGGGCACGGCGTGGGTGGCTCGTGTTGGCGGTCCTGCCGCTCGCGGTCGTCGCTTTCACCGCGTCGGGCATGTGGCGCAACGAGCGAGCGCTCTGGAGCGCCGCTACCGAGCTCACGCCGGCTTCGCCGCGCGCGTGGGCGGCGCTCGCGCGCGTTCATCGCCTTGCCAGTGAGCGCGACGCCGCCGATGTCGCGATGTCCCGCGCCCTTGCCGTGGGGCCGGACTACGCGCCGGGGCTCGTCACGGAGATCTACAACCACCTCGCGTTCGGGCGGCTCGAGGAAGCGCGCGAGCGGCTGACGGCAATGGAACGTCGCGGTTTTCACGACGAAGGCGGGCTCGGAAAGGCCAAGGCGTGCGCCAAGCTCGACGCGGGAGCTGCCGCCCAGTGCATCGCGCGCTGAGGTGGCGCCAGCCAGATTTGCGCCGCCCGGCGGTGCTCTGCCATGCTTAGAGGCGTGGACTCGTTGACCGCGGCATTCCGGAGGCGCGTCCTCGCCGGCATCCATGCCGATCTGGCGCGCGAACGAAGCGCAACGGAGCAGCTGCGGGCGGAGCTGACGCCCGTCGTGAGGACCCTCGTCGCGGCACGGGCGGTCGCAGAAACGGATCCGGTGCTGCGCGCGGCTTGGGCGGCGCTCGATCCGACCCTCGGTGACTGACCCCTCGTTGCTACGCTCGCCTCAGAGCACGTACTGATCGCCGATGGCCGTGACCGTGAGGTTCACGCCCTTGAGGCGCGCGCACTCCTGCTCGACCTCGCGCTGGAAGACCGGTTTGATGTGGTAGAGGAGCGCCGGCAAATCCTTGGGCTGCGCGTACTTCTTGAGGTCTTTGAGGAGGGTACGCGGGGTGTGATGGCCGCTGACCGTCGCTAGGCGCTGCTCGCGATCGGGGAAGCTCACCTCGAGCAGGAGCGCCTTGAGGTTCTTTTCTTTGTTCAGGAGCTCCCACAGGCGATCGGTCGGGCCCGTGTCGCCGCTGTAACCGATGGCGGCGTCCTCCCCCTCCACGATGAACCCGGCGGACTCGATGGTGTGGCTCACGAGCACCGTGCGCACTTGGTAGCCGGCGACCACGGTGCGCTTCTCGGGCTTGAGCTCGACGAAGCGCAGGGTGGGCCGCGTCTTGTTCGGGATGACCGTGAAGTCGGGCCAGAGCAGGTTATTGAAGAAGTGCTTCTTGAGGATCTTGAGGGTCGCTCCGGTGCCGGCCACGATGAGCGGCTCGCAGTCGGCCTGGCAGCGGTTGTCCGCGATGGTCGCGAGGTCGCGGATGTGGTCGAGGTGGGCGTGGCTTACGAGGCACGCGTTGAGGCGGAACTGGGCGCTGAGGTCGAGCCCGCTCGTGAGCGAGCCGGCGTCGATAGCCAGCCGCTCGTCCAAAACGAACGCGCTGGTGCGGTGCTTGGGCGTCTCCCCGCCGTGACAGCCGATGACCCGGAGCTCCATCGGTACCGGTGTTCCTGCCCATTGGGCCGGGGGGCCTGCTAAGCCCGGCGTAAAATGGGACCGGACAGTATCGCGGTAGGTCCCCTCCGGTCAAAGCCCGGTTACACTTGCGGAACCTGACCTTTGAGGCTAAAAGCCCGCCCCTGCTTCGGTTCTCAGGACCGGGGCCGATCGTCACCCCTCCCTAAGCTTTCGAAGTCCTTGGGGGATCGTCTAACGGCAGGACGCAAGATTCTGGCTCTTGCTATCTAGGTTCGAATCCTAGTCCCCCAGCTACCCTTCATCCCGTTTGGTCAGTTCAGGCCCCATCGTCTAGCGGTTAGGACATCGGCCTCTCACGCCGGTAACGCGAGTTCGATTCTCGCTGGGGTCACAAGTGAGAAAGCTCCCGCCAAGCATCGCGTTGGCGGGAGCGCGTTTGACGGCGGATCCCCTCCGCTACTACGCGGCGGCGAGCGCGCTGCGCGCCGCCGAGAGCCCGCTCCGAACCGCCGCGCCGACTGTGCCGAGCGCTTCGGTTTCGAGGTAGTCGCCGGCGAAGAGAACCGGGGGACGCGGGGTGAGATCCTCGGGCTCCGGCGCGTTGCGATTGACGAGCCGATACGGGTAAGCGCCGCGCGCGCCAGGGTCGTTCGCGAAGTCGTGGCTGCGGGCGTCGACGAGCAACGCGCGGAGCTCGCTCGCGTTCTTGCCGAGCGCCCGAGCGAGCGAGCCAAGAGCCATCGCTAGCGGATCCGGTGCGAGCGCCCACGTCACGGAGCGCGGTCCGCCGCACCAGGCCGTGATGAGAGGCTCGCGCGCGTCGCCGCCGAGCCAAAACGTCGGCACGTCGGCGCCGAGCAAGTGTAGGAAGCCCCCGTCCGGCAGCTCTCGATGTAGCGCGAGCGGCTCGCGGAAGCGCATCACGAGCCGATGGGCGTGGCCCATCTCGTAGCCCGCCGCGAGCGCGCGTAGCCCGTTCGGCTCGGGATTGAAGGCGACGGCGCTTTCGCCCGAGCGCGCGCCGATCATGCTGACCGGCAAGGCGACGACCGCCTGGCTCGAGCGCCAGGTTTCCCCCGGCCCCGCAACCTCGACGTGGCCATCCCGGATGCGCACCTCGTTCACGCGGCACCCGTAGCCGATGCTCGCGCCGTGGGCGATTGCGTCGCGCTCGAGGTAATCGATTAGCGCGCCGTAGCCTCCGGCAATGCGAGACTGCTCCGCGCTGCTCGTCTCCTGCGCGGCGAGCGAGCGCACGCTGACCCGATCGAGCGGCGCCGCATGGAAGCCCTCGACGAAATGCGAGAACCAGCGCCCGAGCCCCGCGTCGACGCCCGACTCGACGAGGAAGTCGAGCGCGCTTTCGTTCGGCGCGCTGCCCACGGCGTGCTCCAAAAGATCGCCCACGGCGTCGAATTGATCCGCGGGCTCCATGCGGCCACGCACGAGACAAAAATGCTGCATCTTGACAGGCTCGAGCGAGAGCTGAGCCTCGCCGACGAGCTCCGTGAGCTCGTCGTTCCGTCCGTGGACGAACTCGGCGCCGAGCTCGATGGCTTGCTCCGACGAATCAGGGCGCTCCGTGCGTATCCGCCCGCCCGCCCGCTGCGTCGCTTCGAGCATTCGAACGCGGGCTCCGCACCGTGAGAGCTGGCGTGCCGCACACAGCCCCGCGATCCCCGCGCCGACCACGACCACGTCCGCGCTTTGCATACCCACCACTAAGCAAGCCCCGTACCTTCGCGAAGCTCCTACGCCGCTCGCGACTCATGCGCGTTCGACGGCATGTGCAGACAGGCGTGCGTACGGGCTCGCGCGGCCGAATCGCCACGCGAGCCCGCTCCCCCCCTCTCGGTCCATCGCCTCAGGCCTTGTCGACCTTCGCTTGGAGATCGTTCCACGACTTGTCGAGGCGTTTCTTTAGATCATCCCAGGTGACCGCGGAGGCCGTCTCGATGGCGTGCGTGTCGTTCGCGAACGCGTCGCGGCTCTTATGGATGTCCTCGAGTTTCGCGTCCATCTCGGCTCGTTTGGGCGGCTTCAGCGTCTTGGCCTTGGCGTCGAGATCCGCGATCTTCTTGTCGAGATCGGCGAGCTTGGTGGTCACGTCGTGGCGATAGTCCTCGCGCGTCTTCGTGAACTCCTGCTGCGCTTCGGCCATTTTCTTGTCGGCTTCGGCGCGAGCTTGAGCCGCCTTCTCGTTCGCCTCACGCTGCGCCTCGGCGACCTTCTGATCGGCCTCGGCTTGGGCCTGATCGACCTTCTGCTGTTGCTGGCGACCGTTGTTTTCGCAGCCGAGGGCGGCCGTAAGGGTGACGATGCCGGCAATGAGGGTAGTCGTTCGCATATTTTGGGTCTCCTCTGACTGGGCTCCTCGCAAGTCCCGTGCCTCACTGCGGAACACGAAACGTTTGGCGGTTCCGCGCGTAGCCGGCCGCGCTCCATGTCGATGCGCCGCCACGTGACGATCCGTGCCGCCACAGAGTCAAAGGCGCTACACCGTCATTTCACCGAGGGGCTCGGCGCGCCCACGGTCTTCGGCTTCTTGATGGGGGGCGCGTGGTCGCCCTGCGCCAGGACGGGCCGCCGCTTGCGCTGATGAGGCGGAAGCGCAACGGGTTTGCCGCTCCGGGCCGACTCGAAGATGGCCTCGACCACGCGAACGTCGCACCAACCCTCCTCACCGGATGGCTCTGGCTCCCGGTCGTTCAGGATGCAGTCCGAAAAGTAACGAAGCTCCGGGGCGAATTGGTCGCCTTTGCGGAACGAGCGACTTTTCGTCTCGTCATCGATGGTGAGGTGATGCTCGAGCTCACCGACGTACTCGAACGCGGGCTCGACGCGCAGATCGCCTTCGGTACCCGCGATGCGGTAGCTCGAGACACCCGCCACGCTGTTGCTGACGCAGAACTGCGCCAGCTGATGGTGCGGAAACCGCAGAAGAACAGTCGTCGTGTCGTCGACGCCGTCGCGCTCGACCATGTCGGCCATCACGCTGAGCGGCTCGGCATCGAACAGGTTGCGCGCCGCGTTGATGCAGTAAACGCCGAGATCGTAGCTCGCCCCACCGGCTTCCTCCGGATCACGTCGAATATCCCCGCCACGCACGACATGCGTGAAAAACGCGCTGAAGAGGCGCGGCTCGCCGATCCGACCAGACCGAACGACGTCGAGCGCCGCGAGCGTCGCCTCCTCGAAATGGAGCCGGTACGCGACCATGAGCTTGAGCTCCCGCTCGTCGCAAGCATCGATCATCTTTCGGCAATCGTCCGCGCTCGGGGCCAGGGGCTTTTCGCACAGCACGTGCACCCCTTGAGCGGCGGCGCGCAGCGCGAACTCGAGGTGGTGAGCGTTCGGCGTCGCGAGGTAGACCGCGTCGATCTCTCCCCGCTCGAGCACCGACTCGAATTGGTCGTAGGTCCCGTCGAGCTCGAGCTCGTATTTCTCGCGCAACACGCGGCGCTTTTCCTCGTCTCCCGAGATCAAGGCGACGAGCCGCGAGTTCTCCTCGGCATGAGCGAAAGCCGGCAATACGGCGACTTGCGCGATATTGCCCGCCCCGACGACGGCGTATCTCACTTGTGCTTTCGTGTTGGCCATGCCGACAGGCCATGCACGCGCCGTTCCGCTGGAGCCGGCGGGGCGCAGCGCTACGGTGCAGAAAAGGAGAGCATTCGTGAAGACCTTCCGAGCGATCGCAGGCTTGTTGCTCGTGGCTGGCTGCAGTGGCGAAAACACGAGCGACGTGCGCGCGGACTACGAGACCGTGCGGTTGAAGCAGCTCGTGCTCACCGACGCCGCGGGCAAGCCCGTCCTCACGTTGACGGCCGAGCGACGGAGTGGCGGATTGCCCACGCTCATCGTGCGAGGCACCAACGGCTCGGTGCTCAGAACGATCGAGCTCGAAGCGCCGAAGTAGCTCCTGGCTCGCGAGCGCGAGGAAGCGCGGACCCTCTCCGGAGAGTGAGCCCGCGTTTCCCCGGCGTGGCTAGGCTCAGCCGGCCGGCTTGACGTCGCGATCGAGCACGGTCTTGCGACCGTCTGCGCGTGCGGACTCGATGGCCCGATCGCAAATGTCGCGCACCAGATCGGAGAGCACCGGGACGATGCCGTCCGAAGTGTTCATGCCCGATTTCCCCTTGATGTAGGCCTTGAGCTTCGAGACGACGATCAGCGTTTCGCCGCTAGCTGCCGGTGCCTTCTCTTCATTTCCTTCATTCACGGTTCGTTCCTCCACTGACGGGGCGGGTCTTGCCGCCTCACTTGCCTGTTGTAGAGCCCACTCCTCGCGGGTGGGAGCCCTCACGGCTTCCGCCCATGCCTCACGGTGCCTCATCATCGGCAAATGTGCATCCCAACATTCGACGCTGCAGAAAAAAAGCGCCGTCTTGCCACGCTGGCAGGTCGAGACGCTACACTGGTAGTAGTTTGCCCCGAACGGGATCGGCTTGCGGCACGTGCTGCAAACTTTGAACTGATCGGCCATCTAGGGATCCCGGAGCTCCCACGGTCGCGAGCCGCCCACCTTACGCTCGCGCGCGAGCCACGCAAGCACGGCGTCCGCCCACACCTCTCGCGCGGCGTCGCTCGGGTGGATCTTGTCCGGCTTGCGCGCCAAATCGTGCACCACGGTGTCGGAGTCGAGGAAACGACAGGGCTTCGAATTTGCCTCGATGACGGCCAAAATCCCGCTGTCCTGCTTCCAGCGCGGTGGCGTGATCCAAACGCACGGCCGGCCGCCAAGACGTCGCACGAGCCTCCGCACCGAAGCCGCACGCGTGTCGGGCGCCGAGAGCTCGAACTCGTTTGCGCCGAGCGTGATCAGCACGAGATCGGGGCTGTAGTGCGTCACGTACTCGGGTAGCTCCGTACCGTCGGCCCAGGTCGGGACGTAGCTCGACGTCTGAAACTTGAGCACGCTGTGCAGGCCGTGCGCCCGAAGTCGTACGCCGAGCGGAATGCCGAGCGAGCCGGCGAACGAGTCGCCCACTTGAAGGACAAGCGTTCCGCGCGGGAGCTCGGCGGACGCCGCAGCAGTGGGGTCTCGCGACGCGCTGCTTGCCGCAGAATCGCTTTTCGCGTGCTCCTTCGCGTCGCGCGGTGTTTGAGAGGCGTTGTCGCTCTCGGCGCCAGCCAGCAGGGTTCCCTCGCTTGCAGTCTTAGCGGACGCGTCCCCGGTCGGGGCATTCTGCGACAGCGGTGTGTCGGCCGGATGGTGCGGACCGCAGCCGGCGAGCGCGAAAACTGCGCTGAGCTCTAGGGGCAGCAGGTGCTGTTCCAACCGACTCCAACGTCGCGGTTCTTGCATCCAGAGCGCCGGCTGACGAGATTTCGCGCAGCGTGGCTCCCGCCGACGTAGCGGAAGGCGTTCGGGCGGTCACGCGAATTGTGGCGGCAATCGGCGTCGAACTCGGGTGAGCGCGACCGCGTTACGTTTTTCGCGCTCGCCTGGAGGTCCTCGACCTCCGGATCCTCGGGCGTCGCGAGCACACAGCCGTGGCCGGGCCGCTCCACCCAGCCGTCACGGCAGCGCGGCTCGCCGGACAGCACGCAGCGCGCGCCGTTGAACGTCTTGTCCTTCGGGCACGCGCGCTCGAGCACACCGTGGCGGCATCTGCCCGGCTGCTCCTCGCCGAACGGGCAGCTGCCGAGCGTGAGCGCGCAGCGGAAGCCGAGATGGGCGCCCGCAGCGTCCGGCGCTTGGCGGTTGCGCAGCCGCGTGTGCATCCACTTGTCGAAGCGCCGGCTGAAGCTGCCGCCGCGATACACGCGGCTGTACCCGGTCTCGGGCGGCCATGGGTAGGCGCCGTACCAATCGGCGCCCCACTCCCAGACGTTGCCGCTCACGTCGTAGAGGCCGAACGCGCCTGCGGGGAAGCTCTTAACAGCGCAGGTTCCACCGCGCTTCCAACAGGTGTGCCCGTCCGGCGCGTCGTCGCCCCAAGGGTACTCCAAGTAGGCGGCGCCGCCGCGCGCGACGTACTCGAGCTCGACTTCGCTCGGTAAGCGCGCGCCCCGCGCACGGCAATAGCCGTCGGCGTCGGCCCAGGTGACGCAGTTGATCGGATGCTCGGTCCGCGCGGCACGGCCGAAATTGCAGAGGAAGCCCTGCCGCGCCGGGGCCTTGCACGTGCCGCGCTCGACACACGTCGCGTAGGCGGCGACCGTGACTTCGGTCTCGTCCATGCAGAGCTTGGGGAGCTCCGTGAGAAAGCGCGGGCTTTCGTCGCCGGCGAATCCGTCGTCTGGCTCGGAGCCCACCCAGAATTTCCCGCCGGGCACCTCGAGCATGCCCGTCGGGCAGCGCGCGGCAGGCTGCGTTGGTGCTTCGGCGCTCTTCGGGGAGACGGCCGCCGGGATAGCCGAGCCGTCGCCGCGCGGCGCGAACGCTGCTGACGCCGTCGCGGATGCACTCGGCGGTGAGATGCTCGGAACCGGCTTCGAGCGGCAGCCACTGACGGCAATGGCCACCAAAAGGCA
>DATMCL010000083.1:0-5653 GCA_035558375.1 Polyangiaceae bacterium
TCCGAAAGCGAGCCTTGACCGAGGTGGAAGCCCCCGAGCCCGAGCATCGACACCATCACCTCGGTCCGGCCGAGCTTGCGCCTCGGCATCCCCGTCGTCAGTGCATCCCCGCCCGGGCTCGCGCCTTGGGCCGCGGGGGGCGCGCTGGTCGTCGAGGGCGAAACTACCATGAGCACGGAACGTGCTTCGTCTCGGGCCATGACTCCCGGTCCGCTACTCACGGTGACTCCCGAACAGATCGTGCAGGGCGAGCTCTGCCGCTGCGAGGCCTGCGTCCGCGAGGGCCAGCACGAGCCGGATTGCCCCGTTCACGATGACCCACCGAGGGATTGCCTTTGTGGACGCGCCGACCAAGCCAAGGGCGCGTGAAGTGACCGCGCGCACCAAAGCGCCTCGCTGTAGCCGATCGTGCCGCAGTGCGACCGGCTGGGTTCGAGCTCCGCGGCAACGGGTGCAGACACCTGTCTGAAACGCCCTCGTTCGTTCGCCGTCGCCTGGCACCCGCGTTGCACCCCGCGTTCGCTCCGCAACGTGAGGAGAGCAATCATGACCAGACGCTATGAAGACGACTTCGACCGCGACGACGAATGGCAGAGCCAGCGCGAGCGCAACGAGCGGCGCTTTCGCGCGAGTCGCGAAGGCCAAAGCGGCGAGCGCTCACCGGGCTACGGCGAGCGCAGCACCGGTGCCTACGGCAGCTACGGTGTTTACGGGGAACGCAGCTACGGCGGCTACGACGACAGCAACCGGGGCTACGGCAGCTACGACGACAGCAACCGCGGCTACTACAGCCAGCAGGTCGCCGAGCCGCGCCGCGGCCAGAGCTCGTGGGACCGCGAGCGGTCGAGAAACGAGTCACGCTCGGAGGGTTACGAGAGTCGCTGGAACGAGTCGCGCCCCTACCCCGAATGGTCGCAAGGCTTCGGGCTTCCCACGAATCCGTCGGTCACGCCCCGCGGCGGCTTCAGCGGCAAGGGCCCGCGCGGCTACACGCGCTCCGACGACCGCATGCGCGAAGACGTCTGCGATCGGCTGAGCTGGGACGACGAAGTCGACGCGAGCGACATCACCGTGACGGTGAAAGAGGGCGAGGTGACGCTCGAGGGGACCGTACCGGATCGCCACTCGAAGCGCCGTGCCGAGGACATCACGGAAAAAGTGATGGGCGTCAAAGATGTCCACAACCGGCTCAAGGCGAACAAGCCGCTGATGAAAGAGGTCGGCGACAAGCTGATGGGGCGCGAGACGGAAGAGCACGGCCACGCCGGCTCCGGGACGCGCAACCAACCGAACAGCACGGGTTCGAGCTACTCGAACGCTCAAAACAATCGGTAAGCGGCAGACCGCGCTGAGCGATCGTGAATTTTTGGGGCCCGCTTCGCTCGAGCCCCAAAAATTCACTGGGCTCTACCCAGATCTGTCTGCGGATGGTTCTCTCGTTTACCGCAGCACGCGGCCGTGGACGCCGGGGTCGTCGACGTCCTTCAGCTGCTCGCCCTTGATGTAGGCCTTGGCCGCGCGGAACGCCTGCTTGATGCCCTGGGCGCCGGCGTTGTTCCAGTACTCGCCCTCGTCGGGCCGGAAGCGGATCAGCGTGAGCGTCGGATCGTCGGGTCCCTTGAACCAGACGCGAAACGGCTCCTTCCAGAGCGACTTCGCTCGCTGCGGGTCGCGCACGATCTCCGCTTCGCCCGTCATCACGACGTACTTGTCGGATTCGGCGAGCGAAACGAGCGCGCGCGGATCATGGGCGACCTCAGCCACCTTTCCCGCCTGAAGGCTGGTCAGAAACCACAGCGTGCCGTCGGCCTCGGTCTGTCCGATGGACATGGGCCTTCCGTGAAGCCCGCCACCGAAGGCCTGCGTGACGAGCGTGGCGTTCTTGAAGACTTTGAGCAGCTCGAGGAAATGTGCCTCGATCTCGGTACCTTGTTGCGTGGACGTCATGCGAGACGTGGAAGCAACGCGCGTACCAGTGCTCCCGCTCAGCCCGGCTTTTTGAAGCGCAGCACGAAGCGGTCGGAGGTGCCGCGCTTCTCGCCCGCCACGCGCGGCGAAGCGCTCCAGTCGCGCGTGTCGGCGGGGTTCCGGAGAAACGTGGCTTCGCCGTCGAGCACGAAGCCCGCCCGCGTGACCTCGGCGCGCAGCGCCGACTCCTCGATGCGATGAAGCGACTCGGTCTCGGTCATGCCGGTGCCCGGGCGCCCGCTGTGATCGATGACGCCGTACACGCCACCGGGGCGGAGCGCCGCAAAGATGGCCGCGTTCATGGCCGCGCGGTCGACGCCTTGCCAAACGGTGTCGTGATAGACGAGCACGCTGAGCACGGCGTCGAGCCCCGTCGTGCCCGGCGGAAACGGCGCCGCGGGCTCGCCGTCGGAGCGCACGACGTTCTTCATCACGGGCTTCGCGAGCCGCTCGCTCCACGGCTTCTCCGCGAAGCGCTTCAAGAAGATGCTCGGATTCTCGCCGATCACGCCGCCGCTCGGCCCGACGATGCGCGCCAGGAGCTCGCTCGTGTAGCCGCCGCCAGCGGCGATCTCGGCGACGTGCTGCCCGGGCGCGATGCCAAAGAACGAGAGCCATTGCTCGGGCTTTCGTCCCGCATCGAGCGCGCGATCGGCCTCCGCGCGATCGGGCGCCGCGAGCGCTTGCGCGACCGCCGGCGTCACCTCGACGCTCGCGACCGGCGCGGGCGCGGCGGGTGCCGTCGCGGCGGCTGCCGGCGCGCTCGCGGCCACGGCGGGCGGCCCCGGCGGCTCGGGGGGAACGCGTTGCGGCGAGCCGCAACCAGCGGTCAGAAAAATGGTGAGCCCGGCCCCGCAAAATTTCATTGCCCTGCGATTCAGCATGCCGCGGCGCTTAGCATGCCTTTCTCTCGACAGCCGCGGTGACTAACCGGATACTCACTGATTGGTGCCATGGCTATCCGCGCGTACTCCACGACCTCGGTTGCCCTCCTGACACTGGCCGGGCTCGCGCTCGGGTGCAGCGACAGCGGCGATGACGACACGCTCGGCGGCACCGCGGGCGCAGGCGGTAGCGCCATGTCGGGCGCCGGCATGCCGAACGCCGGAACCTCGACCACGAACGGCGGGGCCGGAAGCGGCCAGGGCGGCCAAGGCGCGGCGGGCAAGGGCGGCACGGCCGGTGGGACGACCGGCGGCGCGGCCGGCTCGGGCACGGCCGGCACGGGCGCGGGCTCCGGCACGGCCGGCATGGGCGCGGGCGGCACGGCTGGCATGGGCACCGCGGGAAGCGGCGCTGGGCGCGGCGGCGCGGCAGGCTCGACCTCGATGTCCGGCGCGGGCGGCGCCGGCGGCATGACCCCAGGGCTCGACACCTGCCCGATGCCACCCGACGGCACTCCCGACGCATCCATCACCGCCCTCAACACGGAGAACACGCTCCGCCTCGCGATGGGCCTCGACTGCGCGGCCATCGCCTCACCGCTCGTGAAGTCCGCGCAAGCGCATTGCGACTACTACACGCAGAACCAAGGAAGCGACACGTGCGAAGCGCCGAGCCCGCACGACGAGATCGAAGGCTGTCCGGGCTTCACGGGCGAGGGCCTCGGCGACCGCTTCAAGGCGGCGGGCTACATGCTCACGGGCAGCGGCTCCGAGTGCATGGCGTTCATCGACGATCCCGAGCGCGCCGTCATGACCTTCGTGAACTCCGTGTACCACCGCACGCCCATCCTCGACCCGTGGATGCGCGACTTCGGCTACGGCCACAGCGACGGCTGCGACACCATCGACTTCGGCACCGGCACCAAATCCGACAAGGCGAAAACGGCCGTTTATCCCTATCCCGGCCAAACCGACGTGCCCACGTCCTTCGACGGCAGCCGCGAAGGCCCGATGCCACCCGAGCCCCCGAGCGGCTGGCCCAGCGGCCTCCCCATCACCGTCTACGCGCAGAGCTTCACGGTCGAGAGCCACGTCATCACCCTCGACGGCTCGACCGATCCCATCGCGCACCAGTGGCTCGACGAAGACGACCCCACGCTCCCGAGCTACGCCAAATTCCTCTACACCGACGCCCCCATGATGGCGAACACCACCTACCACGTCGTCGTCAGCGGCACGATCAGCGGCACCGCGAAGACCTTCGACTGGACCTTCACGACCGGCGCCGCAACGGGCGGCGGTCGTCCGCGACCGTAAGCTCCGAGCACACGTCAGTGTGCGGCAGCTTCTTTGGTTGGGGCCAACGTGAGTCACCGCGCGTCGTAGGCTGAAAAGCGCTCCGGTGCGGCCGCGCGGCGTGGCGCGAGCTCCACGAGACGCTGCGTGACGGCGAAGCTCAACTGCGTTGAACGCCTGCCGGCGCGCGAGCCAGGCCCGGCCCCTCTCGCAGTCCGATCAGCCCGCGGCGGCGCCACCCGATCCGCGCAAGCCAACTCCGTGGCGCATTGCTCAGGGGCTCGAGCTCGACTGCGTGGAACCTCCGCGCCTCCGCGAACGGTGGCGCCACACCCGAGCTCGGCCTCCACTCGCGCCATCCGTCGAACCAAGCCCCTGACGAGAACGGATCGATACCGGCTGCCCGCTTGCGGCGCGCGTGCTTTCGAAAGTTCGCGAGCACGTAGACCAGCGCGTTCCGCACCTCGCGCGGCGCCTTCAGCGCTCGCCCGTGCCAGCGATCGGCCCACAGCGCGCCCTTCCTCGACAACAGCTCGTTCACGTAGAGCGCCACGCGGATGGCGATGCTGCGCACGCCGCTCGACAGCGCGCGCGCATCGCGCGCTTCGACGATGAGGTGCAGGTGGTCATGCTGCACGGAGAAATGTAGGAGCCGGAAGCGTTTTGGGTCGCGCCGGGCGGCGCGGCCCAAAGCGAGCGCAATCGTGGGAAACACGTGCTGGCTACGCAGCGGTGCGAGGCGGGCGCGCAGCGTAACGTGGACGGGCTCGCCCTCGTGGTGCTCGGGGCGAGCCCGGTGGGGCACGTTCGGGCGCGCACCGCTCGGCTTCCGACCGGCACCGGCTCGCGCGCCGCCCCAGGTGTTGGGAAACGACAATGAGAGCTGCCGGGGCGTGCGCGTGCGCTGGCGCTGCGAGTGCCTCGCGGACGGCGAGGTGGCGGCGCGCGTGTCGTCCCTTTCCGCTGCCCCCGACTTCGACCGCATGAAAAGGCTATAGTATAAGACATGGCGGCCGTCCCGTCCTTTCGGCCGAGTTTTTGCGCGAAGAATTCCAAGAGGCGCACGACGCTCGCCTGATGCGCAGGGGGGCACGACGCACGCGCGTGATGAGCAGCGGCCCACATTGGCGGCAAGGAGGAGAAGCCCCGAGACGAGCAGCCGCACCGAAGGGCCAGCCGACGACGCTCGCCTGACGCGCAGGGGCACGAGGTCAAGCCGCAAGGAATCGCTTTTCAGTCTGCGACTCACTTCGACCGCATGATGCGCCGCCGCACCGAAGCGCTTTTCAGCGTGCGACTCACGACTGCGCGGGGGGGACGATCCTACCCACGCGATGCATTGTCGCACCGAAGCGCTTTTCAGCCTTCGCCTCACCACGACGCACGATGGCACCACCCTACCCGCCCGATGCACTGCCGCACCGAAGCGCTTTTCAGCCTGCGACTCATCACGACTCACCGCGTTGAGCGGCGTGGGGGCGAGGTCGTGGCGGGCCACGCCGCCA
>DATMCL010000084.1:0-21612 GCA_035558375.1 Polyangiaceae bacterium
GCTCCCCGAAGGCGCGGACGGCGTCGCCGAATGGCTCAGCGAGCGGCGCGCGGCTCTCGCTCCTCCCACGGGGCGCGCACGCCGCACGGTCGAGCTCTGCGCGCCGCAGCGGGGGGCGCGGCGCGACTTGCTCGCCCTGGCGCAGAAAAATGCGCAGCATGCCTTCGAGGAGAAGCGCCGCGCCGAGAGCGACATCGACGAGCGGCTCGCGCGCGTGCAGGAGCGGCTCCGGCTGCCCACGCTCCCGCGCCGCATCGAATGCTCCGACATCTCGCACCTTGGCGGCGACGACACCGTGGGGTCGGTCGTCGCGCTCCTGAACGGCAAGCCCGACAAGAAGCGCTACCGCACCTACCATGTGCGGAGCGCGGGGCCGGGCGACGACTACCAGGCGCTCTACGAGGTGCTGCGACGCCGCTTCCGGCGGGGACGCGACGCGCAAGAGCTCGCCGCCGCCGAGCAGGCCGCCGCAGCAGCGCCCGGCTCGCTGGACACGTCGGATCCCAGCACCTCCGAGGCACCGAACGTCGAGAGCCCGTCGGGCGAGCCCGAATGGCAGCTGCCGGATCTGTTCGTCGTGGACGGCGGACGCGGGCAGCTTGGCGTCGCCCTCACCGCCGCCCACGATCTCGGTCTCCACGAGCTCTCGATCGTGGGGCTCGCCAAAGAGCGCGAGAGCGAGCTCGGCGAAAAGCTCGTCGATCGCGTTTACCTCCCTGGTCAAAAAAATCCGATCCCGCTGCGACCGAACAGTCCGGAGCTCTTCATGCTCGCGGCCGCTCGCGACGAGGCGCACCGCTTCGCCAACAAAGGTCGCAAGAAGACGGGCAAGCGCCGTCGCTTCGAGTCCGCGCTCGATCGCGTGAAGGGGCTTGGCGACAAGGCCAAAAAGGCTCTCCTCAAGGGCCTCGGCTCGATCGAAGCCATCCGCACGGCGACGGATGAAGTGCTGCTCGCGGTGCCGGGCGTCACCCGCCGGCATGTCGCTGCTGTAAGGCAATGGGTGTCAGAGACCCACACGCCTGCCGCGGCCGACTCGGGCGACGATCACTCAACGATGACAAACTGAGTTGGCCCACGTGTCGCGGTGCGCCAACTGGGTTGCCACCCCTCCGCATCGCCTTTCCGCGGATCCGCTGCTCGAACGGTCGGCATGCAGCTTGCGTTGACACTATACGGCGTCGACCCCTACGCTCACGGCGCCCCCTTCTGGAGCTCGTTCCTATGACGCTGAACTCACGTTGGTCCCCCCCCTGGCTCGCTAAGGCCGTTCGTTCGCTCAACCGCGGCATCGCTGGTGCCGCACTCCTCGTCGGCGCAGGCAGCCTCACTGCCGGCTGCTTGAAGCGGCCGGTCACCCCGGCCACGCCTCAGACGACCAACGTCTACATCAATCAGATCCGCCAGACAGGCGTCGACAAGATCGACCTGCTCTTCATGATCGACAACTCGATCTCGATGGCAGACAAGCAGGAGATCCTCTCGGACGCCGTGCCGGTGCTCGTGCAGCGCCTGATCACTCCGGCCTGCGTGGACGAGATGGGTACCCCGGTGGGCGCGAACGCCTCGAAGCAGACTCCGTGTCCGAAGGGTAGCGCTCCGGAGTTCAAGGCGATCGAGAACATCCACATCGGCGTCATCACCTCGAGCTTGGGCGACCACGGCAGCAACGACGTGTGCTCCGATGCGCAGAACGCGATCAACGTGTCCATGGGCGGAACGGCGTCCACGTACAACGACCTCGCCCAGCTCATGCCGAGCGTTCGCGCCGCGGACATGCTCCACAGCTGGAACAACAAGGGCTTCCTGGTCTGGGATCCGCGCGACCAAAAGAACGTGCTGCCGCAGGATCGCCATGACCCGCTCAGCAACCACGAGACGAACCCGACCGACTTCGTCGCCGACTTCAAGGCCCACGTGACGTCCGCGCGCGAGCACGGCTGTGGTTACGAGTCATCGCTCGAAGCTTGGTACCGCTTCCTCATCGATCCGGAGCCGGTCTCGACGCTGACCCACACCTCCGACGATTCGGCCGCGACCGTCCGCCCGAAGGACGGAAGCTCGCCGCCGAAGACGGTCATCAACCAGACCGTTCTCCAGCAGCGCGCCGCCTTCCTCCGGCCCGACTCGCTGCTCGCCATCATCCAGCTCTCGGACGAGAACGACTGCTCGATCGTGGACGAGGACGGCACGCAAGGCTGGCTCGTGAGCTACAAGGGCGGCACCGAGCCGAACGCCCAGCTCTGGCACATGCCGCGAGGGAACTCGGCTTGCGCCGCGAACCCGAACGACAAGAACTGCCGGCCGTGCACGCCGTCCGACACCTCGGATCCGGAGTGCACCAAAGGCCTGACGCTCACCCTCAACGAGGACAGCATGAACATGCGCTGCTTCAATCAGCAGCGCCGCTTCGGCATCAACCTCCTCTACGACACGGGCCGTTACGTCGAAGGGCTCGCGAGCAAGACCGTTCGGCCGCGCTTTGGCGGCCCGGAAGTCCCGAACCCGATCTACGGCACCGGTACCCCCGGTGAGGTGCCCCGCGACTCCGGGCTCGTGTTCTTCGCCGGCATCGTCGGCGTGCCGTGGCAAGACATTGCCACCGAGGACAGCATCAAGAGCCCCAACCAGCTCACGTACCTGAGCGCGACCGAGATTCAGACCGCGGGCCGCTGGGACCTGATGCTCGGCAACGGTGGGCCGCCCACGGACCCGATGATGATCGAGTCGATCGATCCGCGTCCGATTGGCGCGATGCACCCGCTCGTGCCGAACGCGGCGATCGCTCCGGACACGGCGACGAACAACCCGAACGTCATCAACGGCCACGAGCAGACGGCGCTCGGGATCCGCGACGACCTCCAGTTCGCGTGCATCTTCAAGCGCGGGACGCCGCTCATGTGCACCGACGCGAACCAGGACGGCTGCGACTGCAACTCCGACGAGGCGCCCCGCAATAGCCCCCTCTGCCAAGGCGCGACCGCGACGGCGAACGGCACGCAGGTGTACGCCAAGGCCTACCCGGGCACTCGCCACCTCCAGGTGCTCAAGGACTTCGGCAAGAACGCGATCGTCGCGAGCATTTGCCCGAAGAACCCCACCACCAATGGCGACAAGGCGACCGATCCGAACTACGGCTATAACCCCGCCGTCGCGGCGATCGTCGACCGCTTGAAGGAAGCGCTCACGGTGAAGTGCCTCCCGCGCCCCCTGACTCCCGGCCGTGCTTGCATGGAAGGCGAGACGGGTGCGGACTGCGTGGAAGACAAGGACGTCGGCAAGGTGCCCTGCGCCGTGGTCGAAGTGCGCCCCATCCCCGAGGATCGGGACTGCACGGCGTTGTGCTCCCAGCCGGGTCGCGTCGCCCTCGAAGGCGAGCGCGCGAAGATCGTCCCGGCCGCCAAGGAATACCTGAAAAACACGGGCTACTGCGAGGGCGGAGCCTGCAACGACTACTGCTTCTGTGAGCTGAACCAGTTCACGAACATGCAGGACGTGAACGGCAACGGCGGCGATCTCGACGAGTGCAAGACCGCAGGCACCGACCCGGCGCTCTTCGGCTACTGCTACGTCGATCCGGCTGCCGAAGAGGCCGCTGGTGCGCCGCAGAACATCATCGACGGCGAGAACAGCCTCGTGAAGGACTGCAAGTCGAGCGAGAAGCGCATCTTGCGCTTCCTCGGTGAAGGCGTGCCCGCGAAGGACGGCCTCGCGTTCATCGCCTGCATCGGCGCCGCTGCCGCGGACTGATCCGCGGCGGCCGACGCACGGCGGGGCATGGACCCGAAGCGTACGATATTGGTGATCGAGGACGAGCCCCACATCGTCCTCGGTCTCAAAGATGCGCTCGAGTTCGAAGGCTTCGCCGTGCTCACGGCCCCGAACGGCCGCGTGGGCATCGAGCTCACGCAGAAGGAACGTCCGGACGCGATCCTACTCGACCTGATGTTGCCGGATTTGAACGGCTATGAGGTGTGTGAGGACGTGCGCCGGACGAACCAGTTCGTGCCGATCATCATGCTGACGGCGAAGAGCCAGGAAGCCGACAAGATCCGCGGCCTCCAAGCCGGCGCCGACGACTACGTCACCAAGCCCTTCAGCGTGGGCGAGCTCGTCGCGCGCATCCGCGCCATCTTCCGCCGCACGCACCGCCCGGCGGAGGTGCCGTCGTTCCGAGTCGGCGAGGTGACGGTCAACGTCTCCGCCCACAGCATCGAGCGCGACGGAAAGCAGCCGGAGCAGCTCTCGTTCTACGAGGTCGAGCTCTTGCGATTCCTCCACGAGCGGAAGGGTCAAGCGGTCGGTCGCGACGAGCTGCTCGACAAGATCTGGGGGCTCGAAGCGAACCCGAGCAACCGCACGATCGACAACTTCGTGGTCAAGTTGCGCAAGAAGATCGAGAAGAGCCCCGACAAGCCGGAGCACATCCTCACGGTGTACGGCTTCGGCTACAAGCTCGTGGAGTGAGGCAGGCGCTCGGCGCCGGCGCAGGGATACAAACGGCGCCGTCGGGCAACGTGCCACGGGGGCAGGGCGCGCTGCCGCTCGTTGCACCGAGGGCCGACGTGGCAGTGGCCGAGGCGGCAGGCCCTTTCCCGCGCACCACCACGCGCCGGAGCGGGCCGACCGTCAACGCCGAAACGGCGACGAGCAGCGCGGCGACGGCGGAAGCGCGAACGACGGTCGACACGGCCCGGAGCCTAGCAGGCCCTGCGGATTGGTTGATTCGCTCGGGGCCGGTTGGTACGTAAGGTGGTCGCCTTGTTCCAGACCGATAAGCTCACCCCGGCGGACGCGGCCATTTTCGAGACGTTCGTCGTGCCGCGCTACCTCGCGCTCTATGGGGAGCTCTTGCTCGAGATGCTGCTCGTGGGCGACGCCGCGCGCATCCTGCACGTCGGCTGCCGCACCGGCTACCCGGATCTGAAAGTCTACGAGCGCGTCGATCAGGCCGAGATCGTGGGGCTCGACCCGTCGCTCCCCGCGCTCGAGCTCGCGCGGAACAAGGCCGCGTCCCGTCGTGACGCCGCGATCGAGTACCGCATCCTCGAGGAGAAACTAATCGACCTCGATCCCGCACAGTTCACGCACGTGATCGCCCTGCACCCGATCGCGACGGCCGAAGAGCGGCTCGAGCTCCTCGGCGGCATGCGGCACCTGCTTTGTCCCGGGGGCCAGGCACTCGTCGCCATGCCGCTCCGCGGCTCCTTCCAGGAGATCGCGGACCTCTTGCGCGAGTACGCGCTCAAATTCGACGACACGGAGTTCTCGAAGGCCGTCGAGTACGCGCTCGCGACCCGCCCCTCGATCGAGTCCCTCTCCGAAGAGCTCGAGGGCGCCGGCTTCGAGGACGTCGACGTCGAGATCCGCCAGACGGCGCTGCCGTTCGACAGCGGTCGCGCTTTCGTGGAAGACCCGGTCACACGCCTGCAGATCGTGCCGGAGCTCCACACCTGGCTCGGCGAGCACGACCTCAAGAAGCCGCTCGATTACGTGCGCGACGCGATCGACAAGTACTGGTCGGAAGCCAAGCTCGAGCTCGCCGTCAACATCGGCTGTGCGAGCGCGCGCGTGCCCGGCTGAGCGCGCGGAGAGCTCCGTCGCGGCTCCCAATCACTCGGTCGCGAGCAGGGCGCCGAGGACGGCGACGGCGGCGAGCTCGGTTCGAAGCACCAGGGCTCCGAGGCGAACCAGCGCGAATCCAGCGCTCTCTGCAGCGTCGCGTTCCGTGTCCGAGAAGCCGCCCTCCGGCCCGATCAGCACGACGACGGGCCGCCCCGCGCGCGCGCCCAAGGCTTGCCCGAAGGTCGCCTCCGCCGTCGGCTCGAGACAGAGCTTGAGCGCGGGGCTCGCGCTCGTGGCGCTGAGCGCTTCGGCGAGGAGCAGCGGGCCCTCGATGAGCGGGAGATCGCCGCGTCCGGATTGGCGCGCCGCATCGAGCGCGATCGCGTTGAGGCGGGCCGAGCGCTCGCTCGTGGCGGCTGCGCGCGCGACGCTGCGCTCGCTCGTGGCGATCACGATGCGGCCGGCGCCGAGCGCCGTGGCGGCACGGACGACTTCGTCCACCTTGTCGCCCTTTCCGGCACACTGAATCAGGGTGACGCTTCCTGAGCCCATGACGGAGGCCGGAACGGGGCGCGCGAAACGAGCGACGACGCGCTCGCGCTCGACGCTGAGCAGGAGCGCTTCCGCTTCCACGCGGCCGGCGGGGTCGAACGCGGTGAAGCGCGCGCCCTCGCGCAGACGGAGCACGCGGGTGAGGTAGCGCGCGGGCTCTCCCGTGATCGCCTGCTCGCCTTCGTGGAGCTCCTCGAGCGCGACGCGCACTATGCGGGCCATGTCAGCGATTCTGCAGCGGTCCGCCGTAGTTGGAGTACGCCTCGCGCGCGCGCACGCTGACGAGCGCATCGGCGCGCTCGGCGGGCGCGGGGGGCTCCGTGCCCTTCGGGACGACGAGCGCGGTGAGCCGGCCGCCGTAGACGCAGCCCGTGTCGAGCCCTGTCGCGGCGGGATGAAGCTGCGGATCCTTGCGCGCGTTGTGTCCGAACACGACGTGGGGAGGGCCGTCGTAGCGAGCACCCCAGGGTGGGCCCCACTTCGAGCTCGGCTCTCCGGCGTCGGAGATGGAGCGCAGGTGGGTGAGGTTGTACGGGTCTTGCTTGGCCATCGGGATGCCTGGGACGAGCCCGGCGTGGACGACGCGGAGCCCGTCTTCCAGATCGAGCCACAAGGGCAGGGCTTCGAGCAGCGCCCACTCCTCGTCGTCGAGCTCGTCGAGCAGCGCGGCGTGCGTTTTGTCGAGCTTCGGGAGCGGTCGGCCCGCGCTGCGTGCCCGCCGAGCCTCGAGCACCTTTTCTTCGTGGTTGCCGAGCGCCACCTGCGCGCCGAGCTCCCGCGCGCGTTTCAGGACCTCCCGCGACCGCGGCCCTTTCGCGACCAGATCGCCGACGAAGGCGAGGCCGTCCCCCTTGGAAATGCCCACGCGGTCCAAGAGTTCATCGAGCTCCACGCTGCACCCGTGGACGTCGCCGACGATCACCCAGCGATCCATCCCAACGAGCCTAGTCATTCGGCGCCCCGAGCGCTTGGAGCGGTCGTATCGCTGAAAAATTATGCTCTCTTGGCCGCACCGACCCGCCGGACGGCCGAGGTGCGCGGAACGACGATCCGAGCCTTGCGGTAGCGGCGGAATCAAGACTACTGTGGCCCCCGCTCGCCGCCGTACGAACGGCGCGAGATCCACGAGAAAGCTGTCGAGGAGGCTCCTCCGATGTTTCCCAAGGTCGCCCGTCTCTCCCTGGTAATTGCCGCCGTCTCTGTTCCGCTTGCCTGTGGGGGAGAGGAAGTGAAGTACCAGCCGAAGGGTGCGTACAGCGGTTCGAAGGCGAACCTGCCGAGCGTGCCGACCCTGCAGAAGAAGCAGGTCAAGAACGGTGATGCGTACTCGGTCTGGGGCGCGGCCTACTACTTGCGCAGCATCGTGCACCGCAAGGACATCGTCGGTAAGGACATCACCATCACCGGCTACATCACCAAGACGAACATCGAGGACGCGCCGAAATGCGCCGTCCACAAGACCGGCAAGGCAGATCCCGAGGACTGTCACGCGCCGGTGCCGACGTTCTGGGTCGGTGACACGAAGGACGCGTCCGAGAAGGACTCCATCAAGGTGATGGGCTGGGCGTCGAACTTCGCGAACGTCTTCGACGCCATCAAGGCCTTCGACAGCCCGAAGGACGACGGCGGCTACGACGACCAGGCGTGGGGCGTTAAGGTTCCTGATCCGCTGCCGGCCAAGGGCGCGAAGGTGACCGTGAAGGGTAAGTACTCGACGACCTTCATGAAGGCCTCCTCCGGCGCCGAAGCCGACCCCTACCAGGGCATCATGGATTTCCAGGACGTGAAGGTCCTGGAGCCCGCTCCCGAGCTCGCGACCCTGCCGGGCGTGAAGCGCAAAGAGCCGAAGTAACCGAGCGCCGTGCACGGCCGCGCGGGCGGTCGTGCTAACGACGGACGGCGATGGGCTTTCTCGCCCGAGCCCGACGACACCGAGCGGTGGCGGGTCTCGTCGCGGCACTGGCGTTCCCCGCCTGCCGCTCGTGGCCGACGGAGCCGGTCGTCTCGGCCGTCGAGGTGCGCGGTGCGGCTCCCGTCGACATCGAGCCGCTCGAGGACAAGCTCGCGACGAGCGAGACCTCGCTCCTCTTCGGAGTGTTCCCCCGCGTCCTCGAGTATTCGACGTACGACCGCGGCGTGCTCGCGAAGGACCTCGCGCGCATCGAGCGCTTCCTGCGCGCGCGCGGCTACTACGAGGCCAGGGTGCGCGCGTCGCGCGTCGTCCACGTCGACGAGCACCACGTGAAGGTGGAGATCGAGGTGGCGCTCGGCGAGCCCGTCCACGTCGAGCGCATCGATCCGAGCGGCCTCGCGTTCCTGCCGATCGAGGTGGTGGGCGCGGCCGTGTCGTCGATTCGGATGCGCGAGGGAGAGATCTTCGACGAGGATCGCTTCGAAGCCGACAAGCGTGCTCTCTATCGTGCGCTCGCGGACGGCGGCTTCGCGTTCGCCAAGGTGACGGCGCGCGCCGAGGTCGACGTGGCCGCGCACACCGCCAACGTGTCCTACACCGCGGAGCTCGGACCGCGCGCGCGCTTCGGTGCTATCCGCATCAGCGGGCTCGGTGAGATCCCGGAGCGGCCCGTGCGCGCGACGCTCGACATTCAGGAAGGCTCGCCGTATTCGGCGTCCGAGCTCGAAGACGCGAAGAAAGCGCTCTTGAATCTCGGCGTTTTCACGAGCGTCGACATCGTGGAGGATCGCAGCCGTCCGGAGAGCGCCACGGTGCCGCTCTCCGTTACCGTGCGGCCGAGTAAGCTCCGGACGGTGCGTCTCGGCGGCGGCGCGCGCTTCGACGTGCTGCGGCTGTCGTCGCACCTGCGCGCCGGCTGGGAGGATCGCAATTTCCTGGGCGGCCTCCGACATCTGAGCGTCGAGGCGCGCCCCGCCGTCACGTTCTTCCCGACGCGCGTGCCGACGGGGCAGGCGCCGCTCTGGGCGCCGTTTCGCCTCTTGCCCGAGTTTCATCTGCTCTCGAGCTTGCGGCAGCCCTCGCTGATCGAGGCGCGCACCCTCGGCTTCGTGTCGGTCGAATACAACCTGTTCCCGGTGCTCTACCCGATCCCGGCGGACGAGGATCCGAAGAACGAGCCGGTGCTCGGCTACCACGAGTTCACGACGGCGGTCGGCGTCGAGCGCGCGCTCCTCTCTCACCATCTGACGCTCACGCCCTCTTACAACTGGCAGGCGTATTTCCCGTTCTCGTATCGCGGCGACGCGGCGAGCGGGCTCGAGCAGGTGAGGGTGTCGTACCCGGAGCTCGTGAGCGTGCTCGATTTTCGCGACGATCCGATCGAGCCGACGCGCGGCGTCTACCTGTCGAACTCGCTGCAGGTCGCGGGCTACGTGTTTCAGGGCACGGTGAGCGACGTGCGGCTTCGGCCGGAGGTGCGCGTCTACACGCGCGGGGCGCTCGGCAAGCGCTCCGTGTTCGCGGCGCGCCTCGGGTTCGGCTTCCTCTTCCCCGGCGACTACGGCGCCACGCTCAACGACACCACGAGCTCGGGCGTCGCCGCCGAGGTCAACCCGAAGGACCCCGCGGTGATGCGCGATCAGCAGAAGCTCTTGCTGCGCGCGTTCTACTCGGGCGGACCGAGCTCGAACCGCGGCTACCCGCTGCGCGAGGTGGGGCCGCACGGTCCGATCGGCTTTCAGATCCCCTCTGGCCTGAATGCCGTGAACTGCTCTACGGTCACGGCCGATCTCTCGACCTTGCCGAGCGGGTGCGTTCGCCCGCTCGGCGGGCTCACGCTGTGGGAGCTTTCGCTGGAGACGCGCTTTCCGATCTCCGGCGCTTTTCAGGGGGCGCTCTTCGTCGATTCGAGCGACGTCACGCGCGAGGTGACGCACATTCGCCTGAACGTGCCCCACATCTCGCCCGGGTTCGGCTTGCGTTACATGACGCCGGTGGGACCCTTTCGCGTGGATGTGGGCTTTCGTCCGCTCTACCTGCAGCAGCTCGGGCAGCGACACCTCGACGCGGAGGAGGGGCGCCTGGAAGACGGATTCTTCGGCATACCGATGACCATCGATTTCGCGATCGGGGAGGCCTTCTAGGTGACGACGCGCCGAAGGGTCCGGCGTGCGCTCGCTTGGGTCGGCCTCGCGCTCGCGTTCGTGGGCGTCTTCGCCGCCTCTCTCGGTGCGCACCTCCGGACGGCAGCGGGGCGGCGTGTCGCGGCGCGCACGCTGGTCGTCGTTCTCGATCGCACGTTCCAGGGGAAGTTCGAGCTCGCCCTTGTGTCGGAGCTATCTCTTTCGTCCGTGACTGCCGATGGGTTTCGCGTTCGCGACCCGCGCGGACGGCTCGTGCTCGAGGGGCGCGGCGTGAGGATCCGCGCGGACCTGGTGGCGATCCTGCGGGAGCTCTTCGGCGACGAGGGCAAAGCGACGATCGCCATCGACTACGCGCGTGTCGAGCAAGCGAACGTCGTGCTCGCGCCGTTGCCGGGGCAGACCGAGCTCGGTCTGGTTGCTGCGTTCACGCCACGCCCGTCTCCGCCCGAGCCGGTGTCGGCGCCCGCTCCGCGCGTGTGGCTCCCAGCGGTGGAGCTCGGTCGCGGCAGCACGCGCCTCGAGCTTCGCGGCTTGCCGGTGCTCGACGGGGTCGTCACCGGGGCGCGCGGGCAGGTGCTCGTGTCGCCGGTCGGTGTGGCAGTGGATGCGGCGCGCTTCAGCGCCGTGGTGCGCGGTCTGCTCGACAAGGAGCTCAAAGCGGTCGGCAGCTTCCACCAGCGGGGCACCACGCATTTTTGGAGCACCCTCGACGGGTACGCGGGAGATCTGCAGTTCGACGGGATCGCTCGCCTCGACGGCACGCACCTCGCGATCACGCTCGACGTGCCGCGCGCCGAGCCGAAAGTGGTGCGTGAGCTGCTCCCTGCGTGGCCTGTCGAGCAAGTGGCCTCGGCGCATTTGGAGGCAGCGGGAGACCTGCCGAAGCTCGAAGCCAAGGCGAGCGCGGCAATCGGGGCAAGCTCGCTCCAGGCTGCGGGCAGCATCGAGCTCTCGCCGGAGCTCCGCTTGCGGCTCGAGACCCAGGGCGAGGGCATCGACCTCCGCGCCGTGATTCCCGACGCGCCGGAGACGAGCATCACGGCGCGGACGACGCTCGACTTGCTCGCGGGAGAGAGCGGCGTCGAGCTCACGGCCGACGGTGCGAGCGAGCCCTCGAGGCTCGGGCGCATCCCGCTGCCGGCTGCGACGTTCCATGTGACCTACGGGCCGGAGGGCCTTGGCGGGAACGCGAAGCTCGGCGAGGACGGGATGCCGCTCAGCGGGACGTTCCGGCTCGAGCCCGGCGGCGCGCTCAGCCTCGACGCCCATGCGGCGCGCTTCGCGCTCGAGGGCGCTCCCCGGATCGCAGATTTCTCGGGTGCCCGGGGCCAAGCCGAATGGCGCGTTCAGGCCAAGGTCGAGAAGCAGAAGCTCGACGGGTCCCTCACCGTCGCTGGCGACAACCTCGTGCTCGGCGCCCTCGCCGTCCGGAGCGCGCGCGCAAGCGGGCACGTCACGGGGCTCGTGACGGCTCCGCGCGAGCTCAAGCTCGACGGCACGGTGGAAGCGCACGGGGTGCGGTGGGGCGGACTCGCTTTCGACGACGCGAACGTGAAGCTCACTGGACCGCTCGGAGGGTTGCTCGTAAGCGCCAAGCTCAAAGGCGAAAAGGGGGCGAGCATCGAAGCGACGACGCGCCTGCGCGCCTTGGGCCGAACCGAGCTCGACGACGTCGATCTCGTCGTGGCGCGCGAGGGCCGGAGCCTCCACGGTAAGGCCGGGCGCATCGCGGTCGAGGGGGAGAGTATCGAGGTCTCGGCGCTCACGCTCGAGGGTGCCGGCGGCACGCTCACGGGGTCGGCTCGCTATCGACCGGGGCTGCTCGAGCTCGACGCGCGCGGGCAGGACTTCGATCTTGGCACCGTGGGACGCGTGCTCGGGGTGGCGACCGGCGATCTCGGCGGGAAGCTGAGCGTGAACGCGGAGGTAGCGCTCGCGCGCGACGTGCGGCGCGGCACGGTGAGCCTCGGCCTGCGCGACGGGGCGTTCCGCTCGGTCGGCGGCGTCAACATCGACCTCGCGACGACGCTCGACGGGGAGAACGTGAGCGGGAACGCGCTGGTCGAGCTCGCGGGGCTCGGACGCGTGAGCTCGTCCTTCGACGCAAAGGTGAAGGGATCCATCCTCGAGGCAGCAGCGCTGCGCGGCGCTACCGGACGTCTGGACGTGGGCATCGAGCGGCTCGAGCTACCGCGCCTCGCGCCGCTCCTGCCCAAAGAGGCTCGCGTCGGTGCGCTCGGCGGCGTCGTGGTGGCGCAGGTGAACGTCGTGCGCACGACGCCCGACGGTGCGCCGAGCATGACCGTGCTCGCCGCGACCCAGGGCCTCGAGGTCACGGCGCTCCTCGGCGAGGAGCGGGCGCCGTTCTCGGTCATCGGGATCGAGACGCAGCTGAGCGGCCAGGTCGACGGAACGCAAGGCTTCGCGCAGGCCGACGCCCGCTTCATCGATTCGCACGGGCTCCTCCTTTCCGCGAGCGCGCGTCTCGCGGCAGACGTGAAGCGCTTCCTCGCAGCGCCCGGCAGCGCGTGGGCGTGGCTCGAGCGGGAGCCCATCGTGGCGACGGCGATCGTGGACGGCCGTCCGCTCGCGGAGCTTCCCACCTGGCTCAGACCGCCCGGACTCAGCGGCACGCTGCGCGCCGAAGCGACCGTCCGCGGAAGCATCGCGGAGCCGATGCTCGCCGTGAAGGCCGCGCTCGGCGGCCTCCTGCTCGACGAGTCGCAAGACACCCGCCCGTTCGACGTGTGCGGGACGCTCCAATACGATCCGCTCGCTCAGCGGATCGGCCTCGGCGCGCAGGCGCACGTGATCGGCACCACGAGCGTTCCGTGCAGTGGCACGCGCGTCGCGGTGGCACGCGCGACGGGGACGATTGATCCGCCGGCCCTGCTTCGAGGCGAGCGCGGCTTCGACGGGGACGCCGAGCTCGGCTTCGAGGACCTGCCGCTCGAGCTTTTGCCCCCGCTCGCGGACGCCGGCATGACGGGGCGCGTGCGTGGCGCCGTCGCGCTCAAGGAGGGGCTCGAGCTCCCCGCTCTCAATGCGCGCCTCAGGGTCGCCGACGTGAGCGTGCGTGGCATCCCCGTCGGAACGGGAGAGCTCGGGGTTCGCACCGACGGGCGCGCCCTCACGCTCGGGCTCACGCTGGCGCGGGGTGACGGCACGCTGAACGCCGACGCGCACGCCGCGCTCGCCTGGGATCGCATCGTGCCGCGGCTCGATCGCACCGAGCCCATCACCGCCGAGATTGCGCTCCACGACATCGACGCGGCGCTGCTCTCGCCGGTAGTCGGCAGCGTGCTCTCCGATCTCAGCGGGCGGCTCGACGGGAGCGCGCGGCTCACGCTCGCGCCCGAGGGCGTGAAGGCGGCGCCAGGCGTCGCGACGGAGCTCACGGGCGAGCTCGCGCTCGCGAACGGCGCGTTGCAGCTCTCCGGGCTCGGCATGCGCCTCTCGAACGTGAAGTTCGCGGCGACCGCGGAGAAGCACGGCGCGCGCACCGTCGTCTCCGTGCGCCGCCTCTCCGCGGCTTCGGGCGCGAAATACGACAATGTCGCCGCGAGCGCCGACATCTACCTCGAGGGGCTAAAGCTCGTCGACGCGCGCGCCAACGTGAACCTCAGCAGGGTGCCGCTGCTGATCGAGGGCGTCTCGCAGGCGACGCTCACGGGGGCGGCGGCGCTCGAGCTTTTTCCCGATCGCAACCCCATGCTGGTCGCGATTCAGCTGCACGACCTCACGGCCGTGTTGCCGCGCTCGTCCGGACGGACGGTGCTCGCGATCGACGACAACCCGGACGTGATCGTCAAGCAGCCGCTGCGCGAGCCTGCGCGTGGCGCGCGAGGAGGAGCGCTCGGCTGGCAGCTTGCTTTCGACCTCACGCGCAAGGTGAAGCTGCAGCGCGCCGACATGGAGATCCCGCTCAAGGGTCGCCCAGTCGTGACGCTCGCCGACGGCACGAGCGTCACGGGCGATCTCGAGCTGCTCTCGGGCGGGCGCGTGGAGCTCATCGGCAAGGGATTCGTGATCGAGTCGGGTGAAGTCCACTTCGACACGGAGGATCCAGCGGATCCGCACCTGCGCGTGCTGTCGAGCTGGCGCGCGCCCGACGGCACCACCGTCTACGTCGAGGTTGGCGGCAGGCTGCGCGAAGCGACCCTCCGGCTTTCGAGCGATCCGCCGCTGTCCCCGCCGGAAATCCAGGCGCTCCTGCTCGGCGGCTCCGGCGACGGGAGCGATGCGCGAGCCGCCGGCGTCGGCTACGGCGCGGACTTCGTCGGGCAGCTCCTCGCCGACACGCCGCTCAAGCGCGTCGAGCTGCGCACGGGCAGCGAGACGTCGGCCGACGAGCGCAACTACCTGACCTACACGGCGGCCATGCCCGTGAGCGAGAACGTCTGGGTAGAGTTAAGCTACAAAAATCTAGAATCGAATAGCCCTGCCGAGCACACGGATGCGGCGAGCGCGACCGTCGATTGGCGCTTCAAACGCGATTGGTCGCTGCGCACGGAGGCGGGGACGATCGGCACCGGTCTCGATCTGCTCTGGCAGTACCGTTACTGAGGGCACGAGGGTGGCGGATGACGTAAGCTTCAAGCTCGCCCATGCGTGCTTCCGTTGGCTTCGGTCTTTCCGTTCTGGTGCTTTCGGGGGTTGCGTGTAGCGAGAAGCCCGACGGGACGGTCGGCGACAGCGGGAGGGGCGGGAGCGGCGCGAGCGGCGGCACTTCGGGCGGCGCGGGCATGGGCTCCGGAGGTGCGGGTCGCGCAGCCCTCGGCGGAAGCGCCGGAAACATGCCGAGCGCCGGCATGGCGGGTCTTGCAGGCGCGGCCCCGGCTGGCGGCGCCGGCTCGGGTGGCAGCGCGGGCTCCCCACCGCTCGCGGGAAATGGCGGCAGCGCGGGCGCGTCCAACCCGGCGGGAGGCGTGGGCGCCGGCGGAGCCGCGGGCGGCGGCATGAGCGGTACCGGGCCGAGCGCCGGGAGTGGCGGCGCCGCAGGCGAGCCGTCCAAGTACGGCGCCAAGTACCCCTTCCCGCAGAACCTACGCGCCGCGAACTGCAGCTACCCGACGATGCCGGACTCGAGCAAGGTGCGCGACGCGTACGACGCGTGGAAGATGGAGATCGTCACCTCTAACGGCGCCGGCGGGCACCTTCGCACGCAGCGCCCGAACTCGCCGGGCGCGGAGACGAACTCCACGGTGTCCGAGGGCATCGCCTACGGCATGCTGATCGCGGTCTTCATGGATGATCGCGATCTCTTCGACGAGCTCTGGAAGTACGAGCAGCTCTGGGTCAACGGCAACGGCTTGATGGACTGGTACATCAATGCGGCCGGCACCTCGCGGCTCGGAACCGGTGGCGCGACCGACGCGGACGAGGACATGGCGTGGGCGCTCGTGATGGCCGACCGGCAATGGGGCGGTAAAGGCACGCTCGACAAGCCCTACCTCGACCACGCGAAGACGCTGATCAAGGCCATCTGGGATCACGAGATCGATCACCAGAACAAAGACTTCCTCCTCGCCGGGGACAGCTGGCAAGGCAACCTCATCTTCAATGCGTCGTATTTCGCTCCGAACGAATACCGCGTGTTCGGCGAGGTCACGGGCGATACGGCGGGCTGGGGCCGGGTGATCGACACCGGCTACACGATCCTCGCGAAATCGCTGAACGCGCAGAGCAAGAACGCCGACAACGGCCTCGTGCCAGCCTGGTGCGACGCCAACGGCGCGCCGAAATCACCCGACAACGGCGGCGCCACGAACTACCAGTACGACTCCGCGCGCATCCCGTTCCGCATCGGCCTCGACTACTGCTGGAGCGGGGAGTCGCGCGCCAAGGACTACCTCGCGAAGGTGAGCCAATTTTTCGCCGGCGTCGGCGCGAGCAAGATCGTCGACGGCTACGATCTCGACGGCAAGCCGCACCCCGATCCCGACTCCGATCCGAACGGCCCGCAATCGGCGGTGTTCGTGGGGAGCGCAGCCGTCGGTGCCATGCACGACGCCACGTTCCAGAGCTTCGTGAGCGACGCGTATGGCCTGGTCGCGACGGGCGACCTTCTCGCGCGGAGCCGCTACTACAACCACAGCTGGACGACGCTCACGCTCGGGATGCTCACGGGCGTGATGGCCGAGTACCCGGCGCAGTAGGTTCACCTTTCCGCGCGCGGCGTCGTACTGCGCCGCTCAACCGAGATTTTTACGCCGCGGGTGTTCTTTGCAATTTGGCATGGGGCGTCACGCCAAAATGAGCAGGCACGCCTTGGTGGATGCGTTAGTTGTTGTCCCATGCGGTTGGAGTCGCGTCGCGACTTACTCCGGCTCGGTGCGCTCGGCGCCGTGTCGGCGGTCGTGCCTGCGTGCTCGGACGCGAACGGTGACGACGGCAGCTCCGCGGGCGACGGTCTGACCGGCGCCGGCAAGGGGGGCCACGCGGGAAAGGCAGGAGGCAGCGCGGCCGGAATCGCAGGGAAGGGCGGCCGGGCGGGTGGGGCCGGAACGGGCGGCAACAAAGGGCACGCCGGGACGGGCGCGACGGGTGGGACAGGCGCCGTCGGTGGGGCGCCGGGCATGAATCGGCCGGGGTTTCCGACGATCGGCTCGTGCGGCTCCTCGCTCCCCATGCTCCCCGAGCCGAGCGCGCTCGTCTCGATTCCGAAGCTGCCCGATCCGTTCAAGCTCGGAGCCGGCACGCGCATCACGACCAAGGCCGCGTGGGCCTGTCGACGCGCCGAGCTCAAAGCGCTCGCCGAAAAATACATCTACGGAGTGATGCCGCCGAAGCCGAGCTCGGTGACGGCGATGCCGATGGGCAACAAGCTGTTCATCACCTGTACGGACGGCGGGACGAGCATCACCTTCTCGATCACCGTGAGCAAGCCTTCGAGCGCCGTCGGTCCGGCACCCGCCATCGTCGGCTTGAGCGGCTCGAGCCTCGGCGGGGTTCCCTCCGGAATCGGTTCCATCACGTTCGACAACAGCCAGCTCGCCCAGCAAGCGAACCAGACCTCGCGCAACAAGGGGCTCTTCTTCGATCTCTATGGCAAGGAAGTCGCCGGCAGTAGCGCCTGTATCGCGTGGGCCTGGGGCGTGAGCCGCATCATCGACGCGCTCGAGCAGGTCGACATGGGCATCAACCCGGCGCGCCTCGGCGTGACCGGCTGCTCGCGCAACGGCAAGGGCGCGCTCGTCGCGGGGATTTGGGACGATCGTATCGCGCTCGCGATTCCCGAGGAATCGGGGTCGGGCGGCGTGAGCTCTTGGCGCGTCGCCGCGCAGGAGAACCTCGAGCAGGCGGGGGGCGTGCAGACCGCGAGCGAGATCGTCGCAGAGAACGTCTGGCTATCGACGGCCTTCGAGACCTTCGCGCGCGGCGACATCACGAAGCTTCCCATCGATCAGCACGAGGTGATCGCGATCCGCGCCCCGCTACCGATGCTGATCATCGAGAACAGCTCGCAGCTCTGGCTCGGGCCGAAATCTTGCTACGCGAGCGGCAGGGCCGCCTTCCAGGTCTGGACGGCGCTCGGCCGGCCCGACACGATGGGCTTCTCGCAATACGGCGACGGCAGCCACTGCGCGTTCCAGACGCAGAACTCCGGGCCGCACGTGACCGCGTTCTGCAAACGCTTCCTGCTCGGCGACGACAGCGTCGATACCGCGTTCGTCGGCGTGCGCTCCGACGACAAGAACGGCGCGACCGAGGGCTACGAAGACTGGGTCGACTGGGACACGCCGACGCTCAGCGACGTGTAGGAGACGAGCCCGAGCGGCGCTATTTCGGACTCTCGCCCTCGAGCGGAAAGCCGTTCGACTTCCAGACCAGGATGCCTTCGTCGAGCACGGCGGTGTGCTTGTAGCCCTTGGTGCGCAGCGCGTCGACGACCGCACCGGAGGCGTGGTGCGGACACGCGCAGTACGCGATGACCCAGGTGCCGTCGTTCGGGATGCGCTCGAGCTCCGCCGCCTGGTAGTACGGCGCCGAGATGGCGCCGGGGATGTGATAGGCGACCCAATCGGCCGGTGAGCGCGCGTCCACGATCACGAGGCGCCGCCGCTCGTCGAGCGCCTTCTTCACCTCGGCGGCAGCAACGAAGCGCTCGTCGCGCATCGTGAAGACCGGAGGTCGTCCCTTCGGATTGATCACCACCGGCAGGTTCTTGGGGACGGTGCCGATCGGTGCCGCTGACGGGGGCGGGGAGGCCTTGCCTCTGCTCACGAGGAACGTCACGACGTCCTCGATCGCCGCTGCGCTGAGCTTGCCGCTGAACGCCGGCATCGGCGTGGGAGCGCGCCCGTTGGTGACCGCGTAGCGCAGGAACGCCGGGCTCGCGGCCGCGAGGAGCTCGGGGTTGTAGAGCGAGAGCGCCGTTTTGCGTTCCGTCTCGGTGCCGTGGCACTCCGCGCATTGCGCTTGATAGATGCCGGCTCCTTGCGCGGCGTTGCCGTGCGCGGAGCCGCCTGGCAGCGGGCGAACGGCGGGTCCGCGGGCGCGCAAGAACGCGACGATCGCGCCGATTGCGGAGTTATCGAGTGGCCCGCCGCGGTCCTTGCCGTACGCGCCCATGGCCGTGCTCGGACGCCCCACCTGAATGGCCTTCGCGATGAACGCGTCGTCCGCGCTCTCGAGAAAGGTTCGCGTGACGAGCGAGGGCGCGTTGTCGGCGGCGTACCCGGTCGCGTCCTTGCCGTGGCAAAGCTCGCAGTAGCGCACGTAGAGCGCTGACCCCGTCTGCACGAACTCGCTGTTCGGGGGCTTCGCGCTCGCGGTCGCGCTCGGGGTCGAGGTGGCGCCCGCGGGTCCCCCGCCTGGCCCCGCGCGCCGGGAGCACCCGAGCAAGGACAGAGCGAGGCCGAGCGTTATGGCAGCGAAACCGAGAGGCGAGCGCATCGATGGGTCGCCCACGGGGGCCGCCGGGGAACGATAGCCGACGCGGGGGATCTCGGTATAATGAGCGGGCACCCATGGGAAGCGTCAGCCCGATCCACTGGCTCATCGTCGCGGTGGTGTTGCTCATGCTCTTCGGACCGAAGACGCTGTCGAAGGTCGGGAAGACCGCCGGCCGCACCGTCCGGACGGGCTTGAAGGTGAAGCAGAGCCTGACGGACGTGCCGAACCAGGTGATTGGCGACATCACCCGCGACGTGACGCGCCCTCCGAAGAGCTGAGGCGCTGCGGCTCCGAGGCCGCGCTCCGTGTCTCGCCTCCCACGGGCACGCGGCCCTAACTCCCGTAAGTAGCGGACTTCACGTCTATTTGCGCAGGGAACGCTGCTTGCTGAGGAAGCGAGCATGCTGCTCATCGCCCTCGTCCCCGCCGTCCTCGGTCTCGTGCTCTTCGCCGCGACCCTGGGACTCGGCGAGCGGGCGAGCCACCGCCTCACGATCCTGCCGCCCGCTCCGACCGATCACTGATAACCCGTTCATGTGGGTTTCTTGGATCCTAGTGAACACTTGGTTTTTACTAGGAGTTCCCGTAGTCCGCATTATTGACAGAGGCAGCGGTCGGCCCGTAGGTTCGGGCTGTCCAGTGGGAAATAGTGGGGCTGAGTGTCAGCCCCGCCCAACCACTGGCAGCCACCCACCACCAGCCGATGTTCCGCGGGCACTTCATGCACAGCGTCGATGCGAAAGGTCGCATCAGTCTGCCCGTGCGTTTTCGCGAGCTGATCGGTGGGAGCGGCGACGCGCGCATCGTGCTCGCGCCCGACCTCTTCGATCCGTGCCTTCAGCTCTACCCGCTCAAGGCGTGGGAGGCGTTCGAAGAGCGGGTGATGGAGATGCCGAGCCTCGCGCGGAACACGGTGAGCTTCCGGCGTCGCTACGTGTCGGCAGCCGTCGAGTGCGAGCTCGACGGCGCGGGCCGCGTGCTCGTGCCGCCGCCGCTGCGCGAGAAAGCGCGGCTCGAGAAGGACGCAGTGTGGGCTGGCATGGGGCAGCACCTCGAGCTCTGGGCGAAGGCGGAGTGGGAGCGCGCGCTCGAGATGACGCCGGAGCAAGAAGCCGAGCTTCGCTCCGCCCTGGAGCAGGTCAGACTATGATGGCCGCGCACCGGATCGACAGCGAGCCGCCGTTCCTTCACGCCCCCGTGATGCTGGGCGAGGTGATCGCGGCGTTCGCGGAGCTGGCCGAAGGCGTGCTCGTCGACGTGACGGCGGGCGGCGCGGGTCATTCGTCGGCGCTCCTGCGGGCGCTGCCCGGCGTGCGCCTGTACGCCTTCGATCGCGATCCGCGCGCCGTGGCGGCGGCGAGCGCGGCGCTCGCGCCGTTCGGCGAGCGCGCGACGGTGACGCACGCCTCGTTCGCCGAGGTCGGCGAGCATCTCGACGCGGCCGGCGTGACGCGCATCGACGGCTTGCTCGCCGATCTCGGCGTGAGCTCCGAGCAGCTCACCGACGCGAACCGCGGCATGAGCTTTCGTAACCCCGGGCCCGTCGACATGCGCATGGACCCGACGCGCGGCGAGACGGCGCGCGACCTCATCGAGCGCGTGTCGCAGGAGGAGCTAGCGGATCTCATCTACGAGCTCGGCGACGAGCGCGCGTCGCGCCGCATCGCTCGGTGCATCAAGCAAGCGCTCGCTGCCGATCGGTTGTCCGACACGCTCGATCTCAGGCGCGCGATCGTCCGCGCCGTGGGCCCGCGTCGCGTGGGCGGCGTCGATCCGGCGACCCGCACCTTCCAGGCCTTGCGCATGGCCGTGAACGGCGAGGCCGAGCAGCTTCGAGCTCTGCTCACGCTCGCGCGGCACCGGCTGCGATCCGGCGGCACGGCGGCGTTCATCAGCTTTCACTCGATCGAGGACCGCGCCGTGAAGCGCGAGCTCGTCGGACGGAACGAGTGGGAGCCGCTCACCAAGAAGCCGCAGATCCCGAGCGACACCGAGATCGAGCAAAACGCGCGCTCTCGCAGCGCGAAGCTCCGCACGGCCCGGCGCGTGCCCCCGAGCGGGCCGGGGGAGGAGGAGCCCGAATGAAGGGCGAACGCACGTTCCTGGTGCTCTGGACGCTGGCCGTCACGGCGGCGACGGCGGCGTTCGTGCTGCACCTCTCGCTCCGCGTGCGCTCGGTCGAGCTCGGGTACGAGCTCGGGCGCACCCATGCCCACATCGCGCGCCTGCGCGAGGTGAAGCGTGTGCTCGAGCTCGAGCTGTCGAGCCACAAGACGCCCGAGCGCGTCGAGTTCGTGGCGCGCACGCTGCTCGGCATGAGCGAGCCGTCCCCCGATCGCATCCTTCCGGCTGGTGCGTTGCCGGCCGAATCGCCGGACGCTCCTGCGACCGCGGCGCCGGCCGCTCATGCCCCGCCCGGCGAGGAGCTGGCTCCATGATCGACGAGGCGGCACGGGCGCGCTGGGTCCGCATCCGCATGGGGCTTCTGTGCGGCGTGCTCGCGCTGGGTCTCGGGTTGGTCGTGCAGTCGGCGTTCTCGAT
>DATMCL010000085.1:0-2264 GCA_035558375.1 Polyangiaceae bacterium
GCCCGAACCCGCGAGCGCGCGTCGCGCTACGTCGTGCAGCCGCGTGCGCACGGTCTCGTCGATGTGGCTTAACCGTGTGAACGCTTGGAGCGCGCTCGCCACCGGTGCCTCGGCGCGGCCCGCGGCGTCGAGCAACGCGACGAGCGTCGCGTCCTCGAGCCGATCGGTCCGCGACGCGAGCCCGCCGAGCGCGAAACCTGCCGCTTCGGCGATGGCCCCGGTGCTGCCCACCCAAGCTCGGAGCGTCTTCTCGGCCTCCGCTCCGCCACAACGCCCGAGCGCGTCAGCAATGCCGGCGATCGGCTCGAAGAGCTGTCCTGCAGGCTCTTTTGGCGTTCCTGGCGCAACCGCCGGTGCCGATGCCGCCGCCGTTCGCACGACGAGGCTCGCCGTTCGGGCCGCCAAGGCACGCGTGTGCGCTCGCTCTCGCCCGGCGCACGATGCGCCCAAACCGTACGCCGACCACGTGACGACGCTCGCGTCCTCGTCGGCAAGGCTCGTCAAAAGGAGCTCGGCCGCGCGCGCGTCCGCGATGCGGGCGAGTGCTCGCGCCGCATCTCGACGCAGACGCACGTCACGCGCCGCGAGATCCGCCGGCGTGACGTCGGCGCTCGCTCGCCGCTGCTCCGCGCTCTCGACCGCGCGCAACCTTTCGACCACGGCGACCGGTGCCGATTCCACGCCGCGCACCGCGACGCTGCTCGACCCTGCCGCGCCGTGCGACCCCGTCCGCGCGCCGCACCCGGTCGTCACGCAAGCGCAGGCACCGAGTGCCAACGCGACAAAGTATCGCAACGACGTATTCGTCCGCGGCTCGGCCTTCATCGTGCGAGGAGCGCTCGGTCCAGCAGCCATGCGCTTTCCTCACGCAGTTGTCGCAGCGTTCGGCGGGCAAAGGGAAGCGGCGGCGCGGGGGCTGGTACGGCTTCGGCCTCGAGACCGAAGCGTTCGAAGCAAAAAAGGGCGCGCGGGAGGTGCCAGTCGCAGCTCACGACGAACACTTTTCTCGTTCCGAGCGGGCCGAGCAGCCTCGCCGTGTAGCGCGCATTCTGACGTGTCGTCCGCGATTGTCGCTCCAGAAGCAGCGCCGCTTCAGGCACGCCCTGACGCACGAGCTCACCCGCGAGCACATCCGCTTCCACGAAGCCGTCCCAACGTCCTCCCCCGCTCACGACGATGCGCGACGACACACCTTCCCGGTACGCTTGCGCCGCGCGCTCGACGCGTCGCGCCGCCGGTGGCGGAAGCCCGCCTGCATGCACCGGACACCCGAGCACCACCAGAGCATCGAGCGTCACGTGGTTCCTTGCGCCGCTCTTGCGCGCCTTAGTGCCGATCGAACGCGCGCTCGACGAGCCACGCCGGCCCGACCAACAGGTGCAACAGGTTTTTGAGAAAGGCGGGCGAGCGCTTCTCGAACGCGGCGTGCCCGATGAACTGCACGATCCACCCACCAACGAAGAGCCCGAGTCCGACCAGTGCCGGCACGGAGCGCCCGAGCGCAACGAGCAGCGCCATCAAAACACCCGTGACGACACCGAGCCAATGCGCAGACACCACGTAGAACGCGATGACGCCGCCCGCGACGACCTCCGCGAGCGTCAGCTGGAAGCCCGCGACGTGCGCCAGCGGCACCAGCGAAAGCAGCGTTCCCGCACCGGCGACGATGCTCGGGATGCCCAAGAAATGGCACCACTCGTTGCCCGCGGAGCGGTGGAACCCGCCGTACTCGCCGAGCCGCTCCCGCATGGGCGGAGACACCGAAAACCGCATGCGATGCGGCCATGGTAGCACTACCCGCAGCACGATGAAGAACGGACAATGGCACGTGCTCAAGAACGGGCCCATCGAGAAGCTGCAGGAGAACCTGTGGGAAGTCGAAGGCGAGCTCCCCGAGCTCCCGATGAAGCGCCGCATGACGCTCATCCGCCTCGATGACGGCTCCGTCGTCGTTCACAACGGCATTTGTCTGAACGAAGAGGCGCAGAGCGAGCTCGACGCGTGGGGCAAGGTGCGTTTCATCGTCGTCCCGAACGGCTGGCACCGCACCGACGCCGCCGCCTACGCCGCGCGCTACCCCGACGCCCTGGTCCTCTGCCCCGATCCCGCGAAGAAGCTCGTGAAGAAGAAGGTGCGCGTCGACGGCAATCTGAGCCTCTTGCCCGAGACTCGAATGCTGCTGCACGCCCCCCTCGACGGCTCGAAGATCGCCGAGCACGTCCTCACGGTGCGCTCCGGCAGCCGCGCGACGCTCGTCTTCAACG
>DATMCL010000086.1:0-3052 GCA_035558375.1 Polyangiaceae bacterium
GAGTGGCGGCGCGGGTACGGCGGGTGGCGGTGCGGCGGGCTCGGGCGCGGTGTCGGGCGCGGGCTCGGGGGCGGGAGGCGCCGGAGCGGCGGGCGCGGGTGGGTTTGCGGGCGGCGGCTTCGGCGGTAGCGGTGGGAGTGCGGCGGGGACGGGCGGCATCGTCGTCGACCTCGACGCCGGCGAGCCGGTCGAGGACGGGTGCGAGGCGGCGGCGCGCACCAAGCAGTCGATCGGTTGCGAATACTACGCGACGATGATGGACAGCATGATCGGCGAGGGGTGCTTCGCCGTCTTCGTCGCCAACACGTCCAGCGCGCCCGCGCATCTCGCGGTCGGCTACGGCGCGTCGACGCTCGACGTGGCGGCCTTCACGCGCATCCCGGAGGGCTTCGGCACGGCGCTCAGCTATCGGGCTTACGACCCCGCGCGCGGCATCGCGCCGGACGAAGTGGCGATTCTGTTCTTGTCGGGGCCGAGCGGCGAGGTGCAATTTCCGGCGGTCGCGTGTCCCGTCGCCTCCGCCATGCCGGAGGGCGTGTTCTTCACGGGTACGGGGCTCGGTCGCTCGTTTCGCATCACGACCGACGTCCCCGTCGTCGCCTATCAGATGAACCCTTACGGGGGCGCCGGGACGAGTGTCACGGGCGCTTCGCTGCTTTTGCCCACGAGCGCTTGGGATACGAACTACGTGATTGCGAGCGCGTTCGGCGACGGCGGCATGTTGCCTTCGCTGAACGTGATTGCTCAGGCGGACGCCACGCGCGTGACGATCGTGCCCAAGCGCGCGGTCGCGGGCGGCAAAGGCGTCCCCGCGAGCGCCGCCAACGTCCCGTTCGACATCGTGCTCGGCAAGGGCGAACAGGCCCAGATCTCGCAAGAGGATCTGACGGGCAGCGTGCTCGCTTCGGATCGGCCGGTGGGGCTCATGGCGGGCCACCAGTGCATGTACATTCCCGACGGGATCCTCGCCTGTGATCATGGCGAGCAGATGGTTCCGCCGATCCGCGCGCTCGGCAGCGAATACGTGGGGGTCATGCATCGTCCGCGCGGGTCGGAGCCCGCGATCTGGCGCGTGATCGGGGCCGCGGACGGTACGACTCTCACGTGGTCCTCCGACGTGGGCGGGCCGAAAACGCTCGACCTCGGCGAGGTCGCGCTCTTCACGACGCCGGACGCCTTCGTCGTCAAGAGCCAAGACCAGGATCACCCATTCCTTCTGTTCACGCACATGGTCGGCGTGAACTACGACTCGGTTCCGGACAATGCGGGAGACCCCGATTCGGTGATTAGCGTGCCGCCCGAGCAGTATCTCTCGCGCTACGTTTTCTTCACCGATCCGACCTATCCCGAAACGAATCTGGTCGTCGTGCGCAAGAAGGTCGACGGTCGGTTCGCCGAGGTGACGCTCGACTGCGGTGGGCCACTCAGCGGTTGGGCCGCGCTCGGCGAATACGAGTGGACGCGCACGGACCTCGTTCGCGGTAACTTCGAGAGCGTCGGCGGTTGCTCAACGGGGAGACACTCGATGGAGAGCGATAACCCCTTCGGACTCTGGGTTTGGGGCTGGGGCTCATCGGCGACGGCGGCACAGACGACGAGCGTTTCGTACGGCTACCCCGCGGGCATGAACGTCGAGCACGTCAACCCGGTCGTGGTGCCGCCGGAGCCGCGCTAGGCAGGGCGCCGACCGCAGCGCACGGCACGACGACGCCGTGCTCCCCACAGGGGCTCGGCGCATCCGGATCGAGCGCCGGGGAGCCGTCCGCGTCGATGCGGACCACTTTGGTGCGGAAGCCGGTGGCGCCGGTGCGCTCGAGCTCGAGCTCGAGGATCCACCCGGTGCGCATCTCGGGGGCGTCGAACCCGTCGAAGACGAAGTTGCCGAGGCTGTAGATGACGGGCCTGCCCCGATAGTATTCGGCGGTCTGCGTGACGTGCGGGTGCGAGCCGACGACGGCGTCGGCGCCGGCGTCGATCAGCCGCCGCGCGAGCGCCTGCTGGCGCGCCGATGGCTTCGGCTCGTATTCCCAGCCCCAATGCATGAACGGGATCACGAGGTCGGCGCCCTCTGCGCGGGCAGCGCGGATGTCCCGGACGACGTCTTCGTCCTCGCTCCAGGCGACGCCCGGCCACGAGCTGCCGGCCGCGAAGCTCCGCGGCTGGAACTCATCGTAGCCGAGCAGCGCGATACGGATGCCGTGTCGCTCGACGAGGAGCGCGCGGTGCGCCGCGCGCAGATCGCGACCGGCGCCGAAGAAGGGGACGCCGCCCGCGTCCATGAGCGCCATCGTTTCGAGGAGTGCTTTCGAGCCGTAGTCGCCCGTGTGGTTGTTCGCGAGGCTCACCGCGGCGAAGTGGCGCGCGAGCACGGGCACGACGGCGGGCTCGGCGCGAAACGTGTAGATCTTGTCGGCGGGCGCGCCCGTCGTGGCCACCGGGCATTCGAGATTGGCGACGGCGGCGTCCACGCTCGCGAGCTCGGCCGCGACGCGCGCGAACGGGTCGCTGCCTGCGCGGATGGTTCGGCCGGGGCCCGCATCGAGCATCACGTCCCCGACGAAAGCGAGCGTCACCGGAGGGGCGGCCGCGCGCACACGCGCCGCGACGGTCAGAGCGAAGAGCAAAGCGAGCGCGTGACGTTTCAAGGCCTGACCCCGACGCAAGAGTATGAGAGCTCACGGAAAAGGGGTCGGTCGTAGACGAGCTGCCGACCCGTGACGTCGCTCCGCCCATGGGCCGGTCCCGCGCTGAGCGGCAGCTGATATTTCCCTTCGTGGAGCAGCACCGGGTCGGCGTCCCCGAGCGAGTAGGCGTAAATGCGAAGGCTGGCCGTGTCGGCTGGGCTCGTGACGTACACGAACTTCACCGCGAAGCGCCCGGCGAGGTCGAGCTCTTTCACTCCGTACGGATCCTGCGTCGGCTCGACGCGCACGGTGTGCGTCTCGTTGCTCGCGGAGTAGGTGCACTCGAGCCACGCCGGCGCTTGGGTCGCCGGGGGCGCGGGCGTCGGCGCGGGAGCTTTGGCCGCCGAAGCGCACGCCAAGGCGAAGAC
>DATMCL010000087.1:0-9210 GCA_035558375.1 Polyangiaceae bacterium
CGTAGCGCCGGTACACCCGCAAGGCGTGCTCGAGCGACCACGCGAGAGCAATCGCGAGCGCGACCGCCGCGAGGACCACCGCGAACGTTCCGGTGACTCCCGAATCGCCCGCGGCGCGCAACGCCTCGCGAATCCCGCTCAGCGCGTCGGCGACGTCGCCCAGCGCTCCGCGGTTGCCGCCGAAGTGACCGCGCTGCACGAAGCCGTTCGCGAGAATGTAGAGCTTGCCGTTCTTGTCCGGGCGGTCCTCACGATCGAGCAGGTACTGCACGAGGTGCCGGGCGAAAGCTCGGTTGCCCGGGTAGCGCAGCATGAGATTGATGAGCGCCGAAGGATCGCCCATCGCGAAGACGCGGCCGCGCTTGATCACGCCGGTCAGCGCCAACGTCGCGTTCGGCTCGCCCGTGGCCGGGATCTCGAGCACGGGCGTGAGCTTTTGATGCGTGAGCGCCGTCGGGTGGTTCGCGACGATCCGGTCCACGTCGCGCATGGTCGGGTGCCGGCTCTGCTCCTGCCCGGCGACCTCCTGGAGCACGGGGACGGCGATCGGAAGGTTCGGGTTGCCGCGCAGCATCTGGGCCGGGCGCAGCGGGGCTTCGATGCGCTGGATGCGATAGCGTCCGAGGTAGCTCGTCCCGCGACCCCGGTCGTCGAGCAAGGCGAGCCGTCCGCCGGCCTCGAGGAAGGCGTCCATCTGGCCGGCGTCGATGTCGATCGTGGGGTGCAAGATGAGGATGCCGTCGGACGGATCGAGCTTGCCGTAGTCGAGCGTCCCGACGATCTCGACCCGCGCGCGGCCGAGCTCGGCGCGGCTGAGCTCGAGGAGCTCGCTCGTGCCTTCCCAGTCCGTGTGGCTCACCTCGAAGGCGGCGCGACCGACGCGAGCGACGAGCAGGCAGGCGATGATCACCCCGAGAAAGCCTAGCCATTTCTCGCGCTGCGCCTGGTGGCGGCTGGTCGGGGATAACTTTCCTTCCAAGTGCGCCGTATTATGAGACGTGACGCACCGAGACGACGTGGGACCGAAAGCGTTGACGCGAGGTTTTTCGTGGCGCCCCTCGGCCGCGAGGCCGGAAAACCCCGGCACGGAAGGCAGGGAAGCGAACTTTCGCTTTTGGTGGAACCCTGAACTTGACCGGGCGTATACCCTGGCTAGATTAGTTAGAGCGCCCGGTAAGCGGCAGGAGACGAAAGCAGAAGCGATGCTCCCCCCCTTCATCATCGACCAAATTCGGCGTCGGGAAGAGGAAGAGAGCCGCAAGCACGAGCTCGAGCAGCCGAGGCTCGAGCTGCCCGAGGACGCGTACCCGCCTGCTCGCGAGCGGCGCCCGGGCGACGAGCGCCGCGAGGATGACACCGAGCGCGGCATCGTCATCCTCGAGCTCTGAGCTTTCTCCGCAACGCTCTTTCGGCCGCGGCGTTAGCGAGCGGGGTTGCTGAGTCGAGGTCGAGCCTCTACGCTCCGCCGCCCTATGGCGCCCCGCGCGTCGCTTGCTCTCTTCTTGCTGCTCGGCGGTTGTTTCCCGTCGGGCGAAGGCGTCGACCCGCCCACGGATCGAAGCGTCTACTTTCCCGTCGGACTCGCGCTCGATGCCGACGCGTCGCACCTGTTCATCGCGAACAGCGACTTCGACCTGCAATACAACTCCGGCACGGTCGTCAGCTGGAACCTCGACGCGCTGCGCTCGCGGCTCCCGCAAACGTGCGCCGCCGACGCCGACTGCACCGATCCGGCGAAGCCGCGCTGTGACGCTCCGGCGCCGGATGAGGAGCCCGTGGCGGGCCGGGCGTGGAGCTACTGGTGCGTCGCCGACACCGGCAATTACCAGGGCCCGTGCGGCACGCTCGGTGAGCTGAGCCCCGCGGAGCGCCAGCTCTACCCAGGTCGCTGTCGCTTCATCCTGCCTCAGCGCGACGGCATCCTCGTGGACTCGGTGCGGGTGGGCGCGTTCGCGACGGACATCGTGTATCGAACGCGGCCGCCGACCGCGGCGGGGACGGAGCAGGGACGCCTGTTCGTGCCGGTGCGTGGCGATGCCACGCTGCATTGGATCGACGTGCTCGAGCGCGGTGGCGTTCCGGGGCGCCTCGAATGCGGACAATCCGAGTCGGGCCAGGACGGCGAATGCGCGAGCGATCACCGGCGCGGCAACCAGCCCGCGGTCGAGAACACGCGCGGCGACTCGCTCTTGCCCGAGCCGTTCGGCATCGACGCAGACGAGACCGCGCGCTTCGTCATGGTCACCAACCAGACGTCGTCGGCGCTCGGGCTGTTTCAGAATACCTGGGGTGAGGGCTCCGGTATCGACAACGGTCCGGCCTACCAGTTCACGCTCCAGTTCAGCGACGGTCAGCCGATGGGCATCGGCGCGATGCCGCGATCGTGGGCGGACCTCGTCGCGGGCCACACGGAGGGTCCCGATTTTCTGACCTCGTTCCGAGGCAGCCCCCAATTGACGCTCGTGCGCGTCTTCGACGACGCCGATTCGAACCCACCGCGGCCGTACACGAAGGCCGTCCAGGCCGTGCGCATTTTGGCGAACGCCAACGGCTCGGACTCGCGCGGCCTCGCGATCGACGGGTCGCTCCGGCGTGTGGAGGAGCAGCGCTGCGCGGACCGCTACGGCATCGACCTTTCCTGTGCCGCCGATCCGGCCTGCTCGCTGGACAATCCCGATTACCTCGCGTGCTTGAACAACGCGGCCGCGGTGCCGCTCGACGTGCTCGTCACGAACCGCGCGCCGCCGAGCCTGCTCGTCGGACACACGCAGCGGCAAACGCTCGAGCAGCCGGGCCCGCTCGACATCCCGGCCATTCAGCTCGCGATGGCGCTCGGCTACGGGCCGGCGCGGGTGATCGTGGGCCCGATCGTGAACACCAAGGGTGAGCGCGAGCGACGGGCGTTCGCCGTCTGCTTCGATTCGCGCCGCGTCGTCGTCTACGACATCGAGCGGCAGCGCATCGACACGGAGATCCTGACGGGGCGTGGTCCGCAGGCCTTCGTGGTCGACGCCGAGCATGCGTTGGGCTACGTCGCGCACTTCACCGACTCGTACATCGGCGTGGTTGACCTCGATCAGCGGCATGCCCGCACCTACGGCGCGATCATCGGCAGCATCGAACGGCCCGTGGCACCGAGGTCGTCCAAGTGAACCGCAACGGGGTTCGGAACGGCCTCGGGCTCGGGGCGTTTGCGCTGCCGCTCGTCTTCGCCAGCTACGGCTGCAATCAGCAGACCGTCGAGGCCAAGCTCCGCTCGCTGCAAGCGAGCAACCAGGTCACCTTCGTCTGCCGCGGCGTCGAGAGCGGCGTGCCGCGGGATCGCTGCCCCGACGTCGACAACGACCCGGCGCAAACCCTGCTCGACGCGCTGGTCACGCAGACCGCGACGGACGAGATCGCCATCGTCGACGTGAAGAACGCGATCGTCGTCGACAACGACCTGACGATCCCCGGCTACAACTTCTTGCGCCTGCCGAGCCGGCCCGGGGACATCGTGACCACGCCGGGCGGCATCGCGAGCTTCGTCGGCCTCACGAGCGCAGGGAAGACGGGGATCAGCGCCATTCCCACGGATTGTCTGGGCCCGCCCAAGGTGGCCTCGATCGCCCAGGGGATCCCGCAGTCGCAGCGCGACGTGACCACCTTCCCGGCCTGCCGCCTGCCTTCGGCTCCGGGCGAGATGGCGTTGCTCGTCGAGCCCCCGGCGGCGGACGGAACCATTTCGGAGACGTGCTCCGATCGAACGACGCCGGAAAGCAAGGAGCCGCCGGGCGGGACGCGTTACTCCGTCGTCGACGCGGCGAGCGCCGAGGAGTGCACGGCGACGGCAGGCCCGGGCGAATACCCGCACTACGGCAAATGGGTTGCGCTCGAGGGCGGCGGCTTCGAGTGCCGGATGCCGAACGGCCGCGATTGCGCCGCTAACCTGACGACCGAGGAGGGCCCGAGCGGTCGCCGCAAGCTCGTGGTCGCGCTGCCCGACGAAGGCCGGCTCGTGGTGCTCGACGCCCAGGCGATTCTCGATCGGGAGCCCGGGAGCTTCGAGCCCTGCGCCATCGACCGCGAGATCGTGCTCTCGAGCGCTCCCGATTCGAGCGGGCAGAAGCAGCAGCTGCCGCCGGATCTCGACGGATTCGAGCGCTGCATGCTGGAGCCGCCGACCTCGCCACCGGGCACCGCCGCTCGGTCACGGCCGTCCGGTTTTGGCGCCAGCGACGAGCGGCTGTTCGTCGGCGATCTCGGTGTCCCGCTGGTGCACGTGCTCGACACAACCTCCGTGTGCGGCGCGCACGAGCTGCCCCCGCTCTTGCCGATGTCCCTGGTGGCGCCGTGGCGTGCGGTCACGACGTCCCGGGTGGCCGTCACGCCGGTCACGCCCGCGGGCAAGCAATACGTCTACGCGGTCGACTCGAACGACCAGCCGAGCTCGAGCGTGCTGATGTTCGACGTGAGCGACGGCGTCACGGATCGCACGCCGATCGTGCGGCCTGGCTCGCCGAAGCAGCCGCGGGAATCGGCCGACCGCTTGCAGTTTCCGGCCCCCATCGCCGATCTGACCTTCGCGTTGCGCGACCTCGCCGATTCCGATCCGGCGACGGGCGTGGCCGAGCTCGGCACGGAGTGCGATCCCGATCCGTCGCTACCGCTCAATCCCCCGCCGGCCGAGGTGCAGTACCGGTCGAGCGCCGACCATACCCAGGGCGCCCGCCCCAAGCTGCTGCGCGGTCTCTTCGGCTTGGTCCTGCTCACGAATGGTCAGGTCTACGTGGTTGACGTCGACGACTTCGATCACAAGTGCCGGCGGCCGATCGGCGCCAACGCTTCGTCGACGCCGGATTTTCGCGGCTGCGCCAACGACCCGGCCGACATCGCCTTCTACACCTACACGCTCGATGACTCTGGCCAGCCTGTCCCGGACGGTGAAGGCGGCACGAAAACGGTCACGGGCGAGGCGAGCTGCAACATGGTGCAGCCTCACCGGACGCGCTCGGCTTTGCTCGGGCTGGCGGACGCGACGCTCGGCATCGGCGCACCGGCGCTGCGAGCGCTACCGCGCTTCGAGCCGGCGCGCTCCGCGACCCAGGTGAAGGTCGACGAGCGGCCGAAGCTCCTGGCCGTGCCCTTCGCGTCGCCCGAGGGCGGCGCGGGCGTACCCCCCGAGGTGTACGTCGGAACCACGCTCTACACGCAGGGGAACTCCAGCACGGAGCTACCCACCGCTCCGACGTCGGACCAGGATCAGAACGGCCTCACGCTGCCGCCGAGCGAGCCGCGCTCGTACCTAGCCGGCGACCACAACGTGCTCGTCTACGAGGGGCGCGTCGTGGGTGGCGACTACCAGAGTGGCTTCTTCGATCTGAGCGGCCTCGGACTCGAGCCCGGCATGAACGGCGTCCTCAGCGATCCCGCGGCGTTCTACTGCGGCAACTCCGTGTACGACGTGGACGCCATGGCGAGCTACGCGCGCGAGATGCTCGGGCTCTCGGACCAGGCGGCGCGCGACTTCGCGGAGGGGGACGACGAAGACAAGGCCAAGGGCCACGCGGATTACGTGCAGATCACGGGGGACTTCCCGTCGCTCACCGATCCGTACTGGCAGTCGTTGCGCGGCGTCGCCGGAGGCGGGCGCGAGGAGTGCCTGGAGATCTTCGGGCCGCCACCGGGACAGGCGGAAGACCTCGAATCCAATCGCGATTTCCGCATCCTCGAGGCGTACCAGGACCATCTCGTGATCCGCCCGCGGAGCCTGCCGCTCGTCACCGCCGATCCGTCGCGCTTCGACGAAGGTTCCGTCGAGCGGGCGCAAGAGGAGCAGCTGCTGGCGGAGCAACAGGCGGCCCACGACGCTTTCCCGGACAAGATCAAAGTCGCCGTCGCGTACTGCTTCCCGGCCGGGGTCAAGTACACCGTGCGGGGCGCCAACCAGTGGGTGCTCACGAATGGCACGCCGTGGCTCCACGACACCGTCGTCGATCACCGCAACCTGGACCGCTGCATCCGCGACTGCAACCCGCAAAAGCGCTGGTTCAAGAACCGCGCGTTCGAGCTCGCGACCACGGACACCTGCGGCCCGGAAAAGACGGCCGACGCGTGCCGCGCAACGGGTGTCGGTCCGGGCACGGCGGACGACGGTCCGTGCCGCTACGATCCGTACGTTTCCGACGCGAACGAGAAGTTCACGCGCGGCATCAGCCTGAACGAGCCGAACGGCGCGCCCAATTGCATCTTCGAGAACCTCACGTCGCGCTTCGCCGTCTACCGCGGCAAGCTGCCGAGCGTTCGCGACATGGCCTTCGTGTGGGACCAGACCGGCGGGTTCTACCCGCTCACGGGCTCCCTCACGGCGCAGTCGAGCGTGGTCTTGCCGCAGCACATCGCCTACGTGCCCGAGTACGAGAGCATCATGGTGGTGGACGGCGCGAGCCTCGGCCTATCGCTCATGACGCTCGATACGCTCTTGATCCAGGATCCCTGGCCGGTATTTTGAAGCCGTGAACGCCAAGGCGACGCCCGTGATGCAACAGCACGCGGCGGCCAAGCGCGCCCATCCGGACGCGATCGTCTTCTTCCGGCTCGGCGATTTTTACGAGATGTTCGGCGATGACGCCGTCCTCGGCGCTCGCCTGCTCGATCTCACGCTCACGAGCCGCAACCGCGGCAAGCCGGACGAGATCCCGATGGCGGGCGTGCCGCACCACGCCGCTGCAGGCTACGTGGCGAAGCTGCTCGAGCTCGGTCACAAGGTGGCGCTCTGCGAGCAGCTCGCAGACCCCTCGAAGGTGAAGGGCATCGTCCCGCGCGAAGTGGTGCGGGTGATCACGCCCGGGCTCATCACCGATCGCGACCAGCTCGACGCGGGCACCAACAACTACCTGGCCGCGATCGAGCTCGGGAGCGAGCGGGTCGGTCTCGCGCTGCTCGATCTTTCGACCGGGGAGCTCGCTGCCGCGAGCGTTCCCGATCCGGCGCTCTTGCTCGCTGAGCTCGGACGCGCCCACGCGCGTGAGGTGCTGTTCGGCACGGAAGGGGACCTATCGCCCGAGCTCGTGCAGGGCACGCGCGCCGGCGTCGCCGCCCTGGGTCGAACGGCCCTGCGCGAGGATCCGCCGCTCGCGGATAGCGCCGTGCCGGAGGCGCTCGGCGAGCTCGCGGCGGAGGCCGCGACGGTCGACGTGGCGGCGCGCCGCGCGGTGGCGCGCGTGCTCCGGTTCGCGCGCGCCTGCAGCCCGGGTGTGGCGCTGCCCGTGCGCCGCATCGTGCGCTTCGAGCCGTCCTCGACGCTCGTCATCGATCCCACGGCGCAGGAGCACCTCGAGCTCGTGGAGAGCCCGGCGGGTCGGGCCGCGTCGCTGCTTGGCGTGCTCGACTGCACGGTGACGCCGCCGGGCGCACGGCTGCTCCGCCGCCGCCTGTTGTCGCCGCTCGCCGACGTGGCGAGGATCCGGCGCCGGCTCGACCAGGTCGAGCTCTTCGTGCAAAACCCGCGGCTGCGGGCCGAGCTCCGCGCGGCCCTCGGCGGGGTCGGCGACCTCGAGCGGCTCGCCATGCGTGCGGCGCTCGGCGAAGCGACGCCGCGTGAGCTCGGAGCGCTGCGTGACGGCTTGTCGGGCGCAGCGCGCAGCGCGGACGTTCTCGAGACGCTGCACGAGCCCGCGGGGCGCGAGTGCCTCGGGCTCGCAGAGCCGGTCGACCGCGTTGCGGAGCTCAGCGCAGAGCTCGAGCGAGCGCTCGTCGAGCGCCCACCGCAGCAGCCGAAGGACGGCTCGGTCTTTCGCCCGGGTTACGATGCGGAGCTCGACGAGCTCGCCGTGCTCACGAAGTCCGGCGCGGAGCGGATGGTCGAGCTCGAGGGGCGGCTCAAGCAAGAGACGGCGATCCCGACGCTCAAGCTCCGGTACACGCGCGTCTTCGGTTGGTACATCGAGGTGACGCGCGCGCACGCAGCGCGTGTTCCCGAGCATTTTCGCCGCAAGCAGACGGTCGCCACCGGCGAGCGCTACACGACGCCCGAGCTCGACGAGCTCGCCGATCGCATCCTGCACGCGGAGGAGCGCCACCGCGAGCGCGAGCTCGATCTCCTGAAGGCCCTCGTGGCGCGCGCCGGAGCAGAGAGCGAGCGCGTGAAGCAGCTCGCTGCGCTGATCGCGCGCTGGGACGTGGCGGCGGCGCTCGCAGACACGGCGCACCGCTACGACTACGCACGCCCGAGCGTCGACGCGTCCGACGAGATCGTGATCCGCGACGGGCGGCACCCGGTGGTCGAGCGGCTCTCGGCGCAAGGTCGCTTCGTTCCGAACGACGTGAGCCTGTCGCTCGACGCCGAGCGGCTGTGGCTCGTGACGGGCCCCAACATGGCGGGCAAGAGCACGCTGCTCCGGCAGGTGGCGCTCGCCGTGATCCTCGCGCAGATGGGCAGCTACGTGCCGGCGCGCTCGGCGCGCATCGGCCTCGTCGATCGCGTGCTGTCGCGCGTCGGGGCGAGCGACAACCTGGCACGCGGCGAGAGCACGTTCATGGTCGAAATGCGCGAAACTGCTGAGATTTTGCGCGGGGCGACGCGCCGCTCGCTCGTGATCTTGGACGAGATCGGGCGCGGCACGAGCACCTTCGACGGCCTCTCCATCGCCTGGGCCGTGGCCGAGTACCTGGACGAAGCCGTCGGCTGCCGCGCTCTTTTCGCCACGCACTACCACGAGCTCACGGCTCTCTCGGAAGCGAGCACGCACGTCGCGAACTACTCGGTGAGCGCGCGCGAGCTCGACGGCGACGTCGTGTTCCTGCATCGGCTCGCGCGCGGCGCGGCGAGTCGCAGCTACGGCGTCGCTGTCGCGAAGCTCGCGGGATTGCCGGAGCCGGTCCTGGCGCGCGCGCGGGCCATCCTCGCGACGCTCGAGGGAGGCGGACAGGCGAGCGCGCCGGCGAAGAAGACGACGGCAGCGAGCAAGGACCAGCTGCCGCTCTTCGCGACCCCGGACGGCGCGAGCCCGGCGGAGCGCGAGGTGCTAGCCACGCTGCGCGCGCTCGATACGGATCGCGTCACGGGACTCGAGGCCTTGCAGCTGCTCGCGCGGTTGAAGGGCAAGCTCTAGTTCGGGGGCCGTTTTAGTCGGCGCTGATGCTGACTTTGGCGGTCTTGGTCGTCGTCAGCACGAGCACGCGGACGGTCTTGTTTTCGTCGAACGGGAAGGGGTCACCGAGCGGCACGTC
>DATMCL010000088.1:0-3846 GCA_035558375.1 Polyangiaceae bacterium
CAGCGCGACGATCGACTCCGACGGCGACGGCGCCGCGGACTCCGCGAGCACGCTCGAGACTCTGGGTATCAGCGCGGACGAGCTGCGCTTGCTCGCGAGTCGCTACGAAGCGGGCGCGTCCGTGTGGCGCACGCTCACGCCGCACTTTTCGTTCTGGGACAAGAACTGGGGCATCTTCCCGCCGAAGGACGCCCAAGATCCGAACGGTGACGTCGCTCACGGTAATGGAGGGGGCTGTCAGAGCTCGCAAGCGGGATCCATCATCGGCTGCGAGCGCCAGACCTTGGGCGAAGTCTTGCCGATCTCGGGCACCCCCTTCGCCCTTCGCTACCAGAGCGAACGCACCGCCGGACGCGCCGACGTGCGACGTGCTCGGCTGAAGCTCTCCGGCGACCAAATCGCGCCCAGCCTGATGCGCATCGAGCTGGAGCTATCCATCGGAGGACAGCTCCACACGAGGAGCTACGCGCCGGCAACGGACCTCGTCGACACCTTCGACTGGGACGGCAAGGACGCCTACGGACGAGAGCTCCAGGGCAAGCAGCAACTCGTGGCCCGCATCGGCTACGTCTATGCCGCCTCGTACGAGGAAACGCCGATTTTCGGCTACAACGGCAACGGCGCGCCCATCACCGGGAACGCCGCCAAAACGGAGCTCACGTTCTGGCAGACCGTACAGACCGAGCTCGGAACGCTTCGGACCGAGCCGCTCGGGTTCGGCGGCTGGACGATCGACCAGAACCACGTGCTCGATGTCAGCGGTCAGACCGTGTTTCTCGGTACGGGCGAGCAACGCACGCCACAGCGAATCGGCAATGCAGACGTGATCACGACCGTCGTCGGTGGAGGTGTCGCCGACTTGCCGGCGCGCGGCGATGGAGGCCCCGCCGACCAGGCCTACATCGAGGCACCCCAAAGCGTCGTGTTGGCCCCCGACGGCACGCTGTTCGTCGCCGAGGACGACTTCATTCGCAAGGTGGCGCCGGACGGCATCATCTCGACCTACGCAGGGACGCCCGACGGAGGGCTCCCGGATGACGGCGTTCCCGCGACGGAAGCAAACATCTCTCCCATCGCGCTCGCGCTCGCGCCGGACGGCACGCTGTACGTCGCGGGGGAACACCGGGTGCGCGCCATCGGCACCGACGGCCTCATCCGCACCGTCGCTGGGACCGGCGACTTCGACTCCACGGGTGACGGCGGCCCTGCGCTCGACGCAGCCATCGATCCAACTGCGCTCGCACTCGGCCCCGACGGCAGTCTCTACATCAGTGAGTGGCGCTCCAGTACCGTGCGGCGGATCGGTCCGGACGGCATCATCTCGCGCTTCGCCGGGAACGGGGAGGGCACCAACACGTATCCTCCGCCCGGGGACGGCGGCCCCGCCGTGGAGGCACCCCTCGGCACAATCTTGAGTCTGGCCGTCACTCCCACGGGTGAAGTACTCATCGGGGGCGACAGCCCCGACGTCGTGTGGCGAGTCGACGGGAGCGGCATCATTCGAATCCTGGCGGGCGCGCAGGGCGGCGACGAGCTCGTCGAGGGAGCGTCCCCGATCGGTGTCGGTCTGCTCTATCCAAGGGCTCTGTCGACTGGCGCCGATGGCAGCATCTTCTTTGGCAGCGCGATTCGCAGGGTCCTCGAGATACGCTCGAACGGCCTGCTCCACATCGTCGTCGACGAGAACACGGGTGGGGTAGGCTCGCCAACGGGTGACAACGGCCCAGCCGTGCGCGGCTACCTGGAAGGCATGTCGACCGGCACGGCGGTAGGCCCCGACGGGAGCCTCTACATCGCGGAAACGAACGGCAATCGCGTGCGCCGCGTGGTCCCGCCCATGCCACAATTCGCCGCGGGCACCACCGTGCTGCCGTCGGACGATGGCCGCGAGGTGTTCGTCTTCGATTCCGCGGGGCGCCACCTGAGCACGCTCGACGCGCTCACGAGCCAGAAGCTCTTCACGTTCAGCTACGACGACGCGGGCCGTCTCACCGCCGCCGCGGATCGATTCGGCAACACCACGCAGTTCGACCGCACGAGGGCCGGCGCCCTGAGCGCCATCGTCGGCCCCTTCGGTGAAACCACGACCATTGCGCTCGACGACGCCGGCTACCTCGCGACCGTCACCAACGCGAACGACGAGACGACCCGCCTGGCTCACCGCGCGACTGGCCTGCTCGCGTCGCTGACCGAGCCCCGCGGCGGCAAAGACGTTCATTCCTTCGAGTACGACGAGCTCGGCCGTCTCACGCGCGACACCACGCCGAGCGGCAGCTTCAAAAAGCTCGTCCGCAAAGACCAGAATCAGCCGAGCGGCGACTACGACGTGACCCTCAGCACCGCGCTCGGTGTCACCCACAAGTACGAGGTGCGAGACCCGAGCGAGAACACCGTCGCTCGCACCATCACGGGCCCTGCAGGGCTCGTCACGACCTGGACGATCGACCAAGGCGTGATCGTCGAGAAGACGCCCACGCGAACGGTGACCACCACGCTCGGTGGTGATCCGCGCTTCGGCCTGCAGGCTCCCACGATACACTCGCAGGTCATCGCGCTTGCCGGCTCGGGCGCACCGCAGCAAATCCGCGAAGAGCGCCGCAGCGTCACGCTCGCCGATCGCAACGACCCGCTGAGCGTCACGACGCTCGAAACGAGCTCGAGCGTCAACGGCCTCACCTGGCGCGACACGTGGAATGCGTCCGCCTCGACCCGCACCCTCACCTCGCCGGAAGGCCGCACCGTCGTTCAAACCCTCGACGAAAAGGGCCAGCTACAAAGCGTGCAGGTGGGTAACCTCACGCCCGCCCTGTTCGACTACGACGCGAACGGCCGACTCGTCGCCGTACATCACGACGCCCGCACGACCACGCTCAAGTACGCCTCGAGCTACCTCGCCTCCCAATCGAACGCGCTCGGCGAAAAGACCAAATTTGCCCGCGACGCCGTCGGTCGCCCCCTCACCACCACACTTCCTGACGGCAGCGTCCTGGCGACCGCCTTCGACGCGAACGGCAACCTCGTCGGTGTCACGCCGCCGGAACAGCCCGAGCACGCATTCAGCTTCGCCCCCGGCGACCAGCTCCTCTCCTACGACCCTCCGAAGACGAGCACCGTCTCCAAGCCCTCGACGCGTTACGCCTACAACGGCGACGACCAGCTCGCGACCGTCACCTTCCCGAGCGGCGGCGCGATCCAGCACACCTACGACAGCGCCGGACGCCTCGCTTCTTTCAGCGACGGCACCGACCTCACGACGCTGACGTACGACCCAACGACGGGCCTCCTCGCCTCGCTCGCGGGCCCAGAAGAAACCCTTGCCTTCACGTACACGGGCGACATTCGCACGGGCACCACGTGGTCCGGCGCCGTGCCGGGCAGCGTGACGCAGACGCTCGACGCCTTCTTCCGCCCCAGCGCCGAGATCGTCGGCTCGAGCTCCATCCCCCACACCTACGACGGCGACGGCCTCCTCACCGGCGTCGGCAGCGAAACCGTGACCCGCGACCCGACCACCGGCTTCGTCACCGGCATCACGCTCGGCACCGTCGATACCGCTATCACCTACAGCCAGCTCGGCGAGCCCCTCACCTTCGACACCAGCGTCAGCGCGTTTCCCCTCTACGCCGTCGAGCTCACGCGCGACGACCTCGGCCGCATAGTCACTCGCCAAGAGACCCTCGACGGCTCCGCCCACACCGAAGCCTTCAGCTACGACTCCCGCGGCCGCCTCACCACCGTCACCCGCGGCAACACCGTCATCGGCGCCTACACCTACGACGCCAACGACAACCGCATCACCACCGACGACCAAAACGGCACCCGCACCGCCACCTACGACCCCCAAGA
>DATMCL010000089.1:0-15772 GCA_035558375.1 Polyangiaceae bacterium
TCCGATCTGGAGGTCCTGCGACTTGCGGCCGAGGGCAATTCCGGGCCGCAGATCGCCGAGATCCTCGTCGTCAGCCCGTCGACGATCAAGACGCACTTCGAGCACATCTACGAGAAGCTCGGCGTCACGACCCGCGCGGGAGCGACGATGGTGGGGCTCGAGCGGGGCCTGATCGGAGCCTGAATGCCGCGTTGCGCGGCGTATGGGGCATCTGCCCCATCGTCCGGATCCGGCGGAAGCTCGTACATCTGGGCGGAGGACACGCCCATGACTCAATCCCTGACATCCGACCGTACGATCGAGCTTCGCCGTGAGGAATACTTCCGCGCCGTCGAGGTCGCGGAGGGCTTCTGGATGATCGGCACCCACCACCGCCCCGGCTTCATGAAGATGCAGCCGGTCGTCAACAACCGCTGCCTGATCTTTCGCCTGCACGACACCGAGCGCGGCGAGGACGTGCTCGTCGTGTCGAACGGCGTCGACGCGCGCGTGATCCCCGAGGTGCGCCGCATCGAGCGCCAGACGGGGCTCGTCGTTCGCTACATCCTGTCACCGGGCGGGGGGCATCACCTCTTGATGCCCGCGTGGCGCGACGAGTTCACGACGGCCGACGTTCTGGTCGGCCCGGTGCGTATTCCTAACACCAGCGGCGGAAAGAAGCTCCTCGCGGGAGGTCGCGTGCGGCTGATGGACGCGGACGATCCGCTCCCGCAGTTCCGCGGTCAGCTCGATGCGGTGCTGTTCCGCGGGCTGGTCGGCTTCCCCGACATGGTGAGCCCGTTCGAGGGCGGCAAAGACGGCCTCGGCGCCATGTTCCGCGTGATGAAGGAGATGATGTCGCTCAAGATGCCGGTGGACGAGCTCTGGCTCTGTCACCGCGCGACGGGCACGGTCATCGGCGGCGAGAACCTCGGCTGGATCCTCTCGAAGGAAACCGTGAAAGGCTTCCCGTTCATGCTGCGGGGCATGATGAAGGCGGAGACGGTCTTCGTTCAGGATCAGGCGCGCAAGGTCAGCGATCCGAAGCTCGTGAGCGCGTGCTGGAAGCAGATCCTCTCGTGGCCGTGTCGGACGCTCATCGGCTACCACGAGCCAGCGGGCGAGGGCTTCGTGGGCGACGGGCGTGCGGCGCTCGCCCTTGCCGTGGGCAACGTGAAGCAGCTCTTGGACTGAGTGCGCGCGAGCGCAAACGGAGGCGGCGCGGACCACGCTTCGAGCACGGGCCGATCGCCGCCAGCCGGCGCGAGCCGCCAGCCGTGCGGCGCCGCGAGCCGCCCGGTCACGTCGAGGTAGACGCCCTCGTGGAGCCACGTCTCGCCGACGAGACCGGGCGCCTGATTGCTCTGCGACAGATTTCATGCCCCTTTCGGCCGTGCCTTCGTCTTCGCACGCGATTTCGCCTTCGCGCGCGTCTTCGCTTTCGTTTTCAGCTTCGAACCCGCCGAGGGGCGGCGCTCGGACTTGGGAGCCGCCTTCGCCTTCGCCTTGGCGCCCTGGGCTTGCTTGGCCTTGAGCTTGGCAGGGGCGATCGCCTCGAAGCTCTCTTTCAGCCACTCGGCGACGACCGGCAGCGGCACGTCGCTCCCCCGCGTGAAGCGCGCCGTGACCCACCCGCTCTTACCGAGCCCGTAGTGCGTCGGCTCCGTGTACTCGAGCGAGAGCGCCGCGACCCCGGAGTGCGGCAGCTTTACCGACAGGGAGACGCCCTCCCCGTCCGCCCCGAGGAACAGGAAAGTCTTCTTCTTCACCTTGAAGGCGCGATGCCCCCAAGGGTTCTCTTCGATCACGTCGGGGTACGCGAGCGCGAGCTTCGCAATCGCCGCCTCCGCTTTCAGAGCGTCCGGTTTCGGCTTGGTCGGCTGCACCATGCGGCGAGTGTAGCCGCAGCCAGCCGCGAGGCGGCGGCGGCGCGCGATTTCACACGACAGTCGCGGCGGGCGGCGGCAGCGTCGGAGCTCGGTGCGACGCGGGAGTCGCCCCGGTGCCCGTGCCGGCGCTCGACTCGCTCGCGCGAACCAGGTCGCGTGCGAGCGCGAGACCGTCGGCCAGCGTTTCGGCAAAGCGCACGTGCTCGTGATGGACGGGCAGATTCGCCTTGTCGAATACGCTGCGCGGCTGGGGCAACGGCCCCGCGAGCACCACCATCTTCTTCAGCGAGCGCAGGCGCGTGATGGCGCTCTCGAGCGCAACGAACCCGGTCGCGTCGATCGACGGCACGCCGCCGAGCGCGAGCACGATCACGCGCGTGTCGGCTCCGATGCTGCCGAGCGCGCCCATCGCGTTCTGCGCGGCGCCGAAGAAGAGCGGTCCGGCGATCTCGTAGAGCGCCACGCCGGGGACGAGCTCGTGCTCCGACTCGCTCCGCGTCCCCTCGATCACGCGCGAGTGCGTGAGCTCGGCCGTACGCCGCATGAACAGAAGCGCCGCCAGCACGACGCCGACGGACACGGCGATCACCATGTCGAACAGCACCGTGAGCACGTAGCAGAGCAAGAGCACCAACACGTCGCTCTTCGGAGCGATGCGCACGACGTTCAGAAAATGGCGCACCTCCGACATGTTCCACGCCACCACGAGCAGCAAGCCAGCGAGCGCTGCCATCGGCACGTAGGCGACGAGGGGCGCGAAGGCGAGTACCGCGGACAGCACGACGAGCGAGTGCACGACGGCGGCGAGCGGCGAGCGCGCGCCCGCCTTGATGTTCGTCGCCGTGCGCGCCAGCGCCCCCGTCGCGGCGATACCCCCGAAAAACGGCACGATCATGTTGCCCAGGCCGAGGCCCACGAGCTCGGCATCGGGATCGTGCTTCTTGCCGGTCATGCCGTCGGCGATCGTCGCCGACAACAAGGACTCGATGGCGCCGAGCATCGCGATGGCGAACGCCGCCGACGCGAGATGATTCAGCGAGCCGAGCGTGAGCCCACCCATACCCCAAGGCAGCACGGGCAGCGGCGGCACCTGCGGGATGCCGGCGACGACGCGCCCGCCCACGACCGTATGGAAGCGCGACCCGATGGTGGCGACGTGAAACGCGGGCACGAACGCCGCAAGCGCCGCGCACACGATCGAGACGGAACCGACGGCAATCAGCGGCCCCGGCACGCGCGCCACGAGCCCCGGCAGCTTGCGCGGAAGCGCGAGCAGGAGCCCCACGGTGACGAGCGTCGTGCACGCGTCGAAGACCGACGCGCCGTGGCGAGCCGTCCAGAGGGCGCTCACCTTCTCGAGGTACGTCTCGGGCATGTGCGCCACGGGCAGCGCGAGCGCGTCCTTGATCTGCAGGGTCGCGATCACGGTGGCGATTCCCGCGGTAAACCCCGTCGTCACGGGATGCGGAATGAACTCTATCAGGCGTCCAAGTCGCGCGATCCCCATGCCGACGAGCAGCACGCCCGCCATGAGCCCGGCGGTGAGTAACCCCGCGAGCCCTTCGCGCGAAGCGATCGGCGCGAGGATCACGACGAACGCCGCGGTCGGGCCCGTGATCTGGAATTTCGAGCCGCCCGAGAGAGCGACGACGATACCCCCGACGATCGCCGTGTAGAGGCCATGCTGAGGCGCGACGCCGACCGCAATCGCGAGTGCCATCGACAGCGGTAGCGCAACGATCCCGACCACGAGCCCCGCGAGCGCGTCGGCGCGCAGTTCCGCTCTGCTGTAACCCTGAGTGAAGGTGCGACGCAGCGCCGTTCCGAAAGGCACCCAGCGCGGGGTGACTACTTTTCGAGGAAAAAACGAGCTGAGAAAATTCCGGCGGGACAAAGCGAGGTCGCTGCCTAGAAGGAGCAAGCGGCGTACCAAGAGACAAACGGCCGTGTCTCACGCCGCGGTGACAGAAAAGGGGCTGTTCGGCGGCTGCTTTTGCAAACCCGGCCATATTGGCGTACTTTATTCGACGATCATGGCCATTCGACGCCGAAGTGGCGGAGAGATCGAGCCGGTGATGGCGTCGGTCGCGATGCGCCGGCTGGACCGCACGCTCCGCAGCATCGCCGGCAAGGACGTGCCGATCTGCCTGGTCGGAGAAAGTGGCACCGGGAAAGAGGTGCTCGCGCGGCGCGTTCATGAGCTCTCGACACGCAGCGCGAGCCCGTTCGTGCCCATCAATTGTGCCGCCATCCCGGAAACGCTGTTCGAAAGCGAGCTCTTCGGTCACGAGCGCGGCGCGTTCACCGGCGCCGACGAGCTCGCGCGCGGCAAGGTCGAAGCCGCTGCGGGCGGCACGCTGTTTCTCGACGAGATCACCGAGCTACCGCTGCCGATGCAAGCGAAGCTCCTGCGCTTTCTCGAGAGCTTTCGCTTCACGCGCGTCGGCGGCACGAAGAAGATCGAAGCCGACGTGCGCCTCGTGTGCGCGACGTTGCGACCGCTCGAGCAGGAGGTGAAGCGTGGCACCTTCCGCGCGGATCTCTACTATCGCGTCCAGGGCATCACGCTCGCGATTCCCCCGCTCCGCGAGCGCCGCGCCGACATCCCGCCATTGATCGCCGCGCTGACCGCGCATCTGTCGCGCCGGCACGGCGTCCCGGCGCCGCTCGTCTCGCGCACGGCGGCGGCGGCGCTCCGAAAGCACGATTGGCCCGGCAACATTCGCGAGCTCCGGAACGTCGTGGAGCAGCTCTGCTTGCTCCGGAGCGGCAAATCGGTGCGCCTCGTCGACCTGCCTGACGCGATTCGAGCCGCGACGAGCGCCGCACCGGGCGACGCCGCGCCGCGGGCGCTCACGCTCGAGGTGCACCTGGATCGCCCCCTCGACGACACGATCGACGACGTGATCGAAGCCGCGCTTTCCCTCGAGAACGGCAACCGCCTGCGCGCCGCACGGCGCCTCAGAATCGGCGTGCGCACGATCCAGCGCCGCCTGGCGCGCGTCACCTAGCGCGCGGCCAACGCCACGCGCGAGGGCGCGACGGACGCGGCGTCTCAGGTGAGACCGGTGAGTGGGCCGGTCTGGCCGGAGGGATCGCCGAAGGTCGTCAGGCTCTCGTCGCCCATGGCGTGCGCCATGGAGACGAGCATCTGATTGTTGTCCTTCTTCTTCCCGCCGCTCGCCGTGAAGTCGATGACGCCGGCCGGCTTGATCTTGCCGCCTGCCGAGCCCGCGAAGACGTACGGCATCTGCGTGAGATCGTGCTGCGTGGACTCCCCGATCTCGGTGGCCCAGAGGACGATGCAGTTGTCGAGCAGCGTGCCGTCGCCTTCCTTGTACGAATCGAGCTTGCCGAGGAAGTAGGCGAACTGCTGCGCGTACCAGGTCTGGATCGCGTTGTAGGCGTCGTAGTTCGTCCCGCTCGACGCGAAGTCGTGCGAGATGGCGTGGTGGTTGCCCTGAATGTTGTTCAGGAACTGGAAGAGGTGCTCGCTCTCCGAGTACGACCACTGGAACGTGAGGATGCGCGTCATGTCGCAGGCGAGAGCCGCCGCGGCCATGTCCATCTGCATCGTGCCAGCCTGCGCGTACTGGTCGTCGACCTTGAGGTCTGTGTTGCCGATCGTGGGCACCATGCAGCTGCCCGTCGGGGGCGTGGGGTCACCGCTGGGATCGCCCGTGGTCACCTTGCCGACGAGGCGCGTCTCGACGTCGCGCATCGCGTCCTGGTGGGCCTGGATCTTCACGCGGTCGTCCGAGCCGACGAGCCCCTTCAGGCGGTCGGATTCGGCGATGGTGAGGTCGAAGACGCTCTTCCGTTGCGCCCAGAGCCGTGCGAGCGCGGGGTCGGTGGCGCCGCCGCCCATCATGCCGCCGCCGGTGCCGCCCATCGTGCCGCCGAAGAGCGCATTGAACACGTCTTGTGGAGCCTCACGCGGCGGGATCGGCTGGTTCGAAGCCTTGTACGCGATACGCGCGCGCACCTGCGTATCGCGCACGTGGACGCCAACCTGGAAGCTCGGGAACGCCGTCTGCGGCATCAGCTTGTCGACCAGGTACTGGTCGATGGACTGGCCGCTACCCCAGCCGGACGTCGTGTTGCCGAAGCTGATGAAATCGGTGCCCGCGTTGAGCGGACGGCCCGTGAGCATGCCGCCCGTGCCGCGCGCGTGCTCCGAGCCGAGGTTGCCGCCGAGCGACCCGTTCTGTAGCTGCGGGTTCAGCGTGATGCCCTTCAAGAACGTGAGCTTGCTCTTGTACGGCTCGAGCGACTTGCAGAACGTGTTGAGCGTGATGTTCGCGCCGCTGCCCGTAGGCCAGAACAGGGCGTTGCGCGTGCCGTTCGGGGTCGACATCACGACCAGGCGCGTGGGGGCGCCGGTCTGACCTTGCACCTTGTGGGCTTCGAGCAGCGGGTATGCCGCAGTGGCGGCAAGCGAGCCGCGGAGGAGGTTCCTTCTGGTGAAACGCAGGGGATTCATGGCTTTCCTCGCATCACGGCGTCAAAGGGGCGCGGTACCAGAAGTCGTCGGATTGCGTCATCGCAACCACGAGCTCGACGAGGTCACCGTTAGAAGTGGCGAACGAGCGGCGGATGTTCCCGAGCGAGCAGGAGTCCTGCTCGAGCTCGAGGCGACCGGATGCAAAGCGGAACCACTGGGTCGCCATGCAATCGCTCACGGTTTGGCTCGCCGCGAGCTTCTGCGCCATCTCGGCGACGCCGGTGAACGCGCCTTGGAGGGCCGGATCGTCCGAGTCGGTGACCTCGCCCGAGACATCGATCGGCTGACCGTTGTCCATCGTGCGGAACGAGCCGACCGCGTCGAAGTTCTCGAACGCGAGACCGATCGGATCCATCATCGTATGGCAGCCCTTGCAGCTCGCGCCCGCGTCCTCGTGCTTCGAGAAGCGCTCGCGCGCCGTGGCACCCTGGTCGATCGTCGGCAGCGTGATGTTCACGTCGTCCGGCGGCGGCGGCGGGGGATCGCAGAGCATCATCGCTCGCACGAACTTGCCGCGCAGAACGGGCGACGTTTGGTCCGGGTGGCCCTGGACGGACATGAAGCCGGCCATCGTGAGGATGCCGGCACGACCCTGCGTCGCCGGGAGATCCATCTTGGTCGGCGTGGCGCCGACCATCGGTGAGCCGGGGACGTAGAGCTGGCCGAGCGGACCGCTGACGAACGCGACCGGCGCGGTGAGCAGCGTCTTGAACGAGTGATCGCCCGAGAACACGTAGTCGAGGAAGGCCGGAACCTCTGCCTCCATCGCTGTCTGCATGGCGGCCGTGAAGCTCGGGAACAGGGTCGTGTTCTTGGTCGTGATGGAGAGGCGGTTCGTGCCCGACCACTGGCCGAAGAAGTTCGCGATCGCGAGCTTGGCCTTCGGATCGGCGAGCATTTCGCGCGCCTTCTGCGCGATGGCATCCTTCGACGCGAGGGAGCCCGCCTGCGCGGCGTCGAGCAAAGCGTCGTCGGGACCGGTCGCCCAGATGAGGTAGGAGAGCCGCGTCGCGAGCTCGAACTGGCTGAGCGGCACGAGCGTGGCGGCTGCGTTGGTGGGCGCCGTCGTCTCGAGCCGGAAGAGGAAGTCGGGCGACTGGAGCGCCGCGCGAATCATCACCTCGATGCCTTCGGCGTAGCTGCCGTCGGTGCGACCGGCGGTGTACGCCGTCATGAGGTTTTGGATCTCAGCGTCCGAAAGCGGGCGGCGGTAGGCGCGGCGGCCGAACTTCTGGGCGAACTGCTTGGCGCAGGCTTCTTCGCCCATGGCGGTGTTGCAGCCGTCGATCGCCGCCAGGTTCTGGACGGCGGCCTTGGCGAGCGTCTCCGAGACGAGCACGTACTTCTCGGCGTGCAGCGAGGAGATCGTGAGCACGCTCGAGTTGTTGTCGTAGCCGCTCGTCACTTCGTCGGCCGGAATGTCGTCGGACGGCGTCGGGTCGACCTTCAAGAGGTCCTTCACGGTCTGCGCGTACTCGAAGCGCGTCAGCCGGCGGAGCGCCGTGTGCGCCACTTGGTCCGTCTTGCAGTCCGGCGGAGCGCTCGTGATGGGACCCGTGCCGGAGCTGCCGCTCGAGCCGGAGCTGCCGCTCGACCCGGAGCTCCCGCTCGAGCCGGAGGTGCCGTTGCCGCTGCTACCGCTCGTGCCGCTGGTGCCACCCTTGCCCCCGTTCGATACGGCGCCGGACGAGCCGCTCGAGCCTGCGTTGGCGCCGTTGCCCGAGCCGCCGGTGTTTGCCCCCGAGCCGTCGTGGCCAACGTCCGAGGAGCAGCCGGCCAGCAGCGAGAGAATGAGTGTGCTCTTTAAAACGGCCGAACTGCGCCGCATGGCGTGACCTCCAGAGGCTTCCACGAACCGCGCTATGCCCGCTAAGGCGTTCCGATCTTTATCCCACCGCCACCTACTGGGCGCAACGGCGAAGCCCTCGGAAATTACACTGCTTTTTTGCAGTGGAAGCGGCTGCGGGCCCACTCCCGCACGGAAATTTGTCGCCAGCTCGGATCTTCTCCGGCAGAGCGGTACGAATTCGGCCTACGCGATTTTGGCGAGGCTGTTGATTATCGCCACAGCGGGAGCCGGAAGCGAGAGCGAGCCGGGCTCGAGCGACGGGAGGTTATTCGTCGCGAGCAGGGCTTCGACGCTGCGCAAGGCTCGGCGACCGAGGGCACCGAGCTCAGCGGTGGGCGGCACGGAGCGAGGAGCGCTTTCGGTGCCAAGCCTTCCGACGAGCGCGTTCAGCGCGTCGCGGAGCTCGAGGAGCTCGGTCTGCGCGGTGCGAGCCGGCCAACCCTGGACCTGGGCCGGAGCGTCCCAGCTCGCGCTCTCGACGGTCGGAAAAGCGCGGGCGGGCTTACTAAAGAGGTAGCCCTGGAGGAGGTCGGAGCCGAGCGCGATGAGCGTGTCGCGCTCGTCACGGGTTTCGACGCCCTCGGCGACCACCGTGATGCCGAGATCGCGGCAGGCGCCGTTGAGCGCGCGGATCAGCTGCTGGCGCGTCGGATCCTCGTGCACGCCGCGGATGAGCGACATGTCGAGCTTCACGACCTCGGGCCTTAGGCGCGCGAAGCTCGTGAGGCCCGCATACCCCGCGCCCAGATCGTCGACAGCCACCCGGAACCCGAGGTCACGCAGCGCACGGATGCGCTCACCGACGTCGTGGAAGCGATCGAGCGACCAGCGCTCGGTGATCTCGAGCACGACGCGACTGGCGACACGCGAGAGCGGTGACTCGGGGTCGTAGAGCTCGGGGTCGGCGAGCTCTCCGCCGTGGACGTTCACGAAGAGCGACACGGACTCGGGCGCCGTCGAAACGAGCTGGGCGACGCCACGCCGGATCCGGCGGCCCACCGGAATGATCATGTCGAGCTTCTCGGCGGCGGAGAACAGGAGATCCGGCCGCGCGAGCTCGGGCTCGCAAGTGCGCACGAGCGCCTCGTAGGCGACGATCTCGCGCTCGCGCCAGCTCACGATGGGCTGGAACACCATGAACAGGCCATCCATGGCCCGCTTGAACGCACGTCCGAGCGGCAGGTCGGGCGTCACTGCTGGCGTCTCCAAAGCCAGCAGACCCGAATCGGAGGTGGTCATAACTCCCCACGTACGGCTGGATCTCAAGCAGCTTGAACGAAAATGTTCGAAGCGCGCGGACGACGATGTGGGGCGGGCTCGCACCCGCGCGACTTCCGCTCTCGCTACATCACCGGATCTTTGAGCTGGCCGTACGCGAGCGCCGCTTCGAAGCCCTTCCGCACGGCCATGATCGCGAGGCGCCGGTTCTGCGGATCCTTGGCGTCTTTCACCAGCGGGGCGTTGGATGCGTGAGCGAAGACGCCGGTGATTTGGCCGGAGCGGACGCCCGACCTTTCGAGCACGCCGCGCGCCTTGTCCGCGCGCTCGAACGAGAGACCCCAGTTGCTACGAGTCGACCCAGCCGGAAACGGCCGCGCGTCGGTATGACCGTGCACCTGCAGCTGATTGTCGAGCTTCGCGAGCATGGGACCGAGCTTCTGGAGCAACTGAATCAAGGCCGGCTTGAGCTCCGCGCTCGAGACGTCGAAGATGAGGTCGTCGCCGCCGTCCATGATCTGGATCAAGAGGCCGAAGTCGGTGACCGAAACCTTGATCTGATTGGCGAGCTTTGCAAAATCGCCGTTGCTCGCGGCGAGCGTTTTCATCGCTTCGCGGATGTTCTTGGCGGCTTCGTTCAGCTTGGTCTGCTCGTCCTCCCCGTTCGCACCCTTCACGTCGAGGTAGCCCTTGTCCTCGACACCGGTGCCGCCGTTGAGGACGGAGGTCGAGCCGGAAAGCACGCCCGTGCGGAAGTACTGCGAGATCTTCTCGCGCGCCGACTGGTCGGACTGCGACAGGAGCCAGAGCACGATGAAGAGCGCCATCATGGCGGTCACGAAGTCGGCGTAGGCGACTTTCCACGCACCGCCGTGATGACCGCCGTGGCCCTTCTTCACCTTCTTGATGATGATGACGGGCTCGTCGCGCTTCATGCCGAGGCTTTCTTGAGCTCCTGATAGGCCTTCTCGAGCTCCTCGATCGACGGGCGTTCGTCCGAGAAGATGGCGCGCCGGCCGAACTCGATCGAGAGCGCGGGCGTCGTGCCGCGCGCGGCGGCGAGCAGCGCTTCCTTGATGCAGCCGAGGAAGCGCGATTCGGCCGCGTCCTGCGCCTCCACGTTGTTCGCGAGCGGCCCCATCATGCCGTAGCAGAGCAAGATGCCGAGGAAGGTGCCGACGAGCGCCGCGGCGACGTGGTGGCCGATGACTTCGGGACCGCCGTCGAGGTGGGCCATCGTGATCACGATGCCGAGCACGGCCGCGACGATGCCGAGACCGGGCAGCGCGTCACCGGTGCCGCGAATCAGGGCGACGGGAGCGTGCTGCTCCTCGTGATGCGTCTCGAGCTCCGCGTCGAAGAGCTGCGAGAGGTCGCTCGCCGGACAGCCGTCCACGAGCTGCTTCAAGCCTTCCACGAGGAAGTCCATCGCGTGGTGGCGCTTGACGATGCTCGGGTATTTCTTGAAGAGGGTGCTCTTGTCGCGCTCGTTCACGTGGTTCTCGAGCGCGAGAATGCCCTCGCGGCGCATGATGCCGAAGAGCTCGTAGAGCAGCTTCAGGAGGTCGAGGTAGTCCTGCTTCGTGGGCGTCGCGTCTTTGAAGCTACGCTTCAGCGCGTGCATGAAGCGGCCACGCGCCTTGCCGGGTGCGGAGGTGAGCACGGAGCCGATGGCCGCACCGCCGATGACGATGAGCTCGTTCGGCTGGATCAGGACGGGGAACGGTCCTCCGGCCATGCCGAAGCCGCCCAGCACGGCGGCGAACACGACGATGATGCCTAGAATCGAAGACACAATTCCGAATCCCTAAAACGGTTGCATGGGGCGGGGGTTTAGGTCGCGGCTCCCGAACGCTCTTCTTTGGTGGGGGCCGCGAGAACGCGGAGCGCCGCTTGGAGGATGTGGTCGCTCATCGCCGCGTCATTCACGAAGGGCGTGCCCGCGGAGAAGTCTCCGGTCCGGTAGGTGCGGCCGTCGGCGAGCGCGGCGTAATCGACGGGAAGCGCCGGGAGATTCGGCTGGGCGAAGTCGAGCGACTCGGGGGCGAGCTCACGCGCGAGGTTCGTGACGGAGCGCGTGTAGGCGACTTCATCACCCGTGAAGTAGCCGGCTTGTTTGAGGGCGCGCACGCAGCCCGCGGGGTCGCCCGCTTTGGAGGCTTCGAGCGCCGCGGGGAAACGACGCGAAAGGAGCGCCACGTAGTCGTCCGCGCCGTCTTCCGCCGTGCGGTAGGCGCGGAAGCCGTCCGTGATCGTGCGCTCGGTCGCGCCGTAGCCTTCGCGCGTGCGCTGCATCACGGTGAGGCCCGCGGGGCTCGTGCCTTTGATGCCCGCGAAGTTGTAGTTGTACATGGAGGCGCCGCGCCCCGTCTCGTGCGCCCATTGCGCGGTGAGGATCGCGACTTGCTCTTTCGACGGCGGCTCGCCGGTCATGCGCTCGAGCGCGCCGGCGATGAGCGAGCGTGCCTGCTCTGACGTGAGCGGCGTGCGCACGGCGCCGACGACGCCCGCCCGCTCCGGCTTCGCCGCGTCGGCGAGCTTCTGCACGTTCGCGATACCGGCTCCCGCGAGAGACTCGCGCGGCTCGGTCACGTTGGGCAGGAGCGCCACGACAGAGGGCATCGTTCGAGCGGTTCGCAAGAAGCAGGCCAGCGAGGACAAGGCCATTTTCGTGCTGATTCGCTCCGATCACCTGCCAGGCACCTGACCGCGCGGCGTCAAAAGTCTGACTGAGTTTTCTTGGGATGAGACTCGCTGTCAGGATCTTGCGTGGAACGCAGCTTGCCGCCTGCCACGGACAACTTGGCGCGAGACTTGCTGATGATCGGTCCGATCACATGAGCACTGGCATTTGGGCTGCAGCGTCGGGGATGGTCGGACAACAATCCGCGCTCGACGTGGCAGCCGGCAACATTGCCAATGCGACGACGCCGGGGTTTCGCGCTGACCGCGCGCTGTTTCGTCAGACGCTCGTCGCGGCGAGCCGCTCGGTTCCGAGCCAGTCGCTGCGCTATGCCGTGACCCGCACGGTCGAGCCGGACAAACGCCCTGGGCAGATCGTCCAGACGGGCCAACCGCTCGACGTCGCGCTCAGGAACAAGGACGACTTGTTCGTCGTCTCCACTCCTCAAGGCGTGCGGTACACGCGCGCCGGCAGCTTCCAGATCGGCGCCGACGGGCGCCTGACCACCGCGGGCGGCGCCATCGTCTTGGGCCCCGACCAGAAGCCCGTGAAGGTTCCGAGTGACGCGAACAGCGTCAAGCTTTCGCCCACGGGCGAGCTGCTCGTCAACGGCGAGCTTTCCGGGCCGAAGCTCATGGTCGTGAGCTTCGCGCGCCCCGAAGCCCTCCAAAAGGAAGGCGCCGTGCTCTTGCGCGGCACGCCCGGAGCAGGCCGCGCCGTCGAGAAGGATCCCGATCTCGCGACCGAGTCGCTCGAGCTCTCGAACGCTTCGGCGCTCGAAGGCATGACCACCCTCGTGACCGCGACGCGCGAGTTCGAGATGATGTCGAAAGTGGTCGAAGCGTTCAGCGAGATCGAGCGCAAAGCCGCGTCGGACATCATCGGCGGCCGCTGATCCTCGCTCGCTCGTGACTTCGCGTCACGAGTCGAGGCAGAGCCGCGCGGATCGTCGCGCATCGCTCCTGTTGGCGTCGCTCGATTTGGAAGCCCGACGGGCGTGGGTCGCCTTGTGCACGTGCACCCTCGAAGGCGGCAAGACCTGTCGTCCGACTTCGACGAACGTGCTCTGCTGTCGGAGGGCGCGAAGGCGCGTTACCGGGCGTGAACGCTCGCGCCGGACCGGCACGGGCGCGCGCCGCTGCTCACAGCATGCGGCTGCACGCGTAGGCCGTCGGACGCACCGTGACCGGGCGACAAGCGACGAGCTGCGAGCGATCGACCGGGTGACACGCCGCGGCCGCGAACACGCCCGAATCCTCGGGTAGCGCCGACTCGGGGGCGCGCTCGGACGACGGCAGGGGCGTAGAAGCGGGAGCCTCGGGTTCGGGTTGCGCGAGGGTGGGCAACGTCGCCGTCGGCGCACCTCTGGCCATCGTAAGCTGCGGCAAGGGCTCGGTGACCGGCGGTGCTGCGATGGCCACGCTCGGCGGCGGCTCTTCGATCACGGGCACTTCGGGTGCCGGCGGGAGCGAAGGCAGCGTGTCGGCGAGGCGCCGCAGCTCGGACGGCGACTTCGAGCGCGGGCTTGCCGGCTCGGTGCGCTCCACGGGCCTCCAGCCATTGGCCTCGGGTAGCATGGAATCGGCCGGGGCAGCGGGCGCGGCAGGCGCGGCGACCACGGGCGCCGGGCGTGCATCTTCACGAAGCGGAGCAAACGACGGTGCGTGCGCGAACGGCGTCGCGCGACGGCGCGACGGAACCGTGGGGATCGCCTCGCGTGGCGCAGGGTCCGAGTGCGGCGCGACGAGGGCGTGAGCAGGAGCGGGCGACGAGAAGCGCTCGTCCTCCGCGGCCCTCGCTTCCGCGGGGCCGGGCGCGGGAGCAGCGATCGACGGAGGCGGCGGCGCGACGGCGACGGACGATGGTGGCGGCGGCTCTGCGCTGGTCGGCATCATCGAGAACAGCGCCGGTAGATCGGCGGGCCTGGCAGGCACGGTGGGTCGCACCGCGAGCGGCGGCTCGTCGCGCACGGCGATCGCGGGCTCGGGCGGCATCGTGAGGCCGAGCGGGAGCGCGGGCTCGTCCGACACGGGCACTTGACCGCGTTTTTGCAGGAACATTCGCTTCATCCAGACGCGGCGCCCAACCACGACCAGCATGATGCAAAGGCTGGCGAGCATGGTCGAGCCGACGAGCGCCCCGAGCACCGGTCGACCGGCGAGCACGGCGACGATCACGGAGAGCAGACCCGCGCCGATGACGATCCCGAGCGCGGTCAGCTGTTCCCAGAGTGGGAACGCGTGAGAGCCCACATCGACGCGGTAAGCCGCCGTGCAGTCGGTACACCACTGCTCGGCGCCCACCTGATGCTTCGCGCACACGTGTCCCGAGCACACCGGGCAACGGTTGCCGAAGCTCGCGCGGTTGCATACTACGCACACGAAGTGCTTCGGCATCTCGGAGATCGGACCGGCGGCGGACGGCGGGACGGACGCCACGGGCAACGAGCCTTCCGAATCGAAGCCGGGCGCGGCGCTGAACGTCCCCGGCGGCAGGCTACGCACCGGCGCGAGCGACTTCTTGCCCTTCTTCTTGCCGCGCAGCTGCGGCGGAATCGAATCCTCGCGGGGGATCATCTCGGCCTGGTCGGCGCCGGGCGTCGCGTGGATGCGCTGGCTCAGCCGCGACAGATCCGCCCACATGCTCGACAGCTGCGCTTCGGACACGGCGAGGTAGCTCGCGGCCGGGCTCTGCGCCGCGACGACGATGCCTTCGGCTTCTGTGCTCGTGCGAACGAGGTAAGAGAGGTGATCGGCGAGGCGCAGCGTCTGCACCATCGCCGCCGTCTGGGGATCCGCCTGATAGGCGCGCGCCACGTTGTGGTGCCAGGCGACGACGCGGGGGACCGGATTCGGGATGCGCCAGTTCTTGAGTACGTGCGCGCCGAGCACGGCGTGATCGAACCCGAAGTGCTGCTGCTCGAGCACGTGCAGCGCGTCCGGCGAATCGCCTGCCTGGCGCACTAGGTCGAGGTACGGCTCGCCCTCCGCATCGATCAGCATGAGCTTGCCGATGTCGTGCAAGAAGCCGCACGTGAAGAGCTCGTCGGGGTTGAGATCGACGTGCACCGCAAGGTAGCGGCAAAACGCGCCGACGACCGCCGCGTGGCCGAGCAGGGACTTGATCGCTGGATTGTCGGTCTCGAAGAGGTCGAGCACCGCCGCAGTCGTCGCGAGCTGGTGCAGGCGTCGCATGCCGACCAGGGAGGCCGCGTGCCGCACGGAGGTGCAACGCACGCGCAGCGCGTAGCCGGCCGAGTTCACGAGCCGGAGCAGGCGCATCGAGAGGCCGGGGTCGCTTTCGAGCACGCCGACGACCTGCTCGATCTTGGTGCTCACGTCGCGCGTGAGCTCCTCGAGCCTGCGGGCGGCCGCGGGGAACGGCTTGGCACCGAGCACGCGAGCCGCGACGGCGGCCATGCTCTGCGCCGCGCGCTCCTCGAGCTCTTTGTCGTCTCCGACGGTTCCGAACCAAAGCTCTTCGTCTACGGCGACGACTGCGTTCGTGCTCTCGATCATGGCTGCTACGGGGCTCCCTCGCTGGCGCTCAACGCGGATCAGGGTGTGGCTGCTGACGGCACCGCGGCCGTCGCGGGCACCACGTAGACCTCACGCGTCGTGTACTTCGTGCCCTCGAGAATGGTTTGCACG
>DATMCL010000090.1:0-4226 GCA_035558375.1 Polyangiaceae bacterium
GGCCTCGCCGATTCGCGACGCCTACACGTTCGACCCCTCGCGCATCGTGAGCATTCGCTTCCACGTCATCGCGGGCCAGTCCTCGTCCTACGATTTCACGATTTCCCGCCTCACTTTCTTGCGTAATTGAGCTCGCACTCAAAGGACCGCGCGTCAGCGCCCGAGAACGCTCCGCCTTCGTGACGGCACGTCACGAGTGTCTTGCGCTGATCGTAGCGCCGCTTCCGGCGATCGCCGCGGTAGTGTGCATCCGGCGCCGGTTGACGCGCTCGGGTGAATAAAAGGGTGAGCACCGCCGTACCTCCGTTGGCTGTCCGAGGGGCTCGGCCATCACCGCGGTGGAGGAAACATGTTCGAGAAGGCGCTGCTTCAGATCGTCGCCATGATCTTGACCCTGCTCGCGGCGGGAGTCGCGGGGGCCGCCGACAAGGCGACGCTCAGCGCGCCCGCGAGCGTGCCGGCGGGCGCCCGCTTCAGCGTGGCGTGGACGGGGCCCGGGCGGCAATGGGACCGCATCGGCATCGTGCCGGCGGGGGCTCCGGACGTGTCGCCGGGTACGCCGCAGTCCGCCTACGCGTCGACCCCACCCGCGGCGATCACTGCGCCGGATCTGCCTGGCGAGTACGAGGTGCGCTACTTCGGGCGCGATCCGACTGCGGTGCTCGCACGCCGGAAGATCACGGTGTCGCCCGTCACCGCGACGCTGTCGAGCCCCGCGAACGCGATCTCGGGCGCCCGACTCGAAGTGAAATATACCGGCCCCGCGAATGGATATGACCGCATCTACATCGTGAAAGCGGGCTCACCGGAAAAGACACGTTCGGATTTCTCGACACCGGCCGGCGCAAGTCCGGTGCATGTCCTCGTGCCTGAAGCGCCCGGCGACTACGAGGTACGCTATCTCACCGGCCAACTGGCGCTGACGCTCGCGCGAGCTCCCCTTCACGTCACGGGCACGACGGCCAGCGTGGAGGGGCCGCGGAGCGCGCTCGCCGGAGCCACCATCGACGTGAAATGGACAGGTCCCAAGAACGAGTACGATCGCATCTACGTCGTGAAGGCCGGTGCGCCCGACCAGACGTCTTCGGACTTCTCGGCCCCTGCGTGGAACAGTCCCACGCGCGTGACGGTTCCCGAAGCGGCGGGAGAGTACGAGATCCGCTACGCGACGGGCCAAACGCGATCCACCTTGGCCAAGGCGCCGCTCACGATCACCAGCGCGTCCGCCAGCCTGCAGGGACCGGGCAGTACGACCGCCGGGTCCTACTTCAAGGTGAGCTGGAAAGGACCCGGCAACGCGTACGATCACATCTCGATTGCTCGGAAGGACGCGGGGCCCGGCGAATACCTGAAAAGCTTCCGTATCGGCCCGAGTCCGATGCAGATCCACGCACCGCTCGTCACCGGAGAGTTCGAGCTCCGCTATCAGACCGGCCAGACGCAGGCGACGCTGGCGCGCGCCGCGCTGGTGGTCACGCCCGCGCGTCAAGAACCGGGGCTGATTCGCGTGAGCGCAGCAGAGAAGGGCGCAAGCAGCGGCGGCGGCGCCGTGGAAGTCATCGTGGACGCGTCGGGCAGCATGTTGCAGCAAATCGGTTCGGAGCGACGGATCGACATTGCCAAGCGCACGCTGAAGAACCTAACCAACAACGTCATTCCAGCCGGAACCCCGTTCGCCCTGCGTGTGTTTGGCCGCGAGGCGAACTCCTGCCAAACCGAGCTCGAGATCGCGCCGCACCCGCTCGACCGTGTCGCCGTTGCCGGCAAGATCGACGCCCTTTCGGCCAAGAGCAACGCGAAGACGCCCATCGCGGCATCCCTCGAGAAGGTCTCGAGCGACCTCCGCGAGGTCCACGGCGAGCGGCTCGTGATCCTCCTCACGGACGGCGAAGAAACGTGCGGCGGCAACCCCGCCGCAACCATCGAGACGCTCATGAAGCAGGGCATCGACGTGCGCATCAACATCGTCGGCTTCGCCGTCGACGACCAGAAAACGGTCGCGCTCTTCCGTCAATGGTCGAGCGCAGGCGGCGGCGACTACTTCGACGCACGAAACGCCGCCAGTCTCGAGTCGGCCTTCTCACAAGCCGTAAAGCCCGGCTTCGAGATCATCGACGCGCAAAAGAAAGTGGTCGCCACCGGCCTGGTCGGCGACGAGCCCGTCAAAGTCCTACCTGGCAAATACACGGTCCGCCTCAAAGGCGCGGCGACCCGCTCGCAATCCGTGACGGTAAAGCCCAGCGCCACGACCAACGTGGGTTTCTGAACGGCGCCCGGCGGACTTGCCGCGCTGCGCGCAAGCCCTGGATTAGGGGGGCGGCAGTTCGAGCTCGCGCGCCACCTCACGCAGGGCCTTCGCGCGTGCCGGGTAGTAGAGGGCGCCGAGGTAGGCGGTCCACACGAAGCCGGTCGCCAGCAGGGCGAGGGTCGTCTGCCGCAACGCTCTGAATCGCCAAGAGCGGCCCCCGAGGCGGCGCGTGCGGCGGAAGATCGAGATAGCGACCGCCAAAAGGCTCGCAGCCGTCGAAAGCGCCAGCGTGATGCGAAAGGGCGTGATGGCGGCGGCCGTGATGAGCGCCGAGCGAGTCGCCGCGCGCGTCGTCGTCGTGTCGCCCGCGGCTTCGGGCGCGCAGGCCGTGCAGCTCGAGAGCTCGAGGTCGACGAGGACCGCCGGGTGATCGGAGAGCTCCGTCGTGACGCCGTTCTCGAGCCGCACCGGCTCGGTGAGCGCCGGTCGGGTCGCGAGGAGCCGAACGCGGACGGCCTCGCCGTTGCGGACGAAGATGGTGTCGGGGCGCGGCGACGGGGTCGTATCCTGGAGCGTGTCGAGAGCGATCAGCGCCTTCCGCGGGAGCTCCTCCGAGCCGGTATTGAAGTCTCCACCGAGCACGAGCGGGAGTGCCCGATCCTGATGCATCGAAACGATTTCCCCGACCTGCGACAGCCGTTCCGCGGCGTAGCCGTCGGTATCGTACTGCGCCTGAAGGTGCGTGTTCTGAACCTCGAGCGGCCCGAGCGGCGTTTGGACGACGAAGCGCCCGACTCCCTTGGACGCAATCCACTCGAGATGCCAAATCGAGTGTCCGATGCGGCCGCTCGCGAAGGGCAAGAACCCGACGTTCTCGAGTGGCAGCTTCGACGCGGTGAAGAGGCCCGTCATCCCGAAGGAGGTATGCGCGAGGTGGCTCGCGTAGCGATAGCCGTGGCGCTCGAGCCCCTGCCGCACGCGGATGCCCGCGCTCTCTTCCCACAGCTCCTGCAAGAGGACGATGTCGGGGTCGAGCTTCGCGATGGCATCGGGCAACGCGGCGAGGCGCTCCTCCATGTTCGACGAGGCGACCGGCAAGCCCCACACGTTCCAGGTGAGAACCCTGAGCTTCACCGGAGAGGCCGCGTGCACCGCGGGCACGAGCGCGAGCGTCGCAGCGAACGCAAGTCCTGCGAGCGTCGCCCGCGTCGCGTCACTCCGCCGGGATTCACTGCGAGGCATCGCGCGTCGCGCTAGCGCCCTTTCTTGCCCGAGGAGGCGGCGCCTTGCTGCGCGACTTTCGCCGCAGCGGCGGCCTTCTTGTGGTCCTTGTTGACCGAGTCCTGTTTCTTCGCCCGCTCTTTTGCTTTCGGAGACTTGTCGCCCATGGGAAAACCGTCTTCTGCTTCGAGAAACGCATGGTCGAGGCGGAACGGCGGCGCGTCCATTCAAATCGCGTGATTCGAATGACACCAACGGTGATGGCGACGTGGGCGGCCCCAGGCGGACGCGGCCGCGTCCCAACTGTTCGTCTCGCCTCAGCCGACCCACTCCCGCCGGCTGACCTGCACCAAGAAATCGCGAAACGCCGGTGGTGTGCAGTCTCTCTCAGGACGCCGAGAAATGACCCCTCGGGCCCGCCTCGAGCAACGTCACTGAGCAGTGGAGCTCACCCTGGTGCTCGCGCGGTCCAACCACCTCTTTCTGCCGTTTTCGCTCGTCCTGGCGGCCGCGGGCTGCTCGGATGCCGAGCTCACGCCGGATCACTCCGCGAACGCGGGGGGAGCCTCGTCCGCGGGGACGGCGGGCAACGCCGGGATGACGGCGGTGCCGGGCGGAACGAGCAGTAGTGCGGGCGCCGGCGCAGCGGGCTCGGGCGGCAGTGGCGCCGGGGCCGTGAGCGCCGGACGCGGCGGCAGCGAGCCCGGAAACGGCGGGTCGCTCGGAGGCACGGCGGGCAGCAGCGGTAACGCGAACG
>DATMCL010000091.1:0-2878 GCA_035558375.1 Polyangiaceae bacterium
CCATCGCGGCGCGTCCGCTGCCGGCGACCAGCGACACGGAGAGACTCGCGAGGGCGGCACCGAGACAGGCGCAGCCGAAAACGGCGGGAAAACCGCCGGGCAGCTCGAGCGCGAGTGCCATGAGGGCGCCGAGCGTGGCGCCTGCCGTGGTGCCCACCGTGCTTTCGCTCGCGAGGGGATTCGCAAAGAGGGTTTGAAACGTCGCGCCCACGAGTCCGAGCGTGCCGCCGACGAGTCCGCCGACGAGCACGCGTGGTACGCGGAGCTGCCAGAGAATGAAGTCGCCCTGCGCGCCGTCGAGTGCGGGGCCGACCAGTACGGCGAGCGCCATGAGCGCGAGCGACAGTGCGGCGACCGCGAGCGTGCGGAACGTCATGCTGCACCGCCATTCGGCTCCGGGGGCGCCGGCACGATCAGGCGTGCATGATTCGCCGCCAGGGAAAGCATGCGCACGCCGAAGAGCTCGCCGAGCTCGGCCGGCAGCTCGGGTGCGTCGAAGGGACGCGTAAAAACGAGCTTGCCGCCACGGAGGCCCGCGACTTGGGGCGCGCCGCCCGTGTGGTTCAGCAAGTTCACGTCGTGCGTGACACACAAGATAGCGATGCCGGTCTCGAGGAGGCGACCGAGAAGTGCATAAATTTCGCCTTGTTGCGCCGGATCGAGGTGATTGGCCGGCTCATCGAGCAAGAGGAAGCGTGCTTCTTGGGCGAGCAACGCGGCGATCGCAATGCGTTGGCGCTCGCCCCCCGAGAGCTCGGTGAGCGGCGACGAGGCGCGCGCGGCGAGACCGACGCGCTCGAGCGCTTGCTCGGCGGCGCGGCGTGTCGCGACCGCGGTCTCCGAAAAACGGAAGCGTGCGGCCATGACGGCTTCGCGCGCGGGGAGCGGCTCGGTCGGGAGCGACTGCTGCGGCAACCACGCCAGCTCGGCGGCGCGCGCTTTCGGCGAAAGCAAATGCAGCGGCTGGTTTCCGACGGTGACGCGACCTGCGCTCGTCGATACCAAGCCGAGCGCGGCGCGGAGCAGCGTCGTCTTCCCAGCGCCGTTCGGCCCGACGAGCGCCAGAAATCGTCCCGGCTCGAGCTCGAGACTCGCGGCGTCGAGCAGCGTGCGCCCGCCCGCCTGCACGCTCACGGCTTCGAGCCGCAGGCTCGTCACGGCGCTCTCCGAACCACTGCGACTGCTGCCGCAAGGCGGTCGACCCACGCCAGAATGCGCGGCCCGTGCACGTACGCCTCGGGCGCGTCGATGACCTTCACGTTGCCGTCACGCACTGCGCGGAGCGGCGTGAGCGCCTTCCACGGACCGAGGTAGTCGCCGCTCGCATTTCCCGACTGCGTGAGGATGAAAATGGCGTCGGGATCGATCGTGAAGAGCCGTTCGACCGACAGCCTGGGCAGTCCTGCGACGGCCTCCGCGACGGCGTTGCGCGCGCCGGCAGCGTGTAGGGCGGCGCCGTGCAGCGAGTTCTCACGAATGAACCAAATCTCGTCGAGCTTGCCCGGCACGTAGCCGATCACCAAGAGCACGCGCGGTCCGCTCGGTGGTGGTGGCACGGCGAGCCGCGTGCGGAGCTTCACGCCGAGAGCGTCCGCCGCGGGAGTCGTGTCGGTGAGCCGACCGAGCGCCCGCAGGCTCGCGATGATCTCCTCGAGCGTGAGCCACGGCAAAAGCAGCGTCGGACCGATCGCCTCGAGCTCGCGCTTGCGGGCGTTGGCGCCGGCTTCGCCGATGATGAGCGACGGCTTTAGGCGCGTGATGGTTTCGTACGCTGGAGTCAGGCTCGTTCCAACGCGCGGCAGTCGCGTGACCTCCGGGGGATAGTCGCAGTAGTCGCTGCGCGCGACGACGCTCGGGCCGGCGCCGATCGCGAACAGGGCGTCGGTGATGCCGGGCGAAAGCGAGACGAGACGGCGCCCGAGGCCGCCCGTCTTCTTTGCGTCGTGCCGGCAGCCGAGCGCGCTCGTGCCGAGGAGCGCGAGCAGCGCGCGGCGATTCACGGCTCTTGGCTGCCCTTGGGGCCGCGACGGGCCGCCGCGGGCTCGCTGTTTCGCTCGTGCAGGAGCCGAAGGCCGTCGAGCGTCAGATCGGGCTCGACGCTCTCGATGCGCTTGGAGTGCTTGGCGATCACCGTGGCGAGGCCGCCGGTGGCGATCACCTTGCACGGGAAGCCGAGCTCCGCTTCGAGGCGGTCACAAAGGCCGTCGACGAGCGCGGCACTGCCGTGAATGGCGCCGGATTGGAGGGCGTGCGGCGTGTTGCGCCCGAGCACGCGCGGCGGCTCGGACAGCTCGACGCGCGAGAGCTTGGCGGCTGCGGCGAGCAACGCGTCGTAGCCGATGCGCACGCCGGGGACGATCACGCCGCCCAAATACTCGCCCTTCGGCGAGACGCAGTTGAACGTGGTCGCCGTGCCGAAATCGACGACGATGGTGCCGCCCTTCACCCGCTCGAACGCGGCCACGGCGTCGGCGATGCGATCGGGGCCGACCTCACGCGGGCTGTCGTAAAGGACGGAGATGCCCGTTTTGAGCCCGGGGCCGAGGATGAGCGGCTCGCGCCCGAATAGACGGCGGACCATCGAGACGATGCCGTCGGTGAGCGCTGGCACGACCGAGCAGACGATCGCGGCGTCGACGGATTCGACGCCGACACCGCGCTGCGCGAGCGCCTGCACGAGCAGCACGCCATACTCGTCCTCCGTGCGGCCCTGGTCGGTCGCGAGGCGCACCTTGTGCTCGAGCTTCGAGCCCGAGAACAACCCGAACTTGATGTGCGTGTTACCGATGTCGATGGCGAGGAGCACGAGGTTCTCCGGTGCGGAGTCTCGCAGCCTTGGGCGGCTCGCTCAAGCCTCGCGGCGCCGGAGCACGGCCGG
>DATMCL010000092.1:0-3336 GCA_035558375.1 Polyangiaceae bacterium
ACAGCCGTGGACGCCGGAGTCGAGGATGGCGATGCTGCCCGCGCCGCTCATTTGGCTGTCGACGCAGGGGTAGATCGCGCTGCTCGGCGCGATCGAGAGCTCGCTGCCGTGGAAGTGCAGGCTCGCGTCCTCGTGCATGACGAACCCGGGCGCGCCGTTCGTTCGCACGCCGGAGTCGTGGACCTTGGCGTAGGCGGTGCCGCTGATGGTCGCGAAGGATGCGCCACCCGCCGTGGCATCGAGATCGAGCACCTCGAGCGTGGACTCCCCATCGAGCTTGAACGCAGCGGCCGACGCGGCCGCAGGGTACTCGATGGCCCCGTCCTGGACGTTCAAGGTCGCGGTGCCCGACGCGTGCGCAATGGTCGAGCAGTGGCTCCACGTCGCGCTGCCGGTGCCGAGCAGGTAGACCGTCGCGCCCGAGGACGCCTCCACCGCGGGAGTGGTCGCGGACGCGCACGTCAAGAACGTGAACCGCGAGAGGGTGACCACGCCGTTGACGCTCGCGGCGCGAATGGGCGTCGCGAAACCCGTGAACGTGATGCCGGTGATGTGCGTCGTCCCCAAGAGGTCAACGAGCGCGCCCCCGGTGCTCTGCAGCGTCACGGCACCCGGATTCTCGGCGACGATGTCGACGCCGCTCTTGATGGTGATCGCCGTAGCTGTCGACGTGGTCACGAACGTTCCGTCGAGGAACGTGATCGTCTCACCGCTCTCCGCGAGGGAGGCGGCGTGGGCGAGCGTCGCGAACGGATGCTCGCGCGTCCCCGAGTTCGTGTCGCTGCCCGTGGTTCCGACGTAGAGGCCGTGCTCCGTCGGCCCCTCTCCCGCAGCGCCACCGGTGCCCTGAATCGTGCCACCCGTGCCGGTGCCGCCGGTGCCGGCGCCGCCGGTCGCAGTGCCGCCGGTGCCCGGCTCACCCGCCGCCGGTGAGCCTCCCGCGTCGGATCCAGCCTCGCTGGTCGTGTCGCCGCCGGTGCCGCCGCGGGGGCCAGTGCCTCCCCGCGCGCCGCTGCCTCCACGCGCGCCGGTGCCACCGTCGGACCCGCCACTGCCGCCCTTGCCTGGTGCGCCACCGGGCAGGTCGTCGCCGTCGCCGGCAGCAGCCGCCGTGCCGCTGCCGCCGCGACCGCCAGTCATCGTCCCGCCATGCGCGCCGCTGCCGCCCGTCCCGTTGTCGCCGGCTTCACCCGCCGTCGCGCCCGTGCCGCCATGCGCCCCGTTGCCGTGCCCACCCGAGTTCGACTCCGAGTCCTTGCCGCACGCAACAGCCAGCGCCGGAAGTGAGACGAGCGTCGCTCGAAGCAGCATGTGACTGAGAGCTCTCATTGATCAATCTCCTGATGCGGCGAACTTTCGCCAGACCACCCCGCGGGGAACCCTTCCGCGGTAACACGAGCGAGGAACCGCCCGCAAGGCCCCGCGACCAGCGGTCACCACGCGGTGACCCGTGAAGTGCATGGTGAGAAATGCGACGATCCGCTGTCGCTGCTTTTGGCACGCGCGCTGCACTCGGTCGGTGTTGCATGCCGTCGCCCACCGCCGTCTCCATCGTTCAAGGTCATCCGCTCGGTCTCGCCCACGCGCACGCCAGCGTGGTCGTCGGGCTCGAGGCACGCGCGATTCAGGTCGAGGTTTGCTCTTCGCGGGGGCCTTCGTTTTTTCAGCTCGTCGGCTTGGCGGAGGCCGCCGTGCGGGAATCGCGCGTGCGCGTGGCGAGCGCCCTCGCGGGCCTCGACGTCCTCCTCGACGAATACGCCATCACCGTAAACCTGGCCCCGGCGGACCTGCGCAAGGCGGGTGCCACGCTCGATCTCGCGATCGCGCTCGGCGTGCTTGCCGCGATCGGCAGGCTCAAGACCCGTGTACTCGAAGGCACGCTCGTGCTCGGCGAGCTTGGCCTCGACGGCACGCTGCGCCCGGTCCGGGGTCTTTTGCCCCAGCTCGACGGTGCCCGGCAGCGCGGCATCGCGCGCGCGATCGTCCCGGCCGAAAATGCGCGCGAGGCGGGCATCGCGCGCGGGCTCGACGTGAGGCTCGCGCGCACGCTCGGCGAGGCGGCCGAGCATCTTTGCGGGCGGCGCGCGCTTCCGGTCGCGACTCGAACGCCCTTCGAGCCGAGCCTCACGCCGACGCACGGCGATCTCGCCGACGTGCGCGGCCAAGGCACGGCGCGGCGAGCCCTCGAGGTGGCAGCCGCCGGCGCGCACAACCTGCTCTTCATCGGCCCGCCCGGCAGTGGGAAGACGCTGCTCGCGCGCCTCTTGCCCGGCATTCTGCCCGCGCTCGACTTCGACGAAGCGGTCGAGTGCACCGCCATTCATTCGGTCGCTGGTCTGCTCCCCCCGGAGCTCGGCATCGTGACGGAGCGCCCGTTTCGCGCTCCCCATCACTCCGTGAGTGAAGCCGGGCTCGTGGGCGGCGGTGACGTGCCGCGCCCCGGCGAGGTGAGCCTCGCCCACCACGGTGTGCTCTTCCTAGACGAGCTCGCCGAGTTCCGGCGCGCGGCGCTCGAGGCGCTCCGGCAACCGCTCGAGGACGGCACGGTATGTATCGCCCGCGCGCGGGCCCGCGCCTGGTTTCCCGCCCGCCCCCTCGTCGTCGGCGCCGTGAACCCTTGCCCCTGCGGTTACTGGTCTCACCCTCGCAGAAAATGCACATGCTCGGAGGAAGCGCGCAAACGCTACCGCGCGCGCCTCAGCGGCCCTCTCGTCGACCGGCTCGACATTCACGTCGCGGTCCCGCCCGTGGAAGTGTCGGCTCTCACGGGCGCCGCGACGGGCGAGTCGAGTCACGCGGTGCGCGAACGGGTCGCCCGGGCGCGTCACCTCCAGCGCCGCCGCGCCGAAGCGCTGGGCTTGTCGGCTCGCGTCAACGCCGCGCTCACGAGCGCCGAGCTCGAGCGGGTGGCGCCGATCGAGCGCGACTTCAAGCGCCTGCTCGAGCTCGCCGTCGACAAGCTAGGCCTTTCGGCGCGCGCCTTCGTCAAAGTGCTGCGCGTCGCGCGGACCATCGCGGATCTGGAGGGAGACGGGCGCGTGCGGCAGCCGCACGTCGCGGAGGCGATTCAGGGGCGGCTTTTGGATCGGGAGGTGGTGAGGTAGGGGGGCGCGTCGGGGCGAGCGGCAGACACGGCCCGATTTCCCCTCACTTCGATGGGGTGAGACAAGTTACCTACAAATAAAAATATATGCTGGTATATTGTCTCAAGTGACGAAGGCGGCGCGCTCCCCCGAACACCTCTTCCGCAGACGCGGCGGAGTCCTGCGCATGTCGGAGGCGCTGGCGGCCGGGCTCAGTCGCCGCAGCCTGTATGCGCTCCGCGATTCGGGCGTC
>DATMCL010000093.1:0-36523 GCA_035558375.1 Polyangiaceae bacterium
TCTCCCCCTTGAACGCTTCCACGACCGCTCCCAGAGCTTCGTAGTTGGCGTGGATGTCGCTCAGGATGCCGAGGCGCATGGTGGGGTAGGAAAGCGGAGGCTATCACGAAAGCTCGAGGAATCCCGTCGGGCTATGCTTGCGGCATGGCTGCCCCGCCGGATCCGGTACCCGAATACGCCAGCGCTTGCCTCGAATACGTACGCCGGGCCCTCGCCTTCGAGCTGGATTTCACAGCTGAAACGCTCCCGGTCTTGGACCACTACATCGAGAGCGTCCGTGACACGCTTTCCGAGCGCCCCGAGCTTGCTCCCCTGCTCGCCAGGGCGACCGGAGCGTACTTTGGGGAGGTCGTGCGGACGGTGGTGCCGGGGTTCTGGCGCATCCCCTCCGCAAATGTTCACGATTGGCAGCTCTGCTGCCGCTTCTCGTATTTGTGGGTGAATCCTGTGGGTATCGCCTACGACGCGCTGTTCGGCGGCGTCGAGCACGACGGCCCCCGCTCGCTCCTGCGCACGAGTCCCGAAGAGCGGCCGTACCTCGAGCGGCGGCTCGAGACCCTGCCTCCCGTGCCGGAAGAGCAGTACTTCCTCCTCACCACGCGGCTCGAGGTCATCGAGGTGGCCAACGAGGCGCTCCACGCGCGGCTCGAAGAGCAGGGCTACGCCGACACCGAGCTCAGCGACAACGACTACGAGCTCGAGCCCGGCGGTCGGGTTTTGGACTCCTGAGCAGGAACGGCTGGACGATCGCGCGCTTTCTCGCGCTGGGACTACTCCGAGCGCCGGGCAGGCGCGGGTCGCGGGACGCGCAGCGCGGGGCTGCCCTCGGGCGTTTCGGCCCCGGACCCCTCGCCGCGCGGCGCCTCGCCGGTGACGAGTCGGCCCGGCACCGTGATGGTCGCGGACGGCATGACCTCGTCGCCGAGGAAGGTGCGCGCCCCGACCCCGTAGGTGCCCGCCACGAGATCGACGAGCAGCCCGGTCCCATGCGGGTCGAGCCGGGCCACGGGTACGTTGTCGACCAGCGCGTAGCGCAGCACGTCATCGCCGTTGACGAGCAGGAGCCCCTCCTTGGGCGCGTCCTTGCCCGGTCGTACCGCCGCCGGCCGCAACCGCAATCCCCGCAGCTGCGGTCGCTCGAGGAGTAATGCGGTGGCCGGGAGCGGGAGCTCGCCGATGCGGTGCTCGGCCCCTTCTGGTGGCGTCCGGAGCACGCTCTGATCGACGACGCTCATGCGCTCGAGCGCGGTCGTTTCGAACACGACGGCGCCGCCTTCGGACCAGCCGTATTCGGCGCGCACGGGCACAAGGTCGGGCTCGCAGGCGGGGCTGTCGGGGTGCACACCGCCGAGCTCGAGGACGAAGCGGCAGAGGAGCGCGCCCCCGAGCCCCGCCCCCGTCACCTTCGCCTGCTCGAGCGTCACTTTGCCGAGCGACGAAGCGAAATGGAGCCGTTCGGTGGCGTAGCCGAGCGCCTGCCCCGCGCCGCGCACGGTCCCCGTGACGTGCGCGAGCGGCACCACGTCGGCGCGGCGTTCGTTCAGCACCGCGCGCAGCGCGCCGGCTTGAATCACGACGTAGCGATTCCGATCCGGCCACAAGAGCACGTGGCCGTACCGATCGCTGCGGGCGCGGAGCTCGCTTCCGCTCGCCAGCACGAAACGCGAGCTCGCGAGGGCGATCCGGAGCTTGCCGGCAGCCGCCGCGACAACGTCGAGGTCGAAGCTCGACGCTTGGCGCGCGCGCTCGAGGGCGTCGAGGTTCGCTTCGGGCAAGCGTCCGGGAGCGCCCACGTCCGGCCAGCGAAAGCGCGCGCGCAGCGTGAGCCCGGAAGGATCGTGGAGCTCCTCGAGATCCGTCGGCAGGGCCTCGTCCTCGCGCGCCGGCGTGGGCGGCGGCGCCTCCGCGTCGAGGCCGCCGTCAGTCGGTCCCGCGTCGGGCGCGCGGACCGTGTCGGGGCCCGTCGCGAGCGGCGCCGGCAAAATGCTCGCGTTCGGGCTCGGCTCGGTCGGTCCGGCGTCGGCCGGCACCGCCCGCGAGTCGCACGCCGCAAGACCGAGGGTGAAGGTTGCGACGAGCGCCCGAAGGAGCGGACGCCGGACCGCCATGGTCATCCGCGCGCGGCGCCGATCAGAGCCTTGGCGTCGACGCCCCGGCTTTCGCAATGCGCGCGCAAGCCGTCGAGCACGCGCTTGGCGGCTGAAGGGTCGACGAAGTTGGCGGTGCCGACCTGCACGGCGCTCGCGCCGGCGGCCATGAACTCGATGACGTCGCGCGTGGTCGAGATACCGCCGATGGCAATCACCGGGATCGACACGGCGCCGGCGATCTCCCACACGATGCGCAGCGCAATGGGACGCAGCGCGGGACCGCTGAAGCCGCCCGTGCGGTTCGCGAGGCGCAGCTTGTTCTGCTCGATGTCGATCGACATGCCGCGGATGGTGTTGATGGCCGTGATCGCGTCGGCACCGGCTTCTTCGCAGGCCTTCGCCACGGCGACGATGTTACCGGCTTCGGGGCTCATTTTGACCCACACCGGGAGCTTCGTGGCGACGCGTACGGCGCGCGTGACCTCGCCGCACATGCGGGCGTCCTTGCCGAACTCGATGCCGCCTTCGGTCACGTTCGGGCACGACACGTTGAGCTCGATCGCGGCGACGCCCGTCTCGCGATTCAGTCGCTCCGTGATGGCGACGAAGTCGGCCACGCTGCTCGCGAAGATGTTCGCGACGACGGTGACGCCGCGCTCGCGCAAGGTGGGCAGCTTCTCCCGGCAGAACGCTTCCACGCCGACGTTGGCGAGGCCGATCGCGTTCAGCATGCCGGCGGGCGTCTCGCAGATGCGCTCGGGCGGATTGCCGGCGCGGGGATTGAGGCTCAAGCCCTTGGTGCAGATGCCCCCGAGCTCGGCGACGTCGTAGAAGTCGTCGTACTCGAGGCCGTAGCCGAAGCAGCCCGACGCCGTGAGGATCGGGTTTTTGAGCTTCAGCGTGCCGATGTCGATGGCGAGGGCGCTCACGACTTGGTCCTCAGCAGCGTGACGCCCTTCTTCGGCGCGTGATCGGCGCGCGACCAGTCGACCCGGCGCGCATCCACGCAGGGTCCCTGCGTGCACGCGTAGAGGTAGCTGCCGTCGGTCATCGGCACGGGGCAGCCGAGGCACACGCCGTAGCCGCATGCCATCGGCGTCTCGAGCGATGCTTCGCAGGGCACGTCGCGCGAGGCGCAGAGCTCGGCGACCTTCGCCATCATGCGGTCCGGGCCGCACGTGAACACCTCTTGGTCGGGGCCGAGCAGCTCTTTCAGCACGTCCGTGACGCGGCCCTTCGTGCCGCGCGAGCCATCCTCGGTCGTGATGTGAAGCTCGCTCAGCGTGGCGAGCTCGTCGTCGAGCGGCAGGTCCTTGGCGCTGCGCCCGCCGTAGATGGCGATCGGCTGCTTGCCGCCGCCGCCGGCGAGCGATCGAGCCAAAAACAAGAGCGGCGCGATGCCCACGCCGCCGCCCACGAGCACGGCGCGCCGGCCCGGGGTCGAGGCCCGCCAGGGCTGGCCGAGCGGACCGAGCAGCGCGAACGGCTCGCCGGGCTCCGCGCGACCCATGCGCAGGGTGCCCTCGCCGATGACCTTGATCAGGATCGACGGCGTGTGACCGGCGGTGAGGTAGCTCATCGGGCGAGGCAGGAGCGGGGCGTCGCCCCATTCCGCGCCGCGCACCATCGTGAATTGGCCGGGGAGCGCGAGGCTGCCCTCGGGGTCGTCGAACGTGAGCACGTGATAGAGGCCGCCGATGCTCTCGCGGCGCAAGAGCGGCAGCGTTGCCAAGCGTCGCTTGGGGAGTACCGGGGAGCTCATGGGCTCTCCGGCGAGGTGGAACCGAGCTCGAGTCGCATCACCACAGCGTCCTCCCCATTATCCGAATAGTAGGCTCGCCGCACGTCCGTCACGAAAAACCCCGCGGAACGATACAGGGCGAGGGCCGGCTCGTTGGAGGCCCTCGCCTCGAGTAGGACGAGGCGGGCTCCGGAGCGCCGCGCGTCCTCGAGCACGGCGTGGAGGAGCTCTCGGGCGAGGCCGCGCCGACGCCAGGCTTCGTCCACGGCGAGGTCGAGCACGCTCACCTCGTCGGCCGCGCGCCACGTGAGCGCGAACCCGAGCGCCTCCGTCGCCGGCTCGGAGCGCACGACCCAGAGCTTCGCCCACGCGCGGGCGAGCTCGGCCTCGGGCTCGAAGCCGGAGCCGGAGAGCTTGGCGAGCAAGCGCAGCCGGGGCGCGTCGGCGGCGGTCGCGCTGGTGATGACGAGCGAGCTCACGGCGCAACGGCTGGGGGAGGCGAGCGACGCTTGGCGCGCGCCGCGAGCACGCGTGCCCGCGCCGCGAGAGCAGGTCCGTCGAGCGCGAGGCGTAGGGCGCCGTCGGCCCGCAGCACCGCGCCGCCGTACGGCCCCGCGCCGGCGATGCGCGGCGGCAACGCGCGGAGGCTGCACTCCTCGATCACGCCGACGCGATCGACGCCGACCGCGACGGCTCCGAGCGCCTCGACCGTCACCTCGACGACGATGCGCGGCGGCGCGGCCCAGCGCTCGCCGAGACAGGCGGCGAGCCGCGGCACCGTGTTCGGCGCCGTGAGCGACGCGAGCAGGACGCGCCCGGCGTAGCTCACCGGCAACGCGAACTCCTTCCCGCGCTCTTCGAGCCAGAGCACGTCGACGACGCTCTGATCGTGCGGCAGCTCGAGCGTGGCGACGAGCCCACCGGCCGCTCCATTGTGGAGGCGCACGGCGCCGCCGAAGCGGCGCGCCGCCGCCTGCACGAGATCGAGCCCGACACCGCGCCCCGCCAAGAGATCGGCGCCTTCGCGCGTCGTCATGCCGGGGAGCAGCAAGAGTCCCATCAGATCCGGCGGGCTCGACTGCTCGAGGAGCTCCGCGCTCGCGAAGCCGCGCTCGACGGCTATCTCGCGGATGCGCTCGACGTCGGCGCCGCGGCCGTCGTCCTCGACCTGCACGCGGAGCCAGTTCCCCTCGCGGCTCGCCCGCAGCCAGATCGTGCCGATCGGCGCTTTTCCGGCGCGCTCGCGCTCGGCGGGCGCCGAGATGCCGTGCGCGACCGCGTTGCGCGCGAGCTGCATGATGGCCTCGAGCAACCGCTCGGCCACGGCGCGATCGACGGCGACGTCGCCTCCCGAGATCTCGACGCGCACGAGCTTCCCCTGCCCGTCCGCGAAGCGCAGCACCGCGCTCCCGACGCGCTCGAACACCCAGCCCATCTGCGTGCGGCGCAGCGCCGTGAGACCCTCGCGCACCTCGCGCGCGCGCGTGCGCAAAAGGCTCGCGCCATTCTGCAGGCCGACGGCGCCGAGCTTCGCGCGAGCCGTCGCGCGCCGCAGCGCCTCGGCCGTCATGTCGAGGTCGTGGAGCGCGGCTGCCGGCGGACCCCACGGACGCGCTGGGCCGATACGGCGCATGGCGTCGAGCAACGTGAGCCGGAGCTCCGCGAGCCGAGCGCTCATGCGCGCGGCGGTCGCGGCGCTCGCGCCGAGCTCGTCGCCCACGGCGTCGACGCTCTCCAAACGCTCGAAAAGATGCTCGAGCGCCGCTTGGCTGACGCGAACCGGGGGATCGTACGTCTCGCTGCGCGCGGCCATGGGGAGCGCGCTCGGTGGCGCGCTCGTGGGCGGCGGCGCGCTCGGTGCGCGGGGCGGAGCCGGTCGCTCGGACAGTGCGCGCAGCCGCTCGAGGCCGCGCGCCGGATCCTCGATCAGGAGCGCCAAGAGCACGCGATGCCGCGAGAGCTCGACGAGCGCATCGCTCGCGCCCGTCGTGCCGGTGACGCCGCGGAGCCGCGCCTCGAGCCCATGGCAGTACCAAGCGGTGACATCGTCGCCCACCGCCGCCGAGCCGCCTTTCATCGAGTGCACGGTGCGCTGTGCTTGGGCGAGCGCCGCCGCGGGATCGCCCGTGCTCGCCAGAACCTGGTCGAGCTCCCCCAAGCAATCGCGCATCGCCGAGTGGTACTCCGCGGCGTAGCGCGGATCGGTCGTGCTCGGCTCGAGGGGCGGCGGCGGCTCCGGCCAGCTCGTCGCAAAGGGCAAAAGTCCCAGCCGCAGGCGCTCGAGCGCATCGCCGATCACGCGCGCCGCCACGATGCGTGCGTCGGCCGCGCCCGAGCGAAGCCGCGCGCCGAGCTGTCCGATCACCAGCGCGAGCTCCGCGTGCCCAGCCATGCCCGACGAACCCTTGAGCGAGTGCAGTGCCGCGCGCAGATCCATCACGGACGCGTTCGGCTGCAGGAAGATCGGCACGCGTCGCTCGATCTCTCCCACGAGGAGGCGATCGAGCTCCGCGTCGCGCCCGCTCACGTGCCGGATCCTGACCGCGGTCCGAGAGCGTCGAGCAGCGGAGAAAGCGCCTGGCGCACCCGCTCGTCGACGCCCTGCTTCGAGAGCGCGGACGCCGTCGCGGCGAGTGCCTTGGCTTGCTCGGAGAGCTCCGCGAGGCGCCGCGCCGTCTGCGGATCGGCGCCGAGCAGCGGCGCCACCGCCTGCTCGAGGCTCCCGAGCGCGCCCAGCATCTCCTGGCGGTGCCGGCTCAAGACGCCCAGATCCGCGATGATCCCAGCGAGCGTCTCGCGCGCCGTCACGACCCCGTCGAGCCAGCGGTCGCGTTCCCGATCGCTCTCGCCGAGCAGCGTTGCGTGCGCCTCGAGCGCTTCGAGACCGCCCGCGACGAGCGCACGCAGATCGCCGGCGAGCTGCATCACGATCTTGCCGGCCGGTTCGCTCAAGCGCCCCGCTTCGAGCCCCGCGTTCAGCGAGCTCAGCTTCGCGCGCTCGAGTGATTCGTAGACGAGCTGCAGGCTCGCGCGCACCTCGCGTCCGCGTCCAGAAAGGCCCCGCGCGGCGTCGCTCACCGATTCGAGCTGGGTCTGGCCACGGGCCGCACCGCTGCGCGCCGCGGCGAGCGCCGACTCCGCCTGCTCGAGAACGCGACCCGCGCGCTCGATCGCCTCGAGCAATGCCGCCTGGTCGAGCCCCTCCGTCACGGCGCCTCTCCGAGCTGCGGCTCGAGCGCCGGTTCCATACTGCGGAGCGCGCCCAAGAGGTCGAGCTCGGGCACCGCGCGACCGTCCACGAGCACGCCGCGCTCGGTCGCTTCGTACGAGCCGGCGTCGCTCACCTCGAGCCCCGAAAAGCCGATTTGTTCCTCGTCGATGTCGCACACGACGAGCACGGAAGTCGGGCTCCCGAGCGCCACGACCGGCGTCACGCGCCCGCTCACGAGCGTCATCTGCAGCGGCGTGTTCGCGACGGGCGACATGGGCGGCAAGGGAACGATCGAGCGCGCCATCGTGGCTGGGACGAAGCCGAGCTCACCGCCCGCCCGCACGAGGAGGCCCGCTCGCTCGCTCATGCCGGCGTCTTTCGGCGCACGAGGCGTGAATTCAAGAGCTGGTATAGGATCTTGCACACCTCGAACGAGCTCTGCGGCATCTGACCGACGAGCTCGCGGATCGTTTTCTCGCTATCGATCGCGGCGAGCACGTTGCGCTCCTCTTTCGTGAGGTTCGTCTCGCTGTCGAGCCGCTCGATCGCGCCCTGATCGGGATAGAGCACGTCGTCGAAGTCGAAGCTGCCCTCGATGAGCCGCCACTCGTCGACGCGCCGAAAGCCCTCCATCACGAGCGAGCTCGTCTCGAGGGCGAGCGCAGCCTTGGCCGCCGTCGCATTCTGGGCGCCCACTGCGAACGCGAAACGCCCGCTCTTCCAGCGCACGACCTCGTACACGAGCTCCGACGTCTGGCGCTGCAGTGCTCGGCGCGCCGCCTCGGGCGTGACGAACCCGAGCTCCACGAGCGCTTCGCCGATGAGCTTTCCGGCGGGTCGATTCTCGAGCACTTTCGCCAGCTGATCCTTCGCGAGCCCGCCCTCCACGAGGTAGCGGCCGAGCAAGAACTCCGCGCTGAGCCCGCGCCACGCCGCGTAGTCGACCCGCCCGTTGCGCACGTGCAGCGTGATCTCCGCGTCGCGCGTGAACACGCTGAGCGCGCCCGACTGCCGTTGCAGATCGAGCAGCTGCAGCACCTCCGCGATCGAGATCACGCTCACGTCGCCCGCGAGCACCTCGCGCGTGTTCTCGCCGTAGGAGAGAGCACGGAGCAGCGTCGTGAGCGCCGCCATCGTCTCCGGGCGAATCGCCCGCTCGATAGCGGTCTTCACGAGATCGTCGGTGCCCGGCGGCAGCTTGCGGAGCTTCTTGAGCTCGCTCCGCACGACTCGCTCGATCGCGACCGCGAATTCCTGCGCGGCCTGCACGCGCCTGAGCGCCGGGTCATCGCTCAAGCTCGTGCGGCTCGCGCGGATCTCTTCGAGCAGGCTCGCGTCGTCGGCCGGCATCGACTCCACGTCCGGCACCGGGCCGGCGCGCCCCTCCTCCTGCCGCTTGAGCGCGCCCTCGACGACTGCCACGAGCCCACGCGCGTCGAAGGGCTTCGTGATCGCGTCGATCGCGCCGGTCTGCTCGACGAACTGCTCGCGGATCTTGTCGCCTTTCGCGCTCATCAGCACGACGGGCAGGTTTTTCAGCTCCTGATTGGCGCGAAGCTCGCGGCAGAACTGGTAGCCGTTCATGCGCGGCATCACGAAATCCAGGAGGACGAGATCGACCTTCTCGGTGCCGAGCAGCTCGAGCGCCTCCTGACCGTCCTCGGCGAGCAGCGCCTCGTATTCGCGCGCGACGAGAATCGAGCTCACGACCTTGCGGATGGTCGGGCTGTCGTCGACGACGAGAATGCGGGCGCTCATCTCGAACCGTCGATGGTGCTGGCCGATGGAACGGGGGTCAAGGCCCCTGTAAGCTTCGCGGGCGATGTCGGACCGTCCACTCACCCTGTTCGGCGAACGGAAGCTCGACAGCCCCTTCGTTTTCACCGCGTTCGTGGCGCTCGCCGAGAAACGCGTGCCGTTCGAGCTAAGGCTTCTCGATCTGTCCGCGGGCGAGCAGCGCGCGGCGTCGTTCAAGGCGCTCTCGCTCACGGGCCGCGTGCCGACGCTCGAAGCCAAAGGATTCACCTTGAGCGAGTCGCTCGCCATCGTCGAATATCTGGAAGAGACGCTGCCCCCGCCCGGGCACCCCGCGCTCTTGCCGGCTCGCCCGGAAGGGCGTGCGCGCATTCGCCAAGTGCTCGGCTGGCTCCGCACGGATCTCGCGGGCCTGCGCCGGGCACGCCCCTCCGACAGCATCTTCTTCGAGCACGTGACGACGCCGCTCGACGACGTCGCGCGCAAAGACGCGGAGAAGCTCGTGAGCATCGCCAGCGACCTCGTCGCCATGCGCGGCACCATCGGCACCGAATGGTCGATCGCGGACGCGGATCTGGCCTTCGCGCTCATGCGCCTGCATGGCAACGGCGACCCACTGCCGCCGGCGCTCGTGCGCTACGCCGAAGCCCAATGGCAGCGCCCGAGCATCGCCGGCTGGGTGGCGCTCGAGCGCCCGGCTCCGAACGCGGTGATTCAGCGATGAGCGACGCCGCCGCGCCGCCGCTCGGCGCCGTCTGCGTGTTCTGCGGCTCGAGCACCGGCGACGATCCGGCGTTTGCGGCCGCGGCGCGCGCGTTCGGCCGCACGCTCGCTCGTCGCGGCACGGCGCTCGTCTTCGGCGGCGGACACGTCGGGCTCATGGGTGTGCTCGCGGATGCCGCGCTCGCGGCGGGCGGCCAGGTCGTCGGCGTGATCCCCGAGCGACTCGCCGAGCGCGAGCTCGCGCATTCGCGACTGACGCGCTTGATCGTGCAACCGAGCATGCACGAGCGAAAAGCGAAGATGGCGAGCCTCGCCGACGCGTTCGTCGCGATGCCGGGCGGACTCGGTACGCTCGACGAGCTCTTCGAGATCTGGACTTGGGCGCAGCTCGGCTTTCACGACAAGCCGATCGGCCTCTTGAACACGGCGGGCTTCTTCGCGCCGCTGCTCGAGCTCACCGCGCACATGGTGCGCACGGGCTTCGTGCGCGAACCGAACCTCGACCTCGTGCTCACGGACGACGACGGCGAGCGACTCTTGAGCCGCCTCGAAGCACGCACCCGCGGGGCGTCGCCGCGCTCGCTCGCGGGCGCGTAACCGCCGCCGAGACCCCGCGGAAAAGGCTAGAAGCCGGGGCTCGTCGGGAAACCAGCGCGCGCTTCGCGGCGCGGCTTGGCTTCGTCGCTCGTCGCGAGGCCGGGATCCTGGCGCCAGCCTTCTTTGCTGCGCGTCGCGGCGCCCGACTCGCTCGCAGCCGTCTTCGTGCTTTCCGTCTTCGTGCTTTCCGTCTTCGTGCTCGACCGCTCCGGGCTCGCGGTGCGCGCCGGCTCCGGCGTTGCTGCCTTGGGCTCTGCTTCCGGGGCGGTAGCGGCCGCGTGAGCCGGCTCCGTGCTCACCGGCGCGGGCGCGACTCGCTCGACGGGGGCCGCTGGCACCGTCACGATCCTCTCGACGACGCGCGGCGCCGGGGCGGGGCGCGTGCGAACGAAGAAGGCCGTCAACGCGGAAGCAAAGCAAGCGGCACCGACGCACAGCGCGATCACCGCTTGCAGCGGGATCCAGCGCCGCGCGCGCCGTCGTCCCGAGAGCACGAGCGTCGACTCGCTGAACGGCGCTTCCTGCAGCGCGCCGTGCAGCGGCAGCTCCAAGATGCCCGAGGCGCCGTCGTCCTCTTCCTTCTCGTGCACGATGATCGGCGGCAAGAACTCGATCGCCGGGCGTGGCGGCTTCACGAGCGCGGTCGCATCGACGAACGCCGGCGGCCGCGGCGCGGTCGCGACTTCGGCCGCAGAGAGCTCGAGCTCGTGTGGAAGCGGAGGCGGCGGGGGCACGGCGGCCGCGGCGGGAGTCTTCGGCGCGGCGACTGACGGCGCCGAAGCGGCGACTGACGGCGTCGAAGCGGCGACTGACGGCGCCGAAGCGGAGACTGACGGTGTCGAAGCGGCGACTGACGGCGTCGAAGCGGCGACTGACGGCGTCGAAACGGAGACCGACGGCGCCGAAGCAACGAATTGCTGCGGCGCGGGAGCACCGAAGGGTCCGCTGGGGATGGGCGTCTTCGGCCGCGCCTTCGGGGGCACCGGCGACGAAGCCATCCGCGTCGTCACGGGCAACGGCGTCGACGTCATCCGCGTCGTTACGGGCAGCGGCGTCGACGTCATCCGCGTCGTCACGGGCAGCGGCGTGGAGCTCGCGGTCGGTGAGGAAGCGGGCGGTGCTGCCGCGCTGAGCGCAGCAGCGAGAGGCGACGCGAGAACCGGCGCGGGGAAGATCGGACCGGGAAGCGTCTCGCGGATCGACGGGACCCCGGGGGCGGGCGGAATGCGCGGAAAATCCTCCGCCTTCAGATCGCCCGCCTTCGGGCGAATCGTCTCCGGCTCTTCCTCGTTCGTGTCATCGGCAGCGGGCCGCGGCGTGGGGCGCGCTTTCGCGGGGCTCGATTTTCTTTCGACCGCTTTGATGTCCGGCGGCTTGCGACCCGCGAGCCTGGGGAGAGGCGCGTTGACGGTGGCCCTTGCCTTGGCAGACGGAGTCGCCGTGGGCGTCGCGAACGAGGGCGTCGGTTCGTCGGCGGGCTCCGCCGGCTCGATCGCCTCCGGAAACTCGATCATTGCGACGGCGCGCTCGTACACGGCGATGCCGCCCGTGTTCGTCGTCACATCGGCGCTTGCGGCGTACGGCTCCGTGCCGCTCGTGAGCTCTTCCAAGCGCGGCCGAGTGCCGCTCTGCGGAGGCTCCGAGTCGCGGAGGAGCTTGGCGAGCTGGGCCACGTCGCCGAGGGGCGTCCATTCGCTCATGCCGTCGCCCCAGACGAGGCTGCGCCCTGTGAGCTTGCCGCCCCTATAGCTCGCGGCGAGCTCGCGCTCCGTCATGGCGATGACCTTGCGACCGCGGGTGTTCACCTGCCAAAGGCTGCCGGACGGGCTGCTCCCGTGGTCAGCAGCTGCGCCCCAGCCGCTATCGATGGTTTCCGCGTCGCTCATGGCGGAGTGAATGCACACAATAGCACACATCCCCCTTCCTCGTATCCCCCCGATTACGGTTTTCCGCGCCTCTCACCGCGGGTAACCGGAGCTCGGCTGGTTTCGCTCGGGATGTACGGGCGCAGGGCTCAGCGCGCGCCGCTGAAGCCCCCAATCAACTGAATGGATGATGAGTCGTCGGCTGCGTGCCGATCCGCCTCAGCTATCCGTGATCGTGCGGATTCGGAGCTCGGCGAGCTGATTCGGGCTCACCGGGCTCGGCGCGTCGCTCATGAGATCGGTACCCTTTTGTGTCTTCGGGAACGCGATCACGTCGCGGATGCTGTCCGTGCCAGCGAGCAGCATGGCGAGGCGATCCATTCCAAGCGCAATTCCACCGTGCGGGGGAGCGCCGTAGCGCAGCGCGGAAAGCAGGAATCCGAACTTCTCCTGCGCTTCCGCCTCGCCGATGCCGAGTGCGCCGAACACGCGCCGCTGCACGAGCGGATCGTGGAGGCGGATCGAGCCGCCCGCGATCTCGAAGCCGTTCAGCACGAGATCGTAGCGGTAGCAGAGCACCTTGCCCGGATCCTTCTCGATCAGATCGACGTGCTCGTCGTGGGGGCGCGTGAACGCGTGGTGCGCCGCAGCCCAGCGCTTCGAGTCGTCGTCGTACTCGAAGAGCGGCGGGTTTACGACCCACAGGAACTTCCACTGGTTGCCGTGGCCGACCTCGGGAATGAGCCCCATCTTCTTCGCGACGCTCACGCGCAGGTTCGCCATCACCGTGTGGACGAGCGACGCCTTGCCGAACTGGAAGAGGATGATGTCGCCGTCCTTGGCGCCGGTCGTCTCGTTGATGGCGCGGCAAGCCTCCGGCGTGACGCTCTTCGCGAGCGGTGACTGCGTCCAGCTGCCGTCGGGACCCACCTTGGCGCGCGCGAGTCCTGCGGCGCCCATGCTCTTCGCGAGCTGCTCGAGCTTGTCGCCGTCGGCGCGCGAGAAATTCGCCGCCGCGGGCACGACGAGCGCTTTCACGATTTCGGCCGGTAGATCGCGGCGGTAGGCGCCGCTCGCGAACTTGTCGGCGATCGCGGCGAAAAACGGAATGCCACAGCCCTTGTGCTCGATCACGAGCTCGGTGAGGTCTATGTGCTTGAGCTCGAAGCGCACGTCGGGCTTGTCGTTGCCGTAGTCGCGCATCGAAGTTTCGAAGTCGAGCTGCGGGAAGCGCCCGTCGGGGTAGAGCGTCTTCAGATCGAGGCCGAGCGCGGCCTTCCAGATCGCGAACACGAGCCCTTCGACCGTGCGGAAGACGTCGTCCTGGTTCACGAAGCTGAGCTCGATGTCGATCTGCGTGAACTCCGGCTGGCGATCGAGCCGTAGATCCTCGTCGCGGAAGCAGCGCACGATCTGGAAGTACTTTTCGTAGCCCGCGACCATGAAGAGCTGCTTGAAGAGCTGCGGGCTCTCGGCGAGCGCGTAGAACTTGTTCGGGTGCAGGCGCGCGGGGACGAGGAAGTTGCGCGCGCCGCCCGGCGTGTACTTCACGAGGAACGGCGTCTCGAGCTCGAGGCAGCCTTGATCGGAGAGGTAGGTGCGGGCCGCGTGGTTCGCGCGGTGCCGCATGCGGAGCGCCTGCTGGAGCGGCGCGCGGCGCAGATCGAGGTAGCGGTGCTCGAGGCGGACTTCCTCGCGCGTGTCGCTCTTGTCCTCGATCGCGAAGGGCGGCGTCTCGGCCTTGTTGAAGATGGCCGCTTCCAGGACCTCGACCTCGATCTCGCCGGTGGCGAGCGCGGGGTTCGCGGCCGAGACCATCTTGTTCTCCTTCTTGCTGAACTGCTCGCCGCGGGAGCGCACCTTGCCGCGGATGCCGACCACCCACTCGCTCCGGAACTGCTGGGCGAGATCGTGCGCCGGGCCCGAAGCGTCGGGGTCGAACACGACCTGCGTGATGCCCTCTCGGTCGCGGAGGTCGATGAAGATCAAGGAGCCGTGATCGCGCCGATTCGCGACCCAGCCGAACAGCACCACCTCGCTGCCGATGTGGGAGCTGCGCAGGGCGCCGCAGTCGTGGGTTCGCTTGAGCTCGTCGATGAATCGGGCCACTGGTGTGTCTTTCGTGGGGGCGCGCGAGGGCGCCCGGGGGGCGGACTTTCTAGCACAAGGGCCGAAAACTGGGCCGAATCCTCGCCCCGTCGTAGCGAGGGAGCGTGAGAGCGGCTGCCTCCCGGTCCCGATCGAGTCTCGAGCGGGTGTGCACGTGGTTGTCCCTCGTCGTTCCGCTCGTGACGACGCTGTGCCGCGCGCAGACCACGGGTGATTTCCGCGGGGATCTGCCGCTCGTGACCAGCTTGGGGCTCTTGCCGATCGCGAGCGAAGGCTGGGTGAGCCTCGTGCTTGCGCACGCGACGAGCCTCTTGCCGCTCGGCGGCCGGGCCGAGCGCGCGGCGTGGGTGGGCGCGCTAGCCGCCGCTTTGGCCGCGCGTCTCGTCTTCGGCTGGGCGCTCCGGGCGCTGCGGGCTGCCGAGCCGGGCGCGCCACTCGGTCCTCCGCTCGCGCTCGCCGCGGCGCTGACGGCGGTGCTCGCTCCGACGTTCCAACTCGAGGCGACGACGGCCGGCGGCGCGGCGCTCGCGGCGGCGCTCGCGTTCTCGGCGCTCACGGCTGCCGACCGGCTCCCGCGCGGCGACGTGCGCTCGAGCCTCGTCGTGGGATCGCTCGCAGGGCTCACGTTGTCGGAGTCGCACACCGCGGGGCTTGCGCTGCTCGTCGGGCTCGTCATGTTGCGCGTCGCGCGCCGGCGCGTCCCGGAGTCACGCGAGCTCCTCGCCGGCTTCGTGGGTTTCGCGCTCGTCGAAGCGCTGTTCGTCGCGACGCTCTTCGTGCGCTCGCGCGCGCCGAGCGCGTGGCTCGATCTCGGTCTCGGTCTCGGACAGTCGAGCCTCGCGGCGCGCGAAACCTCGACCGTGCGGGTGACGGCGTACGCGGCGTGGCTGTCGGAGATGGGGCTTTTGCCCTTTGCGCTCGCCGTGCTCGGGAGCGGCTTCGGCTTGCTCGCCAAGGGCACGCGTCCCTTCGTCGTCCCGCTCGCGGCGCTCATCGTGCTCGATCTCGCGCTGCCCGCGAGTCACGTCGGGCTACTCACGCCGGATCCGTTCGGCGCGCCGCGCCTGCTCGCGATCGGCGCGCTGGGCGTGTCTGCGGCGCTCGGCGTGCAGGCGGCGGCGCTCGGTCTCGCGCGCGCGCGCGTGCCGTTCGCGCGACCTGCCGCGGCACTGCTCGTCGCGTTCGACTTCACGCTCGTGTTCGTGGGCTCGGAGGCGGCGGCTGCTGCAACGGAGCGCCGCGTGTCCGCCGCGAGCGAGGTGTGGACCGACGAAGGGCTGCGCAGCGTCCCGCCGAACGGCCTCGTGCTCGCGCGCTCGGAAGCGATCGCTTGGCGGCTCTGGTCCGCGCAGCTCCTGCGCGGCGAGCGTCCCGACGTGCTCGTCGTTCCGGCGACGCTGCTCGAGCGCGGTGCGCTCCGCCGTCGTCTACTCGAGGCAGAGCCTGCCTTGGCCCCGCTGCTTCGCGACCTCGCGCTCGGCGGCAAGCCGAGCGAGTTCGCGCTCACCGCGCTCGCCGACGCGCGGCCGCTCTACGTCGAGCTCGACCCGAGCTGGGACGAGCGCCTGAACGAGCACGTCGTGCCGGAGGCGTTCTGGCTCCGATTCCAGGCGAACCCCGTCGGTCGCTCCGATCGCACCGCGGCGCTCGAGCGCGCCGGCCGTCGCTTCGAGCGCGTGCTCCGCGCCGTCACGCCCGCTGACGCCGCTCGGGGCGAGCTCGCCACACGCGAGGTCGTCGTCGCGGGCCTCCGGCAACGCGCCCTCTTCCTCCTGGCGCGCCGCGACCGCGACACGGCGCTCGCCACGGCGCAGTCGCTCGAGAAGATCTCGCCGAACGACGAGATCGCCCAGAAGGTGCGCGCCACGCTGAACGTCACGCGGAGCCGGCTCACGGCAGCGCTCGACGGCGCCGAACGCAGCGTTCAACCCCGCTAGCGGCCGAGCTGCTGCTACCCTGCGCGGGCATGGCTCGCCTCGAACGACGTGATTTCCTCCGCGCGATCGCCGTCGTCGCGGGTCCGCCCATCCTCACGGCGTGCGGCGACGGGGAGAGCACGGCTCCCCCCGCGCCCGACGTCGCACGTTACTTCCCGCAGTCGGTCGCGTCGGGCGATCCGCGGCCGACGAGCGTGGTGCTCTGGACGCGCGCCGTCGATCCGAGCCGAGCCGGCGAGGATCTCGTCGTCACGCTCGTCATTGCGACCGATCCGGAGCTCGAGCACGCTGTCTCCATCGCGGGCGGCGCGTCGCTCGACATCCTGGCGGCGGCCGACCACGACGGCTGCATCAAGATCCGCGTCGATGGCCTCACGCCGGCCACGAGCTACTACTACCGCTTCACCGTCGACGCGAACGGCGAGCGCGTCTCGTCGCGCACCGGTCGCACGCGCACGGCGCCCGAGGAGCACGACGCTGCGCCGCAGACGTTCGCCGTGGTTTCTTGCCAGGACTACGGCGGGAAATACTTTCACGCGTATCGCCACCTGCTCGAGCAGAATCCGGAGCTGGATTTCGTCCTCCACCTCGGGGACTACGTGTACGAGACTACGGCGGATCCGGCGTTCCAGTCGGCGTCCGAGGAGCGCAAGGTCACGTTCAGCGCGCCCGACGAAGCGCTCCCGCTCGGCGACGGCACCTACTTGGCCGCGCGCTCGCTCGGCAACTACCGCGACCTCTATCGGACATACCGCAGCGACCCCGACATCCAGCGCGTGCACGAGCGCTTCCCGTTCCTCGTGATCCCGGACGATCACGAGTTCTCCAACGATTGCCATGGCGCGACGGCCACGTACACGGAAGGTCGCGAGGACGAGCTCGATACGGAGCGACGCAAGGCCGCGGATCGCGCGTGGTTCGAGTTCATGCCCGTCGACTACGCGACGGAGCCGCCGCGAAATCCCGCGTATCCGCTCACCGATGACGTGCCGTTTCCCGACGACTTTCGCATCTACCGGAGCTTCATCTTCGGCGCATTTCTCGAGCTCGTGCTCACCGATCTGCGCCGCTACCGCCCCGATCACGTCGTTCCGGAAGATGCGTTTCCCGGCGCCGTCTTCATGGACGAAGCGAGCGCGAAGAAGACGCTCGGCAGCGTGCCGGACGATGCGGTCGCGTACGTCGATATCGACGACCCCGAGCTCGCGGACTTGAAGGACACGCTCGGCGACGCCGCCGAAACGCAAGGCTTCGAGCGCAGCGGGATTGCGGGCGACCTCTCCGTTCCGTGGATCAACGAGATCCTCGCGACGGCAGGCGAAGACTCGCCGCTCGACCCCGACGCTGAAGAGCTCCCGCGCGGCTACGCCGTGCATCAGCTGCTGAAAACGGCCGAATTCTCGTCTCAGGGCTCACGCTACCTCGTGGCGGAGGCGCCCTTTCGTGCGCTCGCCGCCCAAGCCTTCGCGCGCACGAAGGGTGCGAGCGAGCGGATCATGGGCGACGAGCAGCGCGCCTGGTTTCTCGACGCGATGCTCGCCTCGACCCGCACCTGGAAGGTGTGGGGCAACGAGTACGGGCTGATGCAGAAGGTGATCGATCTCAGCCCAGTCACGATCGCCCCGGAAGTGCTCCGCCAACGCATCGTGATCAACGCTGACGATTGGGACGGCGTGCCGAACGAGCGCAACGCGTTGCTCGAAGCGCTCGCCCCAGTGGAGAACCTCGTCGTCGTGACGGGCGATCTGCACTCCTTCTTCGCCGGCACACCGTATCCGGAAGGTCGACCGGAGCTCGCCGTCGTCGAGCTCATCGCGGGGAGCGTCACGTCGACCACGCTGCAGGACGGCGTCCAGGCCGCGCTGGCTGCGGACCCCTCGTTGCCGCCGGAAGCCGCGCTGATTGCCGGTTTTCTCCCTACGTTGCTCACCGACACGGACACGCGGCCCAACCCCCACCTGGGCTGGCTCGAGCTTGCGAAGAACGGCTACGCCACCGTGCGCGTCGAGTCGGCCGTGCTGTCCCTCACCGCTCACACCATCGACTCGAAGCTCGTCGCGACGCCGCCGAGCAAGCTCGGTCGTCCGCTCGCCGAGCTCTTCGGGAGCACGGAGCTCCGCGTCCCCAAGGGCTCGCGCGCGCTCGAGCGCAAGATTGGCGAGACCTGGAAGCGCTGGGACCCCGAGAGCATGACGTGGGCATGAGCGACCGCTCGAGCGAGAGCGGGGCGTAGCGTGGCGCTACTCGAGCTCCGACGTGTCACGAAGTCGTTCGGCGGCACGGCCGCGCTCCGTGACGTGTCGTTCGAGCTCGAGCCGGGCGAAGTTCACGTCCTCGCCGGCGAGAACGGCGCCGGCAAGAGCACGTTGATCCGCATCATCGCCGGCGCGCTCGGCGACTACGCGGGCGAGCTCCGCCTCGGCGGCCGCGCTCTCCATTTCGACGGTCCCGCCGCCGCCCGCGCCGCAGGAATCGCGACGATCCACCAGGAGCTCTCGCTCGTGCCGTCGCTTTCCGTGGCGGACAATCTGCTGCTCGCGACGCCGGGGTCGCCGCTCGCGGCCGTCGATCGCCGCGGAGCGCGCGAAGCGACGACGCGTGCGCTCGCCGAGCTCGGGTTGCGCATCGACCCCGACACGCCCGTCGAAGCGCTCTCGCTCGCCGAGCGCCAGCTGGTCGAGATTGCACGCGCTCTCACGACCGACGTGCGCGTGCTCGTGATGGACGAGCCCACGAGTGCCCTCTCGGCTCCCGACGCCGAGCGCTTGCTCGCGCGCGTGAAGGCGCTCGCGGGGCGCGGCATCGGGGTCATCTACATCTCGCACCGCATGGACGAGATCTTTCGCGTCGCCGATCGGGTGACCGTGCTCCGCGACGGCGAGCGCGTGCTCACGGCGCGAGCGAGCGAGCTCGGGCGCGAAGGGCTCCTCCGGGCGCTGCTCGGCCGTGAAATAGCGGCGCCTGCTGTCGCAAATACGGCGGAAAAGCGGCCGATCCGGCTGCGCGTTCGCGACCTCGCCTGCGACTCACGACCACGCCTCGAGCCGGTCTCGTTCGAGCTTCGCCAAGGTGAGCTCCTCGGGGTCGCGGGCGTCGAGGGATCGGGCGCGAGCACGCTCCTGCACGCCCTGTTCGGGGACGGAGCGCGCATTCGCGGTGACGTGGCGCTCGACGGCGAGCCGTATCGCCCTCGTGCCCCCGCGCAAGCGTTCGCGCGCGGCGTCGCGCTCCTCGCCGGCGATCGCCATGCAAGCGTCCTTGCGGCGCAGAGCGTGCTCGAGAACGCGACGCTCTCGAGCCTCCGCCGCTTCTCGCCCGCGGCGCTCGTCCGCCGTCACCTCGAGCTCGCCGCCGTGAAGCCAGAGGCTCTGCGCGTCCGCCTCAAAGCGCCCTCGCTCGACGCGGCCTCCGGCGCGCTCTCGGGCGGAAATCAGCAGAAAGTGGCGCTCATTCGCTGCCTGCTCGCGCGCCCGAAGCTGCTTCTGCTCGACGATCCGACGCGCGGCATCGATCTCGGAGCGCGTGCCGACGTGCACGCGCTCCTCACCGAGCTGGCCGCCGCCGGCACCAGCATCCTCTTTCGCACCTCCGACCTCACCGAGCTCACGGCGCTCGCCGATCGCGCGCTCGTTCTCTTCGACGGCCGCGCCGTAGCGACGCTCGAGCGCCGCGAGCTCGAAGAAGCACGCCTGCTCTCGCTCATGATGGGAGGCCGCGCGTGACGGAGCCCCGGAGCCCCCGCGCGGCTGAAAGCGCCGCGTCCCCGGACTCCGTGTCACGAGCCAGCGCGCTCACCTGGCTTGCCTCGCCGCGCATTCGGCCTGTCGTGCCGCTCGTCGCGGTGCTCCTGCTCGGCGCCGTCCTGAACGCCAACGGCGCCTTTTTCCTCTGGCAAACGCAGCGCGCCGTGCTCCGGGAAATCGCGGTGGAGGGCATCCTCGCCTGCGGGATGACGGTAGTGATCGTCGCGGGCGGCATCGATTTGGCGGTCGGCAGCGTGCTCGCGTTGTCCGCCGTGTGCTTCGCGTGGCTCACGCTGCCGCACGGTTGGTCCGGCCTCGGCGCGGTGCTCGTCGTGCTCGTCGTCGGCGCGCTGGCTGGCGCCGTCTCGGGCGCGCTCGTGGCGTTCGCGCGCATTCAAGCCTTCATCGTGACACTCGCCATGATGGTTTTCGCGCGCGGGGTGGCGAAGGAGCTTTCCGGTGGGCAGAAGATTTCCAACTACGTGCAATCGGCGGACGGACATTTCGTCAACGTACCGACGCCGCCGATCTTCGGAGTGCTCGACGGGCGCGTGCTCGGCGGCGAGCTTTCGGTCGTCACGCTGATTTTCGCCGCGACGGTGCTCGTGACCTGGTTCGTGCTGCGGCGGCTGCGGATTGGGCGCTACCTCTACGCGGTCGGCTCGAGCTTCGAAGCCGCGCGGCTCTCGGGCGTGCCGGTGCGCGCCACGCTGGTCTTCGCGTATCTGCTTTCGGGGCTGTTTGCCGCGATCGCCGGCATCTGCCAGGCGGCGCAAGAAACGCACGGCGATCCCGAGACGGGTCTCGGCTACGAGCTCGACGCGATCGCCATGGTCGTGCTCGGCGGCACGAGCCTCGCGGGTGGTCGCGGCGGGGTCTGTCTCACGCTCGTGGGCGCGCTCACGCTCGGCTACTTGCAAAAGGTGCTGAGCCTGAACGCCTACAGTACCGAGCTCCGACTCATGCTCACGGGAGCCATCCTGATCTTGGCCGTGCTGTTTCAGCGGCGCGTGAGTCGCGAGACCGAGTGACTTTTTGCCTCGGGACGGTTGTGGCTTCCGACTCTCCACACTAGGCTCCCGAAGCCCCCGGGAAGCCCTGCGCGAGAATGCTCTACACGGTCGAATGCGAGAAGTGCGCGAAGCGCATGGCCGTGCCCGCCGAGCTCTACGAGAAGCGGGTGCGGGGGCGCACCGCGTTGCTGGCTTGTCGCGGCTGCGGTGAGAAGATCCGGCTCGACGGCAGCGGCGGCGATCCTCCGCCCAAGGTGACGGGCGGTACGTGGCACGAGCAAGCGTCGGAGCCCCCGCCGAAAAACCTGGAAGCTCGCCCCGGCGCGCCCGTCTCGGGGCGCGAGCCCATCGTTCGGGTCGGGCGCTATGCGCTCTTCGATCAATTCGCGAGCGGCGGCATGGCGACGGTGCACCTCGGCCGTCTCGACGGCGCCGGCGGTTTTACCCGCGTGGTCGCGATCAAGCGCCTGCTCCCGAACTTCGTTCAGAACGAGGACTTCACGCAGATGCTCTTGAAGGAGGCGCGGCTCGCAGCGCGGGTGCGCCACCCGAACGTCGTGCCGACGGTGGACGTCGTGGCGTCCAAAGGCGACGTGCTCCTCGTGCTCGAGTATGTCCACGGCGAGTCGCTCAGCACGCTATGCCGTATTCAAGCGCGCGAGCGGCGCGAGCACGTGCCGCTCGATATCGCCGTCGGCGTCATGCTCGGCGTGCTCCAGGGCCTCGACGCCGTGCACGAAGCGATGGACGAGCAAGGGCGTCCGCTCGGCCTCGTGCACCGGGACGTGTCGCCGCCGAACGTCATCGTCGGCGCCGACGGCCTCACGCGCGTGCTCGATTTCGGCATCGCCAAGGCGCTCGAGCACATCGAGGACTCGAACCCGAACCGCGTGAAGGGCAAGAGCGGCTACATGTCGCCCGAGCAGATCCGCGGCGAGCGGCTCACGCAGCGCTCGGACGTATTTTCCGCAGGAATCATCCTGTGGGAGCTACTCGCGACGCGGCGCCTGTTCACGGCCGAGCTGGACGCGGACCGCATGCAGAAGATCCTCGACGGTGGCTATCCGCCCCCCGGCAACCACCGGCCGAACCTGCCGCACGAGCTCGATCTCGTCGCAATGCGCGCCCTCGCGCTCGACCCCGACCAACGCTTCGCGAGCGCGCACGAATTCGCGATCGCCCTCGAGCAAGCCGCGCCGGGCGCTTCGTCCCGTCGCGTCGCCGAGTGGGTGAACGATCTCGCTGCCGACGCGCTCGCGACACGCGCGCGCATGGTCGCGCAAGTCGAGACGTGGGAGAGCGGCGCGGCCGATCTGCCGCTGAACTCGACTCCGTTCGCGGCCGAAGCGGCCGTGCTCTTCAGCGCGCCGCCGCCGGCCGTCGGCACGAATCCACCACCGGCCGTGAAGATGCCCTCGGCGCCGCCCGCGCCCTTCACGCCGCTCAAGGTCGAGCCACCGCCGGATTTCAAGGGAGCCGGTGGCTCGCGCTGGGTGCCGATTTTCGTCGGCGTTGCGCTCGTGACCGGGCTCGCCGTCGCGTACCTCCTGAATCACTGAGACGCGGCGAAAGGCCGCACGGCGCTTGATCCCTGTGGCCACAGGGGCTGTGATTCGCGCATGCGTCGAACGGGAGCGCTCGCGCTTGGCCTCGGGCTCGGCCTTGCCGTGCTCGGCTGTCAGAGGAAGGCGAGCCCGCCGACACCGGCTGGGGCGCCTGTCGCGTCGGCGAGCGCCGGCCCGCGCACGTACCTTGTGGGCGTTAGCCAGTGCAACCTCGGCGAGCCGTGGCGCGTGCAGATGAACGCCGACATCGAGCACGCCGCTGCCGAGCACCCAAACGTCAAGCTCGTCATGAAGGACGCGCAGAACGACTCGCTCCGCCAGCGCGCTCAGGTCGAGGAGCTCGTCGCCCAGCACATCGATCTCTTGATCATCTCGCCCAAGGAAGCGGCGCCGCTCACCAAACCCGTGCGCGAGGTCTTCGAGCGCAATATCCCCGTGATCGTCCTCGATCGCGCCGTCGAGGGCGACGCGTTCTCGACCTTCATCGGCGCCGACAACAAGAAGATCGGGGCCGAGGCGGGCAAGCTCGTCGCCAAGCTTTTGGGCGGCAAAGGCACGATCGTCGAGCTCGAAGGCCTCATGACCTCGACGCCGGGTCGCGATCGCCACAGCGGCTTCCGTGAAGGGCTCGCTGCCGCGAACGCGCTGGAGCTCAAGGTCGCGTTCGAGGCCGACATGGCGTGGCTCGAGCCGAACGCGCGCCGCGAGATGGACTCGGCGCTCGCCGCGCACAAGAAGATCGACCTCGTCTACGCGCACAACGACCCGGGCGCGCACGGCGCCTACCTCGCCGCGAAGGCCGCGGGTCGCGAGCGCGAGATGAAGTTCGTCGGCATCGACGCCCTGCCGCAGGAGGGCGTGCGCTACGTGAAGGAAGGCATCCTCGACGCGACGTTCGCGTACCCGACGGGCGGCGCCGAAGCGATCGCGCTCGGCCTCGAGCTGCTCGAAGGCAAGAAGCCGCCCCATCGCGTCACGCTCGGCACGCGCCTCTACACCCAGGAAAACGTCGAAAAAGGCGGAGAAGCGATCCCATGAGCAAGAAAATCGCCCTGTATTGGCCGGGAGACGGGCGCGCGAAGCCGAACGAGCTCGCGCTGCCGAACATCGAAGCAGCGACGGTCGAGCTCGAGCGCGCGCTCAAGAAGCTCGGACGCGAGCCGTATCGCGTGCCCGGCTTCCTGAGCAAGCCGCACGAGGGCCGCGACAAGCTCGGTCCCATAGACGATCCGATCGTGGGCGTGTTCGTGCACTGGGTCTACGGTCCGCACACGACCGAAGGTGTCGTCGGCAAGGACAACCCGCTGCTCCTCGCTTCGAACTTTTCCGGGCGCTGGCCGGGGCTCGTCGGCTTGCTCAACACCGGCGCGTGCCTCACGAGCCTCAAGCGCAAGCACTCTCGCATCTGGACGACGGCGAGCGACATGAGCTCCGACGCGACGTTCATGGCCGAGCTCGACGAGTGGTGCCGCACCGGCGCCATCGCCCGCGCCGAAAGGGGCATCAGCTATCACGCGCCCGTTTCGGCCGACGCCTCGGCGCGTGCGCAGCGAATTGCCGCGGACATACGCCGCCGCCACCCGCTGATCCTGATGCTCGGCGACACCTCGATGGGCATGATCAACGGCTATTTCGGCCCTCGCATGCTCGCGCCGTACTCGTTCGGCGAGCACAAGATCGACCAGGCGTGGATCATCGATCGCGGCAAGAGCATCAGCGACAAGCGCATCGCCGACGCGTTCGCCTTCGTGAAGGATCGCGGTCTCACGTTCCACTGGGGCGAAGGGACGGCGACTGACTTCGACGAGCGCGCGACGCGCGAGCAGCTCCGCGACTACCTCGCCGTGCTCGACCTGCTCGGCGAGTATGGCGGCGATTGTCTCGGCTGGCAGTACCAGCTTGGCTTGATCCCGCTACGCCCGCCGTCCGATCTCGCCGAAGGTTTGTTCAACTCCGCGTGTCGCCCCGAATCGAACGGCGCGCCGATCGCGACGGCGACCGAAGCCGATCAGGGCAACGTCATGCCGATGGAGATGCTCAAGCGGCTGCTCCGCGACAAGGGCTTGCACGAAGCGGTCATGTTCCACGACGTGCGCTGGGGGGCGGAGCACGACGGCCGTTTTCTCTGGGTTTTGCTCAATTCCGGCTCGTGCGGCGCGTACGCGTTCAACCACGATCCCACGACGCTCAAGGGTGCGCACAGCTATCGACAACCCGCGCTCTACTTCCCGACGCCGGGCGGCACCTTTGCGGGCGAGAGCCTCCCCGGGGCGATGACGTGGGCACGTGCGTACATCAAGGACGACGTGCTCTGGATGGACGTGGGCAAGGGCGAGGTCGTGAAGCTGCCCCCCGCGACGCGTGACGCGTGGTGGGAAGGCACGACGCGGGAGTGGCCGTTCATGGCGGCGGACATGGGCGTCGGGCGCGACGCGCTGATGGCGCACTACCAGTCGAACCACGTCGCCGTCGCGTACGGCGACGTCTTCGGCGAGATGGTCGCGCTGAGCCTCGAGCTCGGCTTCAAGGTCCGCGTGCTCGGAGCGACGTGAGCGCCATCAGCGTTGCTGCACGTCCGGCGGTCGCGCCGTCACCGGACCGTGCACGGCTTCGCCCGCGCTCTGCGGCGGGAAGAAGAACTGCAGCGGCGAGCGCGCGAGCGTGATGAAGATGGACACCAACATCGGCAGGCGGTCGCGCCACGAGACCTCGCGCGCGCGCAGGGCGACGGCGAGCGCGAGATTGAAGCTCACCGTGAGATTCATCAGGAACACGACGAAGATGCCGAGCACCGCCGCGTGAAACGCGGGCTCGCGCAAGATGCCGATGCCGTGCTGCGCGGCCGCGAGCGTGAGCGCTCCCGTCGAGAGCGTCACGTGCCGCACCTCGAGCGGTAGCCCCAAGAACTTCCCGACCACGGGCGTCATCCCGAGCAGGAAACCCGCCGCGACATTGCCGCCGAAGCCCGAGACGTTGTGCACGAACACCCGCGACGCCCAAGCCGTCGTGCGGCGGCCGATGTAGCGGCCAATCCGATGCTGCGCGATCGCCTCGGGTAGCCGTCGGTAAACGGCCCAGTTCTCGAGCCAGCCCGCAGCGACGCTCGACAGCCATAGCAGCACGCCCGTGAGCGCCGCGAAGAAGATGGTGCCGCTGTGCGTCGGATGCAGCGACGCGAGCATGTGCTCGGCGCCTTCCTCGTCGAGGAAGGGGTGCCCGGTCTTGTGCTGGTAGTAGGCGTTGAAGGCGAGCGAGGTCGGGATGACGGCGCCGATGTTGCCGGCGGCCGCCGCGAGCTGTGAGCGCGTGATGCGCGCCGTCATCGTCACGAGACCGGAGAGATCGCGCTGCCCGGCGGAGACGTGCATCGAGCTCGCGAGCGCGGCCGCCGTCATGGACGGCTGCTTGGTCGCGAGCGTGAAGCCGAGGAGCTGCATCGTGACGAACGTGCCGGCGTAGTTCGAGGACGCGAGGAAACCCTCGACGAAAGGCGCAAAATGCGCCGACGAAATCAGGAATTTGAGCGCGGCGGTGCCGGCCGTGAGCACGCCGCCGCCGCCCGCCGACAGGAACATCTTCACGTACTCACGGCGCGTGCTCGTGATGTAGTGCTCGCCGGTCTCGCCCGCCCGCTCGATGATCTTGCGCGCGAGAAGATGCAGATTGCCGACGACGATCTCGCCGAGGTCGCGCTCCTTGCGACGTGCCTGCAGCAGCCGCACGAGCAGGCGCCGCGCGCCGTCGGCCCGTGCGGTCGGCTCGGTGTCGCTGAGCCGCTCGAGGAGCGCCGCGTAGCGCTCGAGGTTCTTCGTGATGAGCTCGAGCCGGTAGACGACGTCGACGCTCACGCCGAACTGCTCGAGGTTCTGCGTGACCGCGGCGACCGTGTCGTGGCAGCGCGCGACGAGCGTCTGGCAGTCCGCGGCGCCTTGCGCGATGCCCGGCGGATTCTGCGCAGAGAGCTCGCCGAGCAGCCGCGCCGTGGCCTCCGGCAGCTGAAAAAAAGGCGAGCCACGCAGTGGAACGACCGGGCTCCGCACGCGGATTGCGTCGTAGAGGCCCACGCCGCCGACGCGCGTTGCGATCAGCGCGAGCGCGTCCTCCGCGTGGCGTGCGAGCGCAGCCCACGGGCTCCCGTCGGTCACTCCCGGCATCACGAGCGCCGCGGCAAAACGCGCGCTCAGGCTCGGTGGGACCCCGGCGAGCCAGGTGAGATCGCTCTTCGACGGGAACATGCGCCCCACGAGCTCGGCGAGGTCGTGCACCTCGATCGGTTCGGGCAAGAAGCGACGCGACAGGCGATCCATCGTCTCGCCCAAGAGACCGCGATCGGCGGGCACGCCGGTGCGCGCCAAGAGCCCGAGCCCCGCGCAGCGCGCGAGCACCGAGCCGACGAGCGCGGAGCAGCGCGCGCCGAGTTCGGGAAATGCCTCGAGCGCGTTCACGAGTAGGCGCAGCCGAAGCAGCGGCTGCCGCTCGCCGGGCTCCGCGCCTTCTGGCTCGGGGATGGATGGCCCACCGCGAACGAAGCCGGAAACAGCTACCAATCGCTCCACGTCGCGAGCGAGCTCGGCGCCGGGGTCGAGTGCGGTCAGAAGCTCATGCAGGCGCCGCACGGCGCGGTGGCTCGGCGCCCGCGGTAGCACGGTCTTGCCGAAGAGATCGACGGTCGGGCTCACGAGCTCCTCAGCGGCGCCTCAGGCGATCGATGCCTACGGCGACGACGATGATCACACCGGTCGAGATCTCCTGCACCCAGTTCGGCACCCCGACGTGCGTGCAGCCGGTCTTGATCACCGTCATGAGCAACGCGCCGATCATCGCGCCCGCGATCGAGCCCTGGCCGCCCGCGAGCGAGCCGCCCCCGATCACGACCGCTGCAATGGCCTCGAGCTCGAGCCCGAGCGAGTCCGTAGGATCGCCGACCGTCAGCGTCGAGAACTCGAGCACGCCGGCGACGCCCGTCAGGGCCGCCGCGAGCGCGTAGACCGCGATCGTCACGCGCTCGACCGGCACGCCACAGAGGCGCGCCGTGCTCGAGTTGGACCCGATGGCCACGACATGCCGCCCAAATACCGTGATTTCGAGCACGAGCGCCGCGACGACGGCGAGCACGACAGCGAGCCACACGCCGGCAGGGAGCGCCGTGGCCGCGCCAGCGCCCATCAGGTGCTCGAGCCCACGCGGCTCGGCGTCGATCTTCTGCTCGCCGGCGAGACCCTTCGCGACGCCGCGCAAGACGCTCATCGTGCCGAGCGTCACGATGAAGGGCGTGATCTTTGCTCGCGCCGTAAGGACGCCGTTGACGACGCCCGTGGCCGTCGACGCAACGAGCCCGAGCAACGCGGCACTCCACGCCCCCATGCCGCTCTGGAGCGCCCGCGCCACCACGACGCCCGTGAGCGCGACGCCCGAGCCGACCGACAGATCGATCCCACCGAGCAGGATCACGAACGTCATGCCGAGGGACGTGATCGCCACGACCGCCGTCTGACGCGCCATCGTGGACAGGTTGACGGTGCCCGTGAAGGTATCGGGCGCGAGAAACGCGAAGAGCACGTACACGAGCGCGAGCGCGACGAGCGGTCCGAACCAGGGCCGCCGGAGCAGGGATTTCATGCGCCCGCCGCCGCTTTCAGGAGCTGCCGCTCGGAGCGGCCGAGCGCCGGCTCCGGCGCGCCGAGCACGCCTTTGTGCATCACGGCGATGCGATCGCACACCGTGAGGAGCTCGTCGAAATGGCTCGAGACCACGAGCAGCGCCTTGCCTCGCGCCGCGAGCTCGCCGAAGAGCTCGTGAAGCTCCGCGCGGCTCCGCACATCGATGCCGCGCGTCGGCTCATCGAGCAAGAGCACGTCGACGTCGTGATAGAGGAGACGTCCGAGCGCGACCTTCTGCTGATTACCGCCCGAGAGCTCGCGCAAGCGCTGATCCGGTCCGCGCGCTCGGATGCCGAGACGCTCGATGAACCCGGTCACGACCTCGCGCTCCCGCCCCAGTGAGAGGAAGCCGAAGCGCCCGAGCGGCGAGAGCTTCGACAGCGTCAGGTTTTCGGCGATGCTGAGCTCGAGCGCGAGCCCTTCGTGCGCGCGGTCCTCGCTCACGAGCCCCACCCCCTGGCCGAGGCGCTTGAGCGGCGAGGCGGGGCCGAGCGCCGCCGCAACCCGAATCTCCCCGCGTTTTACGCGATCCAGGCCGAAAACCGCGCGCAAAAGCTCCGTGCGTCCCGAACCCATCAGCCCGGCGATGCCGAGCACCTCGCCGCGATGGAGCTCGAGCGACGCATCGCGTGGCAAGCGCGCCCCCGCGACGCCCTGAAGCGACAGGATCACCTCGCCGCGCGGCCGCGTTGCCGGCGCGCGATGCTGCACCGCTTCGCCCGCCATCGCGGCGACGAGCTCCTCGTTCGTCGAGTCGGCAATGAGGCCGCTCGTCACGAGCTTGCCGTCGCGTAGCACCGTGAAGTCGTCGGCGATGCGGCGGATCTCGTCGAGAAAGTGCGACACGTACAGGATCGTGAGCCCCCGCCCGCGCAGCGCGTCGAGCACCTGAAACAAGCGCTCGGCGTCGTCGTGCCCGAGGCTCGTCGTCGGCTCGTCCAGAATGAGCAAGCGGCAGTCGTCGGCCGAGCGCGCGCGCGCAATCTCGACGAGCTGCTGCTCCGCCGCGGACAAGCCGCTCACGAGCGCGAGCGGCGAAATCTGGCGGCTTTTCTCCTCGACGAGCGCGAGCGCCCGCCGCGCGCGCGTCACGGCATCAGCCCGCGAAAATAGCCCCGCGCGCCGCGGCTCCACGCCGAGCACGATGTTCTCCGCCACGGTCAGATGCGGACACAACGACAGCTCCTGATGGACGATCGCGACCCCGCGCCGCCGCGCGTCGACGGGACCGAGCGGAGCGTACGCCACGCCGTCGAGCTCGAGCGTCCCCGTGCTCGGACGCTCCACGCCCGCGAGGATCTTCATCAAGGTGCTCTTGCCCGCGCCGTTCTCGCCGAGCATCGCGTGAACGGAACCGCCGCGCAGCTCGAGTGAGACGCCCTCGAGCACGCGCGCTTCACCGAAGCTCTTACCGACGCCGCGGGCGACCAGCCGAGGCGGTGCGTCCGCGCTCGGGCTCGCGCCCGTCAGTTCAGCCACTTCGCGAGGTCCGGTTTGACGAGCGCCTTGACCGCCGGCTCATCGCGATTCTTGCGATCGAGGAGCTGCGCGCCGGTATCCGTGCGCTCCTCCACGGGCTTGCCGCGGAGCTTAGAGACCGCTGCGCGCACCGCGAGCTCGCCCATCTTGAAGGGGTTTTGCAGCACGAGCGCGTCGATCGCGCCGTCGTCGACGCCCTTCAAGAGCTTGTCGGAGATGTCGAAGCCGATGAAGCGCACCTTGCCGGCTAGGTTCGCCTTCTGCAGCGCGAGCAGCATGCCGAACGTCGTGGACTCGTTCGGCGTGAACACCAGGTTGACACCGCCGTTCGCGGCGTTCTGCGCGAGCAAGAGACTCTCCGCCGCGGCGAAGGCCGACTCCGTCGTGGGGCCGGCGTACTGATTCGAGCTCACGACGTCGAGGCCGGGCCGTCGCGTCACGCCTTCGAGAAAGCCCTCTTCACGATCGCGCGTGCTCGCCGAGCCCACTTGGTAGCGGAGCACGACGATCTTGCCGTGGTCGGCCAGCACCTCGCCCGCGCGCGCCGCTGCGAGCCGCCCCGCCGAGTGATTGTCGGTCGCGACGAAACTCACGATCTTGCCGCCCGAAAGCGCCGAATCGAAGATCACGACGGGCGTGCCGCCGTCCGCAGCAGCGTTCACCGACGACACGAGCGCCTTGTCGTTGAGCGGCGCGAGCGCAATCGCCGACACCTTCTGCGTCGCGAACGACTGCACGAGATCGATCTGGCTCTTGAGGTCGTCTTCCTTGAGCGGCCCCTTCCACACGATGTCGACGTCGAGCTCGCGCGAGGCCTTCACGGCCCCCGCGTGGACGCTCTTCCAAAACTCGTGCGTGGTGCCTTTCGGGATCACCGCGATCTTGAGGCGCGGTGCCGCGGGCTTCACCGACGGCTCGGTCTCGGCTGCCGGCTTCTTCGAGCACGCCGTGACGAGACCGAGGAATAGAGCAAGCGTGACGAAGCGGCGCCGCACGACGTGACATTTATCACGCCTGTCCGCGCGCTGTCCGGCGGTGTCGCGCAGGGCTCAGGGCCCGACGCCTGTCGCGCCGCCCGGTTGTTCGCTCGGCGTGCCTGCCTCGCCGCCGTTGCCGTTGCCGTTGCCGCCGGGCCCGACGCCTGCCGCGCCGCCCGGCTCTTCGACACCGCCGCCGCCTTCACCGCCGAGGCCCGACCCGGGCTCGCCGCCGTCGCTCGCACCCGCGGATGCATTCGTGCCGCTCGACCCGCCCGACCCGCCGTGGGTCGGCGTGCTGCCACCGGCGCCAGCCTTACCCGCCGCGCTCGTGCCCCCGCTGCTCTCCGCGCCGTTCCCGGTGCCGCCCTTACCCATGGCGCTCGAGCCGCCCGAGCCGCCGTTGCCGACCATGGCGGAACCGCCCTTGCCGGCCGCGCCGACCGAGCCGCTCGAGCCGCTCGAGCCGCTCGTGCCGCCCGATGCATTGGGGCCGCTGCCGCCCTTGCCCGTCATGTTGCCCACGGCACCGGAGCCAAGCGGCTTCGCGCCCGGCAGATCGGGACCCGGGTTCAGCGTGCACCCCGCCCAAAGCGCCGTGACGCCAAGGAGCTGGACGAAGCGAGAACGAAGCAAAGGAAACCGCCCTACCACCAGCGCCAGAATAGCACGGGCCTCGGCCGCCTGCTCGAATCCAGCTGAAATACCGGGATTCGCGGGCGAAACCGCTGCGCGCTCAGCGCTTCTTCTTCGCGCACTCCCCGTGTCTGAAGCAGGTGACTACGTGGTCGTTCACCATGCCCACGGCTTGCATGTGCGCGTACACGATGGTCGAGCCGACGAAGCTGAAGCCGCGCCGCTTCATGTCCTTGCTGATGGCGTCCGAGAGCGGGGTGCGCGGCGGGATCTGCTTCTTGTCCTTGAAGCGGTTGATCACGGGGCGCCCGTCGACGAAACCCCACTGGTACTTCGCGAAGCTCCCGAACTCCTCCTGCACCTCGAGGAACGCGCGCGCGTTTTTGACAGCAGACTCGACCTTCAAGCGATTGCGCACGATGCCTTCGTTCTTCAGGAGCTTCTCGACGCGGCGTGCGTCGTAGCGCGCGACCTTCATCGGATCGAAGCCGTCGAACGCCGCGCGATAGGCCTCGCGCTTGCGCAAGATCGTGATCCACGACAGGCCCGCCTGCGCACCCTCCAGCACGACGAACTCGAAGAGGCGCCGGTCGTCATGCACGGGCACGCCCCATTCGCGGTCGTGATAGTCGATGTAGAGCGCGTCCGTGCCCGGCCACCAACAGCGCTGTTTCTCGGTGCGTTCCATCAGACGTTCCTCCGCTTCGGTAGGTCGAGAGATTACGGCGCCGCGTCGAGCTCGCGCGAGCGGGACGCACGGCGCGCGGGGGGCTTCGCTTTTTCGCGACTCAGAACGGCCGCCAGGTACGGCCCCGTGATGCTCTTCGCGTGACGCGCCACGACTTCCGGTGTGCCCGTCGCGATCAGTCGTCCGCCCTCGACGCCGCCCGCGGGTCCAAGGTCGATCACGTGGTCGGCTTGCTTGATCACGTCGAGGTGATGCTCGATGACGATCACGGTGTTCCCTGCGTCGACGAGCCGGTGCAGGACCTCGAGCAGCCGCTTCACGTCTTCGAAGTGCAGGCCCGTCGTCGGCTCGTCGAGCACGTAGAGCGTGCGGCCCGTTTGGCGCCGGGAAAGCTCGCGCGAAAGCTTGATGCGCTGGGCCTCGCCGCCGCTCAAGGTCGGCGCCGGCTGCCCGAGCTTCACGTAGCCGAGCCCGACCTCCGACAGCGTGCGCAAGATGCGCGCGAGCAACGGATGCGCCTCGAACAGCTCGAGGCAGCCGTCGATGTCCGTGTCGAGCACGTCGGCGATGCTCTTGCCGCGGTAACGGACCGAGAGCGTCTCCGCGTCGTAGCGCCGCCCTTGGCACACCTCGCACGTCACGTACACGTCGCTCAGAAAGTGCATCTCGACGCGCACGACGCCGTCGCCCTCGCACGACTCGCAGCGACCGCCTGCCATGTTGAAGCTGAAGCGCCCGGCATCCCAGCCACGGCGCCGTGCGTCGGGCAGCTCCGCGAAGAGCCCGCGGATCTCGTCGAACGCCTTGGTGTACGTGCCAGGGTTGCTGCGCGGCGTGCGGCCGATCGGCTGCTGATCGATGGAAATCACCTTGTCGATCAGCTCGAGGCCCTCGAGCCCGTCGTGCTCGCCGACCGGATCCTGGCCATCGTGCAGGTGGCGCGCGAGCGCCGGCAACAGAATGCCGTTCACGAGCGAGCTCTTGCCCGCGCCGCTCGGTCCCGTGACGGCGACGAGCACGCCGAGCGGAAACTTCACGTCGATGTTCTTCAGGTTGTGCTCGCGCGCGCCGCGCACGACGAGCGCGTCTTTCGCCGTGCGCCGCTTCTCCGGCACCTCGATGCGCCGCCGGCCCGTGAGGTACTGCGCCGTGAGGCTGTCCGAGAGGTGCGACAGCCCTGACGGCGCGCCCTCGAACACGACCTTGCCGCCCTGGTGTCCGGCGCCCGGCCCGAAGTCGACGAGATGATCGGAGGCGCGGATCGTCTCCTCGTCGTGCTCGACGACGAGCACCGAATTGCCGAGGTCGCGCAGGTGTCGCAGCATCGCAATCAGGCGCTCGTTGTCGCGCGCGTGGAGGCCGATGCTCGGCTCGTCCAGCACGTAAATCACGCCGGAAAGCTCGCTCCCGAGCTGGCTCGCCAGGCGGATGCGCTGCGCCTCGCCGCCCGAGAGGCTCGGGCCGGCGCGCTCGAGCGTGAGATAATCGAGCCCGACGTTGAGCAAAAACTGCAAGCGACTGCGCACCTCGCGCAGCGGCCCTTCCGCGATGGCGCGCCCGCTGCCGCCGATGTCGAGCGCGCCGAACCACGCCGCCGCCTCGCCGATCGAAAGGCGCAGCACGTCGGCGATACCTTTGTCACCCACGCGCACGAACAAGCTCGCGGGGCGCAGGCGCTTGGCCTCGCACGCCGCGCATGGCAGCTCACGCATGTACTTCCGGTACTGGTCGCGCATGCGCTCCGACTTCGTGTCGTGATAGCGGCGCATGAGCGTGGGGATCACGCCGTGGAAGCGCACGCCCCAGCTCCCGTGGCTCTCCGTGCCCTCTTGTCCCCACTCGATGCGGATCTTCTTGCCCTCGAGCCCGTGGAGCACCTGGTCTCGCTGCTTTTTCGGCAACTTCCCGAAGGGAACGTCGAGGTCGACGCCCGTCGCCTTGGCGAGCGCCTCGATCATCCGGAATGTCCAGCCGTCGCCGCGCTCCACCGAGGTCGCCCACGGCGCGATCGCCCCCTTCTTGATCGACAGCGTGCGATCGGGCACGACGAGCTCCGGATCGATCTCGATGCGCGTCCCGAGGCCGTTGCACGCCGTGCACATCCCGAGCGGCGAGTTGAACGAAAAGCTCTGCGGGCTGAGCTCGGGGTAGCTCACGCCGCAGCAGGTGCGCGCCGTCGAAAAGGTGAGCGCCTTGCCGCCTTCGACGGAGACCGTGAGCTCACCTTGCCCCTCCTTGAGCCCGAGCTCGACGGCCTCGGCGAGGCGCGAGCGCGACTCCGCGTCGACCGCGATGCGATCCACGACGAGCTCCAGCGTATGCTTCTTCTTTTTGTCGAGCGCCGGCAGCTCGTCGAGGCGCGTCACCTTGCCGTCGAGCCGCACGCGCGCGAACCCGCGCGTCGCAAGCTCGGCCAAAAGCTCGCGAAATTCGCCCTTTCGGTGCGTGATGAGCGGCGCGAGCACCGAGAGCTTCGAGCCCTTCGGCAGCGCCAGCACCTCGCGCACGATCTCGTCCACGCTGCGACCCGCGACCGGCTTGCCGCATTCCGTGCAGTGCTGCCGCCCGGCGCGCGCCCAGAGCACGCGCAAGTAGTCGTGGATCTCCGTGATGGTGCCGACGGTCGAGCGCGGGTTCGACGACGCGCTCTTCTGCTCGATCGCGATCGTCGGCGACAGCCCGCGCAGGCGCTCGACGGCGGGTCGATCGAGACGCCCCAAGAACTGACGCGCGTAGGTCGAGAGCGACTCGACGTAGCGGCGCTGGCCTTCGGCGTAGAGCGTGTCGAAGGCGAGGCTCGACTTGCCCGAGCCGCTCGGCCCCGTGAACACGACGAGCTTCTGCTTCGGCAGCACCAACCGATCGATGTCGAGGTTGTGCTCGCGCGCGCCCGTGATCTCGATGGTCTCGCCAGCGCGCGGGGCGCCGAGGGGCGTCGGTTCTACTCGTCCCTTCGAACGCGGCCGCTCGCTCGCACGTGCCATGGCGACCGGCCATACCACTGGGTGGCGCTGAACACTAGTTCAGTAATCCTCAAACCTGACGAACGGCTGTCAGCAGACGCTCGGCGTACGCCGCCGCCTTGGGATCGCCTTCGAGGGGTGCCCACGGCGCGAACTCCTTGTCCGTCTTCGCGTCCCACGGTCCGAGCTTGCTCTCGAGGCACACCGCTTCGGGTGAGAGCGCGAGCACCGTGTGCCAGAGACCGGGGCTGATATCGATGCCGTGCACGCCGCCCGCACCGAGCACGGTGGCCTGAATCACGGCCCCCGCGTCGTCGAAGATGAAGCAGGCGAGCGTGCCGCGGAGGACGACGAACGTCTCCGGCTTCGGCAGCGCGACGTGACGGTGGGGCGCGGCGTACGTGCCGCGAATCCATGCGTTCAAGAAGCGGTGATACCCCTCGGCGTGATTCGCGTGCAGGTTGTGGTTCGCGCGCAGGCGCGGCGAGCTGCGCGCCCGGGCGAGCGTCGCCTCGATCAGCGCGTCGTCGATCAGCTGAACGCCCGCGGTTCCCTCGTGAGTCACGTGCCGGTTCTAGCAGGCGGACGAGCGGACTCACGACCTCGAGCTGAACGGATACGCAGGTATCGAATCAGCCGAAAAGGGTCACGAGCTTGCGCGGCCCGAGCGCTGCGGCTACTTTCCGCGCCCCCCATGGCTCGCGTCACCGTCGAAGATTGCCTGGAAAAAGAAGAGAACCGCTTCGCACTCGTCGTGCTCGCGGCCTCTCGCACCCGTTCGTTGATGAAGGGTGCTCCGCAGCTCGTCAATGCGAAGAACAAGGCGCCGGTGATCAGCCTGCGCGAGATCGCAGCGGGTCGCGTCCGGTACCACCGCCCTTCGATCGAAGTGGTCGAAGAGTACATCGAAGAGCTCGCCAAGCAGAACCCGTGACGCTCGCGCGCGCCGCGGCCCTCGGAAGCACCAGAGGATGACGCGGCGCCCGGCGGCTCCCTTTCCCGGCGACATCGCCGAGCTCGGCACGGCCGGCGACGCCGGCGCGCTCGCGCACTACTCTGACCCTTCGTACTACACGAAGACGTACGGCAACCGCCGTCACGACGTGGAGTACTACGTCCGCCTAGCGAAGAAATCGCGCGGCCCGGTGCTCGAATACGGCATCGGCAACGGCCGCGTCGCGCTCGCAACGGCGCGCACGGGCGTCGAGGTCGAAGGCGTCGATCTCTCGCGCTCGATGCTCGACGACCTCGCCGCGACGCTCGAGAAGCAGGTGCCCAAGGTGCGCGAGCGCGTGCGCTTCCACCACGGTGACATGCGCAAGGTGAAGCTCGGCAAGCGCTTCCCGCTCGTGATCGCGCCGTTCAACACCGTGCTCCACCTCTACGAGCGCGAGGACTTCGAGGCCTTCTTCGCGCGCGTGCGCGAGCACCTCCAGCCCGACGGTCGCTTCGTGTTCGACTTCTCGGTGCCGCAGCCCGACGATCTGTGCCGCGACCCCGAGCGTTGGTTCGGCGCACCGCGCATCCGCCACCCCGCGAGCGGCGAGCTCACGCGCTACGACGAGCGCTTCGATTACGACCCGTTCCGCCAGCTCCTGCTCGTGACAACGCGCTTTTCGCCCGAGCGTGGCCGCCCCTGGACGATCCCGCTCAGCCACCGGCAACTCTTCCCGCGCGAGGCGGAAGCGCTGCTCCACTACAACGGCTTCGACGAGATCGAGTTCACGGGCGACTTCGGGAACCAGCCCGCCGATCGGCACACCGACTCGGC
>DATMCL010000094.1:0-5717 GCA_035558375.1 Polyangiaceae bacterium
GCTCGACACCTCGTCGCTGAGCAACCGCCCCGGCACGCTCACCTCGCGCGACGCAGGCCACGGCGTCTGCGGTGATTCGCCACTCTTCGACGAAGCGCCGCTGCGCGCGATCCCAGAGCTCCTTCACGACGCGCTCTCGCAGCTGGATTTCGGACAAGGTCACGAGCACGACCTCTTCGCGTGGGTCGATTCGACGTGCAAAGGCACCATGCTCACCGTCATCTCCCTGCTCTCGAACGGCGCCGTGGAGATCCGACTCTTCAAGCCCGCCCCCGATCTCCCTTCGATGACGACGGACCAAGCCGACCTCGCCGGCTTCGGTCTCTTCTACCTGCAACGCAACCAAAACGGCTGCGGGTTTTAGCTAAGCCACACAAGGACGTCCCTCGCGAGACGAACGTAGCGTCGAAGCGCGGCATCGACGCGTCTGGACGGCGCGTGGCACGTGAGGGCCGATGACTTGCTGCCCCGCGCGAGGGTGCGGCGCCGTACGGCCCGCGTGCTCGGCCTTCGGCCTGTGCGCGCGGGTGCCCCCAAGCGCGGGCGCCGCCCGCGCGGAGGCACGACGGAATCGGGAGAAGCCGTGCGGCGCCGACGGGCAAGCCGGCGACGAAGCAAGCGATGAAGCACCACGGTCGAACGGCGTGGGAGCGAGGTCGTGGTGCCCCACGCCGCGACAGCGCCGTGACCGCTGTTGAGGCTCGTGGGCGGCGCGGTCGGGACCGACCTCGATGGCCTCACCCCGACCTTGCTGCGTCGCCCGGCGACACCTCTCGCAAACCGTGAGCGCGATTGGATAGCTCGCCCGCCCCGGGTCCCGATTCCCCTCGAGGGCCTGACGGCAGAGGAGCAGTATGGCTGTCTCTTCGTCGATGGACTCGCCCGCGTCCCGGCGGACTTTCGCCATCGCTTCGCGATACGTCGCGAAGACCTCGCCCGACAGTTCGAGGCAGAGCCGGTGCTTCTTGAGCCGCAAGTCCGTAACGTCGGCGGGGAGGCTTCCCGGACGATGCCCGGAGACGAGCTGCTCGACTTCACGCACCGTCCGTCCCCGGGCGGTTTCTAGCCATTCTTTTTCCGTAGAAGGCGTCGCAACGCGCGTGAGCTCGCGTGCATGCGAGAAGCTGATGGCACCCGTTTGCAGATCCCGCGCGGTTTCGGGCAGCTCTTCGAGCGCCGATGACATGCTCAAACCTCCCGACCTCGCGGCGTCCCAGTCGTCGCGGCCTCTTTGCTGAGCTTCCTCTCTAACACGCAGATTTTCGTGCTCGCCTGCGCGCGACTGACGTCGTTCTACGCAGCAAGACGGCGCCGAAGTCGCCTGAGCAGCGAAAGCGATCCCGGTTCAAGCTCGCGCAACAGCGCGGCGTTCGCGCCGCGAGTCTCGTTCCTCGAAGCTCGACCCCAACGATTTCCGTCAAGCACATTCCGACAAGAACGCTGGTGGATCGCCACGCGCTTCTCAGCAACACCAAGCACTACCGCTCGGGCATCGGGGCGGTTGTTAACAACGAGCGGCGTTGCCCACGTGGGGGCACGGCATTAATCCAGACATCTTGCCCGCCGACGCCCTACCCGAACCGCACCGAGCGGCGCGTGAACGCGCCGCCGCCCTGACCCCAAAACCCCTCGATCGGGAAGGCGATGCGCTCCGTGCGGTCCGCGCTGGCACCTGCCGCGACAATCACGGGGACGAAGTGCTCCGTTGTCGGGAGCGCGACGTGCGCCGCGGGGCCGCGGTTCTGAAAGTCCATGAGCGCGTCGTGATCGCGCCGGGCGAGCACGTCTTTGGCCCAGGCGTCGAACTCGACCGCCCAGGAGGGCGTGTCGTGTCGAAACGCGAAGCGCATGTTGTGCGTGAGAAAACCGCTGCCAATCACGAGCACTCCCTCCGAGCGGAGCGGCGCGAGGGCCTGCCCGAGCGCGAAGAGCTCTTTCGGCTCGAGGCTCGGGAGCGAGAGCTGGAGCACCGGCACGTCGGCGCGCGGGTACATGCAGAGCAGCGGCACGTACGCGCCGTGATCGAGCCCTCGGTCGGAGTCGGCGACGGGCAGCTTGCGCTCGGCGAGCAACGCGCGCACGCGGGTCGCGAGCTCGGGCGCACCGGGCGCGGCATAGGTGACTTGGTAGTACCGCTCCGGGAAGCCGTAGAAGTCGTAATAGAGCGGCACCGGACGCGTGGCCCCGAGCGTGGCCGGCCGCTTCTCCCAGTGCGCGGAGAGCATCAGGATCGAGCTCGGTCGCGGCAGCTCGGCGGCGACCGTCGCGAGCTCGCCCACCCACCCGGGGTCGTCCATCAGGATCGGCGCGCCGTGCGCCAGGAACAGCGCGGGCATGACGGCGCCGGTCGCGGCCTCGGTTGCCGAGGAGGTTTTGGTTGCTGCGGCTTCGGGCATGGGCTTCCTCTCGGTTACGGCGCATGCCGAGGCGCCGAGCCCCGCCGTGGCGAGGAGCTCGAGCAGCGTTCGGCGATGCATTGGGCTAGGGTAGCCCGCTTCTCATGCTCGTTCTCGGAATCGAAACCTCCTGCGACGAAACCGGCGCGGCCATCGTGCGCTCCGACGGCGAGGTGCTCGCCGACGTCGTGCAAAGCCAAGTGAAGCTCCACGCGCCGTACGGCGGCGTGGTACCGGAGCTCGCGTCGCGCGACCACCTCCGGAACGTGCAGCCAGTCCTCGTCGAAGCCGCCGCGCGCGCCGGCATTGCCTTGGGCGCGGTAGACGGCATCGCGGTCACGTGCCGGCCCGGGCTCTCCGGAGCGCTGCTCGTCGGCGTGCAGGCGGCGCGTGGCCTGGCGTGGGCGCTCGACAAGCCGAGCGTCGGCGTCGATCACCTGGTCGGCCACCTGCTCTCACCGTTTCTTCGCTTCGCCGGGGTCGAGGGCCCGAAGGCGCCCGCGTTCCCGTTCGTCGCGCTGCTCGCATCCGGCGGACACACCGCGCTGTATCGCGCCGACGGTCCTACGCTCGCGGAGATCCGCGAGCTCGGCGCGACGCGTGACGATGCCGCCGGCGAGGCGTTCGACAAGGTCGCGAAGCTGCTCGGGCTCGGCTATCCCGGCGGGCCCGTCGTCGACAAGCTCGCCAAAGAGGGCGATCCAGCAGCGATCGATCTCATCTGGCCGATGCGACGCAAGGGCTCGCTCGAGTTCAGCTTCTCGGGCTTGAAGATCGACGTGATGCGCTGGGTCGAGCGCAACGGACGACCCGGCAACGACAAGACGCTCCGCGATCTCTGCGCTGCGTTTCAGCGGCGCGTGGTCGACACGCTGGTCGACAAAGCCGTCGCGGCAGCGCTGCGCGAGCGCGTGGGCTCGCTCGTGATCGCGGGCGGTGTGGCAGCGAACCGCGAGCTGCGCGAGCGCGCGGCGATGCGTGCGACCGAGAACGGACTCTCACTCGTCGTGCCGCCGTTCCGGGCGTGCACGGACAACGCGGCGATGATCGCCTACGCGGGGGCGCAGCGGCTGATCCGGGGTGAGAAAGATCTCGCCATAGAAATCAGCCCAAATACCGCGCTGCCGCGCGTCACGCGCAAGGGACGCGGGGAGCGCGCCCGCGCTCCGGCATGAAGCCGAGCTGAAATACTTCGCCCCGGCTGGCAACGACCGGCACCGCCCAAAGATTCTTCAGCCGGGCGCTACAATCGGGTGTCGTCCGAACCTAATCTCGGGCATTGGATCAACATGGTGTCGTGGAGGAGTTGGCTACGGTTGGTGTTTGTCAGCGCTTCGGTCGCTGTCGCTTGCTCGGGGTCGAGCGACAAACCCAGCAAAGGCGGTGGGACGGCGGCAAAGGCTGCGACGTCAGGCAAGGGTGGGTCGGCGGGCAAGGCCGGTAGCGGGACCGGTGCGCTGGACGGCGGCGAAGGCGGCGATGCCACGTCCGTAGGTGGAAGCGTCGGTGCCATGGCCGGCCGCGGCGGTGGCGGTAGCGCGGGGTTCGCGGGGGGCGGCGGCTCGGCCGGAACGACGCCGATCGCCGGCATGGCTGGCACGTTGCCGATCGCGGGGACCGGCTCGACGCCCGTGCCCCCCGGGTGGAACTGCGCATACAGCGCTTACAACGACGGCGTCTGCGACTGCGGCTGTGCCGTCCGCGACGCCGACTGCGGCGAAAACGACATCGGCGAGTGCGAGCGCTGCAATACGACCGGCAGCTGCGATTTCCGCGAGTGTCCAGGCAAGATCGATCCGGACAACATCACGCGCTGCATCGTTCCGCCCACGGGTTGGACCTGCTCGAGCTTCTACTACGCCGATGGTGAGTGCGACTGCGGCTGCGGCGTCGTCGACGTCGACTGCAAGGACGAGTCGGTCGACAGCTGCAAGTTCTGCGCGGCGTTCGGGGCGTGCTCCGGCGGCGAGTGCCCGGGTCCGATCGACCCCGACAACAACGCCGTGTGCACGACGCCCGACGGCTGGACGTGCCTGCCGTTCTACTACGCCGACGGCACGAGCTGCGATTGCGGCTGCGGCATCGTGGACCCGGATTGCGATTCCGCGGATCGCGACGACTGCAACACGTGCTGGAATGGCTGCTCGGACGAGGGCTGCCCGGGCCCGATCGACGAGAAGAACAACGCGATCTGCACGGGTGTGCCGAGCACTTGGCACTGCAAGGCGCGCTTCTACAACGACGGCTTCTGCGACTGCGGCTGCGGCGCCGTGGATTACGACTGCGATCCCGACGCCGGGGTCGCCGGCTGCGAAAGCTGCAACCTCGAGGGCAGCTGCTCGAGACGTGATTGCGACGGAACGATCGACGACTCCAACATCGCCTTCTGCACGCACCCGTCGCCGCCGCCCGAATGGAAGTGCTCGAGCTACCGCTACGCGGACGGCTTCACCTGCGATTGCGGCTGCGGCGCCATCGACCTCGACTGCCCCGACGATACGATCGCAAGCTGCCAGTCTTGCTACGAGTGCGGATCGAGCACCTGCCCGGGGCTCGTGGATCCTGCCGACATCACGAGCTGCGTCAAGCCGCCGGACAAGTGGTACTGCCAGACGTACCTCTACGGCGACGGCTACTGCGATTGCGGGTGCGGAGCCCCCGACCCCGACTGCACCGACGCCCTCAAGGCGACGTGCCAGCGCTGCTCGAAGTACGGGGGAAGCTGCTCGCCGGACGATTGCAGCACCATCCTTCCGACGAACAACGCGCTCTGCACGAATAGCCCGCCGCCCGAGTGGACCTGCCCGCTCGACTACTACAACGACAGGCGCTGCGACTGCGGCTGCGGCATCAAGGACGTCGATTGCCCGACCGCGAAGCGCACGTCCTGCCAGGTGTGCAACGCCCCGGGCAGCTGCTCGGATGTCCGCTGCAAGGACAGCACCATCGACGCCAACGACAACTCGAAGTGCACGGCGGCGCCGTAGTAGGCGGCGACTCGCCACGCCAGGCGCAAGGTCGCGAACCGAGACGCCCCGAAGGCGGCGGGGGAGCGGTCGCGAAGCGAGCCGCGGGGGCAAGGCCCCCTGCGAGCAGCGCGAGCACGCCGAAGGCGGCGGGGGAGCGGTCGCTAAGCGAGCCGCGAGCGGAGCGAGCACGCCGAAGGCGGCGGGGGAGCGGTCGCGAAGCGAGCCGCGGGGGCAAGGCCCCCTCGCCACGCGCTACGCCCCGGGCTTCGTCGGCGTCTTCTTCGGAAACACGATGGGCCCCCAAACGTAGGCGTCGGTTCCGCACAGCTCCCAGCGCGCTGGGTGGATGCGC
>DATMCL010000095.1:0-2442 GCA_035558375.1 Polyangiaceae bacterium
TCTCCCCCTCGTCGCAGATCGCGAGCCAAGGGTGAATCGACGGAAGCGCGAGGCTCACGTCGCCCATATCCGTCGAGGCGGCGCCGATGCTCGGATCGGTCTCGCGCGGCGCTCGGCCCAGGGCCGTGAGCGCCGCTCCGAAGCGGCGGGCGAGCGTCAAGTTGTTCAACATCTCGTGGTAGCCCGTTTCGACCTCGACGGTTACCTCGACGTTCGAAGCGAGAGCTGCAGCACGGATGCAACGCTCGACCGTCTCGGCCACGGGGCGCAGGTTGCTCGTCGTATGCGCCCGCAGCGTGAACTCGCACGCCGCGTCCTCCACGATGATGTTCGGCGCCTGACCGCCGTTGGTGATGATGCCGTAGACGCGCACGCCGTCCCGAAAGTGCACCCGCTGCCCGTCGATCAGCCGGAAAGAGTCCATGCACGCCGTGAGGGCGCTCCGGCCGTCCCAGGGCGCGAACGCCGCGTGCGCCGGCGCGCCGCGGAAGGCCGCGTGCACCCGCATGGTCGCAAGCGCCGGATGCGCGAGCACGTCGCGATCGAAAGGATGGAACATCATCGCCGCATCGACGCCCTCGAACGCGCCGCCCTGGAGCAGCTTGATCTTCCCGCCGCCGCCTTCTTCCGCCGGCGTCCCGAACAGCTCGATGCTGCCCGCGAGGCTCGACGCCTGCCGCGCGAGCGCGAGGAACGCGCCGACCGCCGCGCCCGCGATCAGGTTGTGCCCGCAGGCGTGCCCGATCTCCGGCAGCGCGTCGTACTCGGCGAGCACCGCCACGCGCGGTCCCGCTTTGCTCCCGGCGCGGGCGCGCAACGCGGTTTCCATCCCCGCGAGCCCGCGCTCGACGGGCACGCTCGCTGCCTGCTCGACGAGCTCCGCGATCCATCCGCTCGCTTTCGTTTCCTTGAACGAGAGCTCCGGGTGATCGTGAATGCTGCGTGACAGGTCGATCAAGCGCTCTGCCATGTCGTCGACGGATCGGTCGATGGCGGCGCGATCGAGCGGCATGGCAGTACCATAGGCGCCTCCGCGCCCTCATGCCATAACCGGCATCCGGAGCCTCCGTGCCGCAGCTTTTCCGCTCGAAACGCCATTTTCTCGCGCTTCTCATCGCTTCCGGCTGTGCTCACGGCAGCCCTCCAGCGAGTGAAACGCCCAACGCGTTACCCGCACCCACGGCGCCTGCGGCAAGCGCGGCTCCGGTCGCGAGCACGACCAAGGCAACGGCGACCGCGCCCGTAGCACCACCCGCCCCACCGGCCTCGCCCACGAAAGTCGACCTGCACGAGACGGCGATGGGCACGACCGTCACGTTCGTCGCGTTCACGAACGCGCGCGTCGACGAAGCCGCCGCACGCGCCGCGATGGGGCGCGCGCTCGAAGAGATGCGGCGGCTCGAGACACTCATGAGCGAGTGGCGCGACGACAGCGACATCGGCCGCGTGAACATGCACGCCGGAGAGGCCGTCGCCGTCAGCCCGGAGACGCTCGACGTCGTTCAGAAGGGCCTCTGGGCTGGCAAGATCTCGGGCGGCGTCTTCGACATCACGTTCCAGGCCATGAGCGGCCTCTGGAAATTCGGCAGCGCGCAGGACGAAAAACCCAAGCTCCCCTCGCCCGCCGCCGTCGCCGCCGCGCGAAAGCTCGTCGACTACCGAAAAGTCGAGATTTCCGAGGCCGATCGCAGCGTGCGCCTCGCCAAGGACCAAAAGATGGGCCTCGGCGGCATCGCCAAGGGCTACATCGTCGATCGCGCCGCCCACGTCTTACGCGAGCAAGGACTCGACTCGTTCCTGGTCCAAGCCGGCGGTGACCTCTACGGCGCCGGCCGGAAGCCGGACGGCTCGCACTGGGTGAGCGGCATCCAGGACCCTCGCGCGCCGCAAGGCCGCTACTTCGCCACCATCGATCTCGACGACCACGCCTTCTCGACCGCCGGCGACTACGCGCGCTCCTACGTCATCGGCGGCAAGCGCTACCACCACATCATCGACCCGCGCACCGGCTACCCCGCGACGGCGTGCCGCAGCGTCACGGTGTGGGCACCGGACGCGTTCGTGGCGGACGCGGTGGATGACGCCGTGTTCATTCTGGGGCCCGAAAAGGGGCTCCCGCTCGTCGAATCACTCGACGGCGTCGGCGTCGTGATCGTCGATAAGAAGAATCACGTCATCGTGAGTCCGCGGCTCGCGGGCAAGGTGCATTTGCTCGCGGAGCCGACGGACGGGATTTGAGCTGGTTCTCGGGTAGTACTTCACGCCTTGGTCGGGACAGTCGTCCACCGCCGGGGTAAAGTTGATCCACGCACAGGGAGCGATGCTGGATGTTGCACCCTAAGCTCGAGTTCGGACTCTGCCTCACGCTGGCGCTCGGCTCTGCTTGCGCCGGCAAGTCGTCATCGAGTCAGCATGGTGACGCCGGTGCCGTCGGCGCCCATG
>DATMCL010000096.1:0-5995 GCA_035558375.1 Polyangiaceae bacterium
GCCGCAAGACGCTGCGCCGCCTGATACGCCTCCTGCTCGCGCCCCGGCGCGCTCACGACTTGCAAATCCACCGGTGCCGCGAGCCCGAAGTTCAACACCTGCGTGGAAATGTCGGGCGGCAGAAAGAAGAACGTCGTCCCCGGGTAGCGCTCCGGCAGCTTCTTCCGGAGCGCGTCCACGTACGCCGCCGTCGGCGCGTGCTCGTGCTTCAGCGCGATGAAGATCTGACCGTCAGCCGGCGAGATCAGCGCGCCCTCGCTGAGCGACAGATTGATGCCGCTGTACGGCACGCCAATGTTGTCGATCAGCGTCTCGATCTCGCTCGGGGGGATCACCGTGCGGATCGTCTTCTCGATGTCGAGGAACCGCTTCTCCGACTCCTCGATGCGCGTCCCCGGCGCGCCGCGCACGTGAAGTTTGATGAGCCCCGCATCGACATTCGGGAAGAAATCCCGCCCGACCAACGGAAACAGCGCGAGCGAAACGCCCACGAAGCCCACGAACCCGAACGTCGCAATCCGCCGGTGCGCGAGCGCGAGCGCGAGGACACTGCCGTACCAGCTCCTGAGCCGCGCAAACCCGTGCTCGAACGCCCGCACGAAGCGCGCCCCGAGCCCATTGCCTTGCGGCTCCCCGCCGTGGTGCTCCGCCGCCTCGCGCTCGAGCAGGTAATGCGCGAGCGTCGGCACGAGCGTGCGCGACAGGAAGTACGACGTGAGCATCGCGAACACGACCGCCTCCGCGAGCGGGATGAACAAGAACTTCGCGGGCCCCGTGATGAACACGACCGGCACGAACACGATGCAGATACACAGCGTCGACACGAACGCCGGCTGAGCGATCTCGCGCGCTCCATTGAGGATCGCCTTCACGAGCGGCTCCCCCCGCGCGATGTGCCGGTGCATGTTCTCGAGCTCGACCGTCGCGTCGTCGACCAAAATACCGACCGCGAGGGACAACCCGCCGAGCGTCATCACGTTCAGCGAATTCCCGAGCGCGTCGAGCGCCACGATCGACACCAGCATCGAGAGCGGGATCGAGATCACGACGATCAGCGTGCTGCGGACGCTCCCCAAGAACACCAGAATCATCGCCGCCGTCAGCACCGCGGCGATGCCCGCCTCGCGCGCCACGCCATTCACGGCCGCGCGCACGAAGAGCGACTGGTCGAACAGCATCGACACGTTCAGCTCCTTCGGGAGCTTGGCGAGCGTGCCCGGCAGCATCTCGCGGATCCGCTCGACGACCTCGAGCGTGCTCGCCTCCCCGAGCTTCAGAACGCTCATCAGCACGGAGCGCCGCCCGCCCACGTGCACCATGTTCGTCTGCGGCGAGTTGCCGTCGCGCACGCTCGCCACGTCCCGCACGTAGACGGTGGTGCCCCGTACCGTCTTGACCGGAATGGCGCCGATCTCGTCGAGCAGCTCCGGGCTGCTATTGATTTGCACCGGGTACTCGTTGACGCCGATCTTCGCCGTCCCAGACGGCAAGGTGACGTTCCCGAGCCCGAGCGCCGTGTTCACGTCGCGCGGCGAGAGCCCCCACGCGTAGAGGCGCCGCGGATCGATATCGATCACGATTTGCCGCTGTTTTCCGCCATACGGCCAGGGGATCTGCGACCCGCGCACCGTCGCGATGTCCGCGCGCACGAAGTTCACCCCGAGGTCGAACAGCTGCTGCTCGCTCAGGCTGTCGCTCTTCATCGCGAGCTGCAGGATCGGCACGTTGCCGGCGCTGTACCGAATGATGAACGGCGGCGTCGCCCCGGGCGGCATCGAGCGCACCGCCGTCTGCGAGATGGCGGTCACCTGCGCGGTCGCGGCGTCGATGTTCGCGCCCGGCTGAAAGAAAATTTTAATAACCGAGATGCCGGTGAGCGTCTGGCTCTCGACGTGCTCGATGTCGTTGACGGTCGTGGTGAGCGCGCGCTCGTAGTTCGAGACGATGCGCTTCTCCATCTCGTCCGGGGTGAGTCCGCCGTAGTTGAAGACGACGGTGAGCACCGGGATGTCGATGTTCGGAAAAATGTCCGTCGGCATGCGCAGCACGGACGCGCCCCCCACGATGATGATGAGGAGCGCCATCACCACGAACGTGTAGGGGCGCCGGAGTGCGAGACGAACCAGCCACATGGGAGGACAACGCTCGATGTAGGGTCCCGCCCTCCGAACGTCCAATATATGAGTGAAGCACTACTGATACCTTTCAGGTATCATCCTCGGCATGGAGCTCCGGCACCTGCGGTACTTCGTCGCCGTGGCGGAGGAGCTCCATTTCGGTCGCGCCGCCGAGCGCCTCGGCATCGCGCAGCCGCCGCTCAGCCGACAGATCCAAGATCTCGAGGGTGAGCTCGGCTTCAAGCTCTTCGACCGCACGCGCCGGCGCATCGAGCTCACCGCCGCGGGTGACGTGCTCCTCAAGCGCACGCGCGACGTCCTCGAGCGCCTGGAAGACGCCGTCCGCGACGCGCGCAGTACGAGCACCGGCAAGCGCGGCCGCGTCACCGTCGGCTACCCGTCCTCCCTCGCCTACACGGGCCTCGTCGGCTTGCTGCGCGCCTTCCGCACCGAGTTCCCCGACGTCGAGCTCGCCGTGCGCGAGCTGCCTCTCGCCGAGCAGCTCGTCGGCCTCACGAACGGCGAGCTCGACGTCGGCTTCCTGCGCGGCCCCCTCGACGGAGAGGCGCTCGTCACCGAATGCATGCGCCGCGAGCCGCTCATGCTCGCCCTCCCCGCCGACCACCCGCTCGCGCGCCACAAGCGCCTCACGCTCGCCGCGGTAGCGCGCGAGCCCTTCGTCTTCTTCCCCCGCGTCCGCGCGCCCGCCTTCTTCGACCTCCTGCTGAGCCTCTGCCAGAAAGCCGGCTTCACCCCCCAAATCCGGCACGAAGCGCCCCAAGCCGACGTCTTGAGCTTGGTGGCGGCGGGTTTCGGCATTTCGATCATGCCCGCGTCGGTGCGCGAGATACGGCGGACGGACGTGGCGTTTCGACCGTTCGCGGGGGCGCCGCTCACGGAGCTCTTGCTGGCGTGGCGCGTGGGTGAAGGGTCGCCGTCGCGGCAGGCGTTCATCGACGTGGTTCGGCGGGTTGGGCTGCGGCTCGACTCGGTGCTCTAGCGGTGCTCGTCCCGCGGGCGCGCACATCCGTAAGTGCGCCCATTCCGCGTTCACCAAAAGCGTCGATGTAGGTGCCGGTGAGCGTTCAGCGCGCGGCTTCGGAGCTCGCGAACGACCGCTCGAGGCGTGATAGTCTCTTCGTCATGCAGAGGCTGGTCGGTCGCTTGGCTTCATCGTCGCTCGTCGCCGCGTTGCTCCTCGGCACGCTGCCCGCCTACGCGGATGAAGCCGCACCGGCCGCCGCCGCACCCCCGAGCGAAGCCACGATCAAAGAAGCGCGCGATCACTACGAGGCCGGTCTCGCCCTCTACTCCGACGGCGAGTTCCAGCGCGCGGCCATCGAGTTCGATCGCGCGTACGAGCTCGTGCCGAACTATCGCGCGCTCTACAACATCGGCCAGGTCCGCATTCAGCTCCACAACTACGCGCGCGCCACCAAAGCGCTGAGGGCGTACTTGGAGCAGGGCGGCAGCAAGATCGACGCCGAACGCAAGAAGAGCGTGCAGGACGACCTCGAGATGCTCTCCACCCGCACGGCGACGTTCACCCTGACCTCCAACGAGGAAGGCGCCGACGTGACGGTCGACGGCGAGACCGCCGGCACCACGCCCCTAGCGGAGCCGCTCCTCCTCGACACGGGCGAGCACCGCCTCGCCCTCACCAAACCCGGCTTCGTCACGCGCGAGCTCAGCATCACCCTCGCGAGCCGCGACTCGCAGAGCCTCCAGGTCGACCTCCAGAAGGAGCAGGCCGCCGCCGGCCCCGTCGTCGTCGTCGCCCCGCAGACCCCGCAAAACAGCGACCGCACCGCGTGGATTTGGGGCACCTGGTCCGCCACCGCCGCCTTCGCCGCCGGCGCCACCGTCACCGGCATCCTCGGCATCAAATCCGCGAACGAGCTCGACGAAAAGCGCTCGACACTCGGCTCCTCGCGCGAGGAGCTCGACTCGGCGCAACGGCGCGCGCAGACGTTGCTCACCGCAGCCGACATCATGGGCGGCGCGGCGATCGTTACGGGGAGTATCGCCCTCTACCTGACGTTGTCGAAGCCGGGTAGCGCGGATAAGCCGAAGAAGCGCGCGGAGCTCAATGTGGGGCCGCGGGCGGTGGTGTTTACGACGCGGTTTTGAATCGGGCGTCGCCGGGGTTCGCGTCGATCCAGTCTTTGGCACGATCGCGTGCGTGTCTCGTGTCGCGCGCGATCAGTGGCGCCCCTCGGCGACCCCGGCGACGAGCGCCGACCAGAGCACCAGCACGATCCCGGCAATGATCGCGAAATCGGCCACGTTGTAGGTCGGCACCATCGCGTTCTTCGCGAAGAAGCTGACGTAATCGACCACGAACCCGCGCACGATCCGGTCGAGCAAGTTGCTTGCGGCGCCGCCCGCGATCAGCCCGATGGCGAGGACGAGCCGATGGTGGCTGCCTCCCAAATGGCGGGCGAACCAGAGCGCCAGAGCGAGCGCAGCGAGAGGGAGCGCGCAGAGCAGCAGCGCGTGTTGCCAGTCCGTAAGAGCCGACAACCTCCCGAAAGCTGCTCCCGGGTTGTGCCGGTGCCGCACGCTGAGCACGCCGGGCACCAGCCAGCGCGCCTCGCGCGGCGCAAGCCTGGCCATGACCAGGGACTTGAACGCTTGGTCGGCGAGGCAGATCGCTGCCGCAGCGAGCGCTGCTCGTTTCCAAGACCGTGCTGGGCCGGCTACTGCTGGCTCCACATCTGACAGCAGGTCGCGTTCCATTCGGCTGTTCCCGTTCCCGTGCACAAGAGGTAGGTGGCTATTCCAAGGCTCGATATGCTATTCGAAACGGAGGTTCCGCGCATGTTGCCGGGACACTGCCCGCCCGCCGAAATCGCACGTTCGCCTTGTTGGCACACGTTCTTGCCCTGCCACACGTTTGCTGAGTTGTACGGCCCGGTTGTGGAGCGAAACACGCAGTCAATCGGGACCATACTCGTGGGCGGTGGAAGGCCGCCGGTCACAGAGAGTGTGAGAATGCCCGCCGCAATGGCGAGCGCCCCGACGATACGAGCGACGTGCTTCTTCTTGACCGTCCGGTCCATGATCCACCTCCACCGTTTTGGGCTTGTTCAGCCGCCACGTCTTGCGCGTGCCACTTATCGTGGGCGTCACGCGGTAGTGACTGACCTGCAGTCTACGCATGTATCGAATCGATCGTCAAAGCAATTTCAGCTATTGAGTCGAATGCTGACGCTTGCGCGCGAGGTGCGTCTGGCGCTTCGTGGGCCAGCGTGCAAGGTAGCTTCCCGGCCAGTTCGAGTGCAGCGCTGTACCTTCTCACGGCCCGCCAGGAGACCTCGGCGTCGACGTCGTCTGTTTCGGCTAGTGCACCGCTAATGAGTTAGGTTCACTTTTCGGGAGGGTTGCTTCGTCTCTCGGTACATGAGACGAAGCAAGCCGTTGCACCTGACCGCTGAACGTAAGACCTCGCTCAACCCCGTCGTGTTGAGTTGAGAGTGAGTTGAGAGACTCTGCGCATGGACAACATGCGAGAAGAGTTGAGAGTGGAGCTATCGACGTTGAGTCCGCGAGGTCGCGGGCGGGCTTACCCGAAGGGCTTGCTGGAAAAGTTGCTGTCGTATACCGTCGCGAGGCGACGGCAGGGGGCGAAGCTCGTCGAGGTCGCGGCGGAGTTGGGGATGAAATCGCACACGCTCTCGCGCTGGCTCGGCGAGAAGCGGCCGAGTGCGAGCTTCGAGCGAGTGGAGGTCGTCGCGACGGCGGCGTCACCCGCCGCGCGGAAGCTGATCGTGCACGGACCACGCGGACTTCGGGTCGAGGGGCTCGAGCTTGCCGACGTTGCCGAGCTCGTGCGGCGAGTCGCCGAGTGATCAGCTCGGCCCGGCAGATCGCCGTGT
>DATMCL010000097.1:0-14528 GCA_035558375.1 Polyangiaceae bacterium
TTCGTGTAGCCGAAGCGCTTCATCAGCGCCGGCACGCTTTCCTTCTCGTACTTCGTGCGCATCCGCGGCACGTAGTCTGCGTTCGCCTCGCTCATCGCTGTCGCTCCGGGATCTGCGCGCCGCTCTTCGCGATGCGGACCTTGGACTCGCCCTTCGTCTGGTACTTCACGCGCGTGGCCTTGCCGCTCGTCGGGTCGATCGGCATCACCTTGCTGAGGGCGACGGGCGCCTCCATCTCGAGGATGCCGCCGCCGCGCTGCGGGGTCGCCTTCAGGTGACGCTTCACCTGGTTGACGCCCTCGATCAGGACCTTCTGGCGATCCTTGAGGACGCGCGTGACCTTGCCGCGCTTGCCCTTGTCGTTACCGCTGATGACGACGACCTCGTCGCCGACGGAAATGCGCTGCATCACAGCACCTCCGGAGCGAGCGAGATGATCTTCATGAATTTCTTGGCGCGGAGCTCGCGCGCGACGGGCCCGAAGATGCGGGTGCCGACGGGTTCGAGCTGCGGGTTGATGAGGACGGCGCTGTTGTCGTCGAACTTGATGTAGCTGCCGTCGGTGCGGCGGTATTCGCGCTTGGTGCGAACGACGACGGCCTTGGCCGTTTCGCCCTTCTTCACCTTGCTGCCCGGGAGCGCTTCCTTGACGGCGACGACGATCACGTCACCCAGACCCGCGTAGCGCCGGCGCGAACCGCCCAGCACCTTGATGCACTGGACGAGCTTGGCGCCGGAGTTGTCGGCGACGTCGAGGAACGACTGCATCTGGATCATGGCGCCACCGCTTGCGTGAGCTCGGACGCCGGGCGATCGATCAGGCGCACGACCTTCCAGCGCTTCTCGCGCGAGAGCGGACGATGCTCCTCGATCTCGACCTGGTCGCCGGCCCTGTACTCGCCCTTTTCGTCGTGGGCTTTGTAGCGCTTACTGACCTTGATGTACTTCTTGTAGACGGTGTCGCGCTTGAAGCGCACGACCTCGACCACGACCGTCTTCTGCATTTTGGCGCTCGCTACGCGCCCAATCAGGCGACGGCGCGGGCTCTCTGCGCCTTCGGCTCCGGCTTCGCTCACGACGCGCCTCCTTCGGCAGCGGACTTGCGCTCGCTCAGGATGAGCTTGATGCGCGCGAGATCACGCTTGGTTTTCCCGAGCAGGCTCGTGTCTTCGAGCTGCCCCGTGTGATTCTTCATGCGGAAGGAAAGAGGTCCTTTTCCAGCTGTGCGGAGAGCTCACCGAGGTCCTCGGTGGTGCGCTCGCGGAGATCCTTGGCTTTCATCACTTACTCCGTGTCCCGAGCGAGCACGCGCGTCTCGAGCGGAAGCTTCGCGGCGGCGAGACGGAACGCGTCGCGCGCGTCCTTCTCCGGCACGCCGGCAATCTCGAACAGCATGCGGCCCGGCTTGATCACGGCGACCCAGCCTTCGACCGCGCCCTTGCCGGAGCCCATGCGGACTTCGAGGGGCTTCTTCGTGTACGGCTTGTCCGGGAAGACGCGGATCCAGAGCTTGCCCGCGCGCTTCACGTGGCGCTGGATCGCCATACGACCGGCTTCGATCTGACGAGCCGAGAGCTTGCAATGCCCGATGGCCTGCAACCCGAAATCGCCGAACGAGACGTCGGATCCCGTCCAGGCGATGCCGCGGTTCTTACCCTTTTGCTGCTTGCGGAACTTCGTCCGCTTCGGGGACAGCTGCGACATCGCTCTACTCCAAGATCCTGCGAGCCTTGCGCTGCAAGACCTCGCCCTTGAAGATCCAAACCTTGACGCCGATGACGCCGTACGTGGTGCGGGCCTCGGCCTGGCCGTAGTCAACGTCGGCGCGCAGCGTGTGGAGCGGCACGCGACCCTCGCGGTAGCCGTCCACGCGACCCATTTCCGAGCCGCCGAGGCGGCCGGCACAGCGCACGCGGATGCCCTTGGCGCCGAACTTCATCGCCGTCGTCATCGCCTTCTTCATGGCGCGGCGGAACGCGATGCGGCGCTCGAGCTGCGTCGCGATGTTCTCGGCCACGAGCTGCGCGTTGGTCTCGGCCTTGCGCACCTCCTGCACGTCGATGAACACCTCGTTCGTCGTGAGCGCCTGGACGCCCTGAAACTTGGTCTCACCCTTGGCGGCAGTCGTGAGGTTGCCGGTCTTCAGCACCTCGATGCCCTTGCCGCCCTTGCCGATCACCATGCCGGGGCGAGCGGTGTAGACGATGACCTTCGCCTTGTTGGCGGCGCGCTCGACCTCGACGCCCGCGACGTTCGCATTGTAGAGGTACTCTTTGACAGCGCGCTTGATGCGGATGTCTTCGTGCAGCCACTGCGTGTAGCGCTTGTCCTCGTACCACTTGCTCGTCCACGTCTTGATGACGCCGAGCCGAAAGCCATACGGATGAGTTTTTTGTCCCATATCTCGTCCTAAATCAGCGCTCGTCCAACTCGATGACGATGTGGCTTACGCCTTTTTGGATTTGCGTGGCGCGCCCCTGAGCTCGCGGGCGCCAGCGGCGCAGGTGCGAGTTCGGTCCCTTGTCGACCGCGACCTTGCTGACGAACAGCGTGTCGACGTCGAGGCCCGGGCGCTTCAGCTTCGCGTTCGCAACGGCGCTCGCGAGGAGCTTCTTCAAGAACGGCGCGCCCGCCTTGGGCGTGAACTCGAGAAGCTGCAACGCCTCGGAGGCATCGCGCCCGCGGATGAGGTTCCCCACCATCCGGGCTTTGCGCGGGCTAATCCGTTGAAATCGTGCTTTTGCGTTGCTGATCATGCGACAGTTTCCTTGGTTGGACCCGTCGTCCCCCGGAGCGCGGGCACCGTGCCCGTGTCCTCATCCACCACGTGGACCCGCGGTGAGGGGATGCCGAGGCGGCTCGGAAGAAGCCGCACCGCGAGCCGCATTCGGGCGGCTGGCGAGTCACCCCGGGCAGAACCCGGAGAACTCGCAAAGGGGTGCGCTACCTAGCAGAGGGTTTTGGCGTGAGCAAGGGATCGACCCCCAAAAGATCACGCTACTTTCGCGGTACTGACCTGATGGGCAGTGATCCGGACTCTGCGGAGGTCGTCATCGGCGCTCGCATGTCGGTCGCTGGGCCGAGCGGGCGCCGTCACGGCGCGCGGCACGTGAGGTCCATGTCGTCGGCTTTCCCGTCGCCGTCGTTGTCGAGGCCGTCGTCGCAGAGCTCGTCGGAGCAGTCGTCGGGGACGCAATCGCAGTCGTCGTCGAGCCCGTTGCCGCAGATCTCGCGCGCGGAGCAGGACGCGACGCAGTCGGCTTCGTCCACGGCGCCGTCGCAGTCGTCGTCGCGTCCGTTGCCGCAGCGCTCGAGGCAGTCGCAGGTCGGGCCCGCGGGTACCCAGAACGCACGGTGGTTGCCCTGCGCGATGCTCTGGAAGGGCGCCCAGAACGCCGGCAGGCTCAGGTCGTCGAGTGACGGATCGATCGCCGCCATCCAGAGCTGATCCTGCTTCGGGTGCGCGGGACGCTGATCGGAGTACGCGCGCAAGCTCGAGAAGCTGAGCCAGTAGGTGCCGTCGTCGGACGCGGGCGAGACCCAACTCGGCATCGTGTTGCCGAGGTCGATCACGCTGTCGTCGGGGCCGACGCGCTCGTTCAGGCGCGTGAGCTCGTGCACCGTTCCCGTCGACAGCTCGACCAGGCGAAGGCGCGCACCCGTGGCTTCCTGGGAGCCGCCGCGTGCGTTCACGTAGGCGATGAAGCGCGCGTCGGGGCTGAAGCTCGGGAAGAAGTTGTTGTCCTTGTCGCCGGCGCTCGGCACGAGCACTTCGGGCGCGCCGAAGACGCCGGCGTCGTACGACATGACGGCGATCGAGCCCTCTTCGGTTTGTTTGTCACCACCCTTGCCAGCGAGCGTCAGCGCGACGCGATCGCCGAGCGGCGACCAATCGGGGTGCGTCGCGTTCGCACCCATGGGGAGCGGGACCTCCGAACCGACAGGGACACCCGTGTCCGCGTCGATCAGCCTGAGCTTGCCGCCGCCGGCCGCGAGCAAGAGCTTCCCGTCGGGAGAGAACGTGCTCCACACCAGGGCCGGGGGCTTGGTGCCCTTCGGCATCATCATATCGGGCGGCGGCGCGGGCCCGGCGTCATCGGGAGGCTCGGGCGGGGGCGCCGGCGCGTCGCTCCCGAAGCTGCCGAGCGGCACGACGACGGAGCGCTCGGGCAGCGCGAGCTCGGCGAGCTGGTTCTTGTCGTAGCCCGCCGCCACCCGCCTGCCGTCGCGCGAGACGGAGTGACAGCCCGTGCACGTGCCAGCGTCGGCACCGCCCGGCGGCATCAGGAAGCGCTCGGCGTCCGTCGCCGTCGGTCGCGCGAACATGAGCCCCTGGCTTCCCGTCGACCAGTAGTAGACGACGCCCTCGAGCGACGAGCGACTCACGCCGAGCGAAAGCGACCGCGAGAGACGCAGGGTGTCGGGGGCGTCCGCGCTGATACCCCGGAGCTCGAGCGAAAGCGTCGCGCCGCGGTTCGAACCGGCGATCCATTCCCACTCCTCCGCCGTGGGCGAGAAGCTCGTGTCGGCCGTCACGATGCGGACGGTCGTGTTCGGTCCGCCGAAATCGAGGGCGAAGCGCGTGCTCGAGCCGGGGCGCCACGCGAAGCGGATCTGGCGCAGGTTGGCGGGCAACCGTGTTTCGTTACTCGGGTAGACGAGCGCGGGCTCCGCGTCGGGCTCGCGGCCTGGCGCGATCACAATGCCGCGATCGAACGCGCCCGGCTCGGTACCGGCGGCGCTCGCCTCGACGAACGTGCGCGAGCCGTGGTGCGCAACACACGGCGCGCCGTCGCAGGTCTGATCGGGCGGCTTGTCTGCATCCGCATGCGCGACGACGGCGCCGAGGCTCACGTCCCGGCCCTGGCCGCAGGCGGGGCAGCCGAGCAACCAGGCGCACAGCGCAAGGTCACGGCAGCGGAGCGTCATTCGCCGAGCATTCGCGCGAGGCGCGGCAGGTACGCCGAGCTCGGGTAGTGCATGCGGAATAGGGACGCGCGCGAGCGGGCCTCGTCCGTGCGACCAAGGCGCACGAGCGCGGAGATCGCGATGTACTCGCGCTCCTGCGCGAACGCGCCGTTCGGGTACTGCGCGCGGCAGCGTTCGCTCAGCGCGAAGGCTTGCAGGGGATCGCCACCGAGCGCGCTGCGCGCCTGCTTCAAGAGCTCGACCTCGGTGACGACCGCGGTGTTCGCGGCGAGGGGCGCGCCCTGCGGCAAAGCGTCGCCCGAGGCCGGCTTCGGGCGCGCGGAAGGTGCGAGAGCGCTCGCTTCATCGCGCATTGCCGGTGGCGCGCTCGGTAGCGGAGTGGCAGTCCCTGCGGCGCTGGTGGCCGCTTCCGTCTCCCTCCGTGGCTCGACTGACGGCGCGGGCACCGCGCTGCCTAACGGGGCGGGCGGCACGGGGGACACGGGGGACACGGAAACGGACTCCGCCGCACGGGGAGCTCGAACCAAGGGCGTGTCGCCGGACGCCCTGGCCGGCGGCGTCGAGGTCTCGGGCGCGAGCGTCGCGACGGTGGGCGTCGCAAGTGGCGGCGACGCGGGCGGCTGCAACGGCAGGTCCGGCTTGCTGAGGAGATGCGCCGCCCCGATGAGCCCACCTCCGAACACGAGGGCCGCGAGCACCGCGAGCGTTCCGGGGCCGAACACCTTCGCGGCGTGAACCACGCGCAGCGACGGACGCGGCGCCGACGCGGGCGCGGGCGGCGCCGGCGCGTCCACGGGTGCTCCGGCGCGAGCCAACCGCTCGGCGAGCGCGGCCATGCGCTCTGCGGAAGGGAGCGCCTGCTGGACCGACGCGATGCTCGCGGAGAGCGCGTCGGCTCCCAGGCGAAGGCGCTTGGGCTCGGTGCTCACGACGCCATTCCTCCGAAATTCTGGCGCACGAGGGAGCGCGCCGCCTGGAGGCGGGAATATGCAGTCTGGAGCGGGCACCCGAGTGCGTCAGCCACCTCCCGCAAGGGTAGCTCTTCGATTTCGTAGAGCACGAATGCCTCCCGCTTTTCGTCGTCCAGCCCATCGAGGGCCGAGAGCAGCCGGTCTCCGAGCTCGCCCGCGAAGACGGCCTCGACCTGCCCGGCGGGCGCGGGTGCTTCCGGCAGCTCGGCCACGCTGACCTCACGCCGGACGCGAGCGCTCCGCCGGTACTCGGAGGCGACCCGGAGGCAGATGGCGTAGAGCCAGCTCCGCAGGGCGCGTCCATCGAACTCGGGAAGGCGTCGGTGCACGATCAGAAAAACCTCCTGGCAGACGTCGTCGACGTCGCCTGGACGAACGCCGAGCCCGAGCAACGCACGCCAGAGGTAGCGCGCGTGCTCCCGGAAGATCTCCGTAAAGGAGTACGAACGGGCGGGCTCCGTGGCGCTTGCCGGCCCGGCATTCACCTTCATGGATGGCGGCACGGCCGGTTATTTCTGGCCCGCCTCAAAACGTGACCTCGATGCCGGCGCTCGCAATGAGCGAGAACCTGGAGCTTTGAAACAGCTCCTCGCGAACGGCGCCCACCTCGTAGATGTAGCGGTCCGGCTGGAACGGGACGACCCCCGTGAGCCCGCCCAGCCCAAACCAGCGCCCCCCGAGCGGAACCGCGACCTTCGGGCCGAAGGCCCCCGCAAGCAGGCGCTGCCAAGTGCTCCGCGCGCCCGTCAGACCGGTGCTGCGCGCGTTCACGGCGCCGTACAGGGCGCCCCCGCAGAACGACAGACGAACGGAGCCCTCCGTGACGAAACCGGGACAGAGCTCGAGCATCCCCCCTACGAGCAGGAAGCGCGCAGAGCCGCCGCCGGGCACGTCCTCCGACGCGGGAAGGAAGCCAAACCCCGAGAGTCGTGCCGAGAGCCATGACACGGCCCGAAGCTCCGCGCCGACGAGCAGCCCGGGGCGCGGCGCGGGGAGAAGTCCCGCTTCGAGCGCCAATGACGCGTCGGCGAGCACGGCGAGGGGTTCGGCAGGGGCGCGCTTCGGCGGCGCGTCGGGCTCGGTCGATTCGGGTTCGGGCTCGGGTTCGGGCTCCGGCGCGCGCGGCGGCGGTGCCGGTGCCGGCTCCGGCTGCACGTCGACCATCAGGGCGACCGCGAGCACGAGCGGCTCGTCGAGGTCCGAGCAGAGATCCGTCGCGCTCTTGAGCTCGCGTGCCCCGAGTACGCGCCCGGAGGCGTCGCGCAATTCGAGCACGGCTCGAAAGCGGCGATCCGACAGGCGCTCGACGTTCACTGCAAGCACGTACTCGAGCGCTCCCGAGGCGAACGCGTCCCGTCCGAGGTACTCGTTCACCGCGCGCGTGAGGCCATCCTCGCCAAGGCAGGCGAGCTCCGGCCCCGGGCCCGTCCAGGCAAGCGCGACCGCTGGACTCGACTCGGCCGGCTCGGAAGCGGACACGGCGCCTGCGGTTCGGACCGTGAGCCCGAGGCTCGACGCCGTGGCGGCCACGGCCACCCTGCGCCACCACGAGCGGAATTGTCGGCCTCGCTGCCGGCGCATCGGCAGCGGAGCCTAGCATCACTGCCAAAGGCAATAGCCGATCGGCGATTGCGGGTAGACGTAGCAGCTCATGCCATCGGGACAGGAACGCATGGCTCCGCCGCTCAGGCACACGAGCAGGCAGTGCTTCTGCGTCACGAAATCCACGCACGCGGCCGTCGCTTCGCCGGACGCCGGTGCCGTCGAGCAATCGGCGTCCGACTCGCACGTGTTCGAGCAGCTGTAGCCGTGGATTCCGGAGTCGTCGCGAATGCCGAGGCAGCGCAAGGCCTGCACGTCGACGCACTCCACCGTGTCGCCGTGACACTCGCGCTCGTACGGGGATGAGCCGTCGTCGTTCGGCGCCGGTGGGCCGCTAGGACCGCCCGCGGCCGTCGCGGACGCGCTGCCAGAAACGCCGGCACCACCGCCGCGCGCGTTGCTGCCGCCCGTTCCCGCTCCTCCTCCATTGGCCGCCGAACGACCCGCCTGGCTCGAGGTGCCGCCGCCACCCGCTTTCGTGCCCCCGCTGCCGCCGACGCTAGGCGTGCCTCCAGTGCCCCCGAGGTTCACGCTCCCGCCAACTCCGGTTCCAGCGCCCGCGCCGGTCGCTGCGGTCGCACCGGCCGCCGAAGCGCCTGCGGTCGCGGGCGAGCCGTGCTCGTCGTCATCCGAGCCGCACGCGGCGCCGAACGTGGCGAGCAAGGCGCCGAGGGCGGCATGCCGCAGGGAGGCGAGGAGGAACGGCACGGGCGCAGACGAGAAAGCGGACATCGGACTGGGATGGCCGTAGCCACCAAGGTTTCTGATCCCAACCGCACCCGAGCGAGTTTTTTCCAGTTCCGGTCGCTCTGCGTCAGAAAGCTCACCGGGGCCTGCCATCCACGAGCGAGCGCCACGACGGCGCGCGCCGCATGACGCCTTTTTCCGCCACCCGCTACCTCGCGCTCGTCACACTTGCCGTCGCCAGCGCGGCCTGCTCGAGCAAATCCGATGACGACAGCGCCGCTGGCGCTTCTGGGCGGGGCACCGGCGGTACTGGCGGGGGCCGGACCATCGTCGTCGATATGGGCGGTCGCAGCCAACAGCCGCCGAGCGGCGATCCGTCGAATGGGCTCGGCAACTGCGAGGACTACTCCTTCGACGGTTGCGTCGGGGAGGCTTACGAGGGCGAGAGCATCCCGCTCGACATCTACGTCATGTTCGACACGTCGGGCTCGATGCTCAACGACGTGGGTGGGATGACGCGGCTCCAGGCGATCCAGCAAGCGGCGGCGGAGTTCCTGCGCGACCCGGCGAGCCGGGGCATCGGCGTCGGCATCGGGTACTTCGGCTTCCAGCCGATCGGGAGCACCTCGTGCGACAGCGGCACGTACGCGGCGCCGGCGGTCCCCATCTCGACGGATCACGAGGCGGTGATCGCGTCGCTCGAAGCGCAGTCGGCAGTCGGCGAGACACCGACGGCGGCAGCGTTGCGCGGGGCTTGCGGTTACGCGCGCGACCAAAAAGCGGCGAACCCGACGCGCGGGCTCGTCATCCTGCTCATGACGGACGGAAAGCCGGAGGCGCCGGTGTCGTGTGGGAGCGGCGGCTGCTGTCCGACCCTCGACGACGCCACGAGCGCCGCTGCGGAATGCGCCGCAGGCGCGCGCGGGATATCCACCTACGTGCTCGGCGTCGGGCCCGAGCTCGAGAACCTCAATCGCATCGCGGAGGCGGGAAAGACGCACGCCGCGTACCTCGTGGGCAACGACGACGTGACCGCGAGCGTGCTCCGGGCGCTGAATCTGATTCGTGGTGACGCGATGATCCCGTGTCAGCTCACGATTCCGGACGCGAACAACGGCACCGCGCTCGACTACTCGCAGGTCAACATCGTCTACACGACGGAGGGCTGCGACTACACGCCGGCGTACTACGTCGATTCGGCGGCGAGCTGCGACGAGCAGGGCGGCTGGTACTACGACGATCCGGGCGCGCCGAAGACCGTCGTCTTGTGTCCGAGGACCTGCGACGACGTTTCGATTCCGGGGGCTGCCCTCCGGTTTTCCGTGGGTTGCCGGAGCCTACCCAAGCCGGTGCGCTGACGCGCACAGGTTCTCCGGTCGCCGAACGAACCTCATGAGGCAAAGCATGACCTTCACCAAAAGCAGCGTGACAATGGCGGCCCTCGGTCTCGCGATCGGCGGCCAAGCGTGTGGCGGAACGTCGACGGATGCGGGCAGCGCAGGCTCGGGCGCGACGCAGGGCAGCGGCGCCACCGGCGGATCGAGCGGCGTTCACGGCGGCGGCGGCGCTGGGAACGGACGCGCGGTCCCCACGAACCCCGACAGCACGACGGGCCCGCAATACACTGGCAGCGGCACGTCGTACCTGCCCCTCACGCCCGGCTGTGGGCCCGAGACCGCAACGCAATGCACGGGGACCTGCGAGAAGACGTCGGTGTCCGATCCGGGCGCCATCATCCGCGCCCCCGCGACGTTGTGCTTCGGGGGGCCCGAGGATCCGACTCCGAACGACCCGCTTGCCACCATCGAGCAAGTGCTCGAGGTGATCGGCGGCAAGCGCGTGGCGCATCTGCGCGTGACGTTCGACCCCGCCTTCGTGGACAACACCTACGGCGCGAACGCCTGCTGCGGCTGGCCCGCGGCGGACACGACGGCGACGGAACCTCCCCCGCCCGACGGCATGATGACCGATCCGATGGGCATGATGAAGCCGCCGAAGATGCCGAAGCCGGGCAAGGGCGGCCACACCTTCAACGATCTCGTCGGCAGCGACCACGTCGAGCTCCTGCTGACGGACGCCGCCGGCAACACGGTGATGGACTTCGACCTCGACTACATCACCGCCGATTCGACGCCGAGCTGCGGTTACCGGCAGCTCGGCGTGAAAGGCGGCGAGGGTAAGGTCGTGTCGGGGAACGCGGCGGCCGTGCTCGGCTCGGCAACGTCCATCGACCGCAACCTGAACGGCTGCGGCTACTGCTACACGACGGACTCTCCTGCAACCGACGAGAGCTACACGCCCAACCCCGACACACCCGCCTGGGACTATCGCGTCGTGTACGAAGTGTGGCTCGACCTCGATGCGTTCGGCGGCGCGGGCTTCGGCCAGGCCTACATCACGAACGTCCACGCCTCGCCGTCGAAGCTCGACAACAACACCGTCGAAGTGACCGCCACGCCCTGCCCGGCGGACTGGGACACGCCGAGGGGCGGCTCTTGCCCGATCAACTACACGGTGTACGTGCAGAGCGAAGGCAAGAGCTCGTGCGTACCGATCCCGTTCTCGAACTACCCGAACATGGCGCCTTGCCCCGAGGGCTACAAGCTCGATGCGGCGACCGAAGGCAAGTACTGCGTTCCGAGCTGAGCGAAGCTTGGGCGGGCGACGCGGAACCCTGGCGAGCGGCGAGGTCGCGCCGCTCGCCGCTCATGCGTCCGTCAGCTTGATGCGCCGCTTGCCGAAGACCGCGCTGATCTCGAGCGTGCCGCCGAGCGCCTCGACGTAGCGGCGGAGCGTCGAGGTGAGGTGGTCATCGCGCCCCTCGAGCCGCGAGAGCTCGGACTGCGTCATCGCCGCATTCACACCGACCTCGGCCTGGGTGAGCTCGAGGCAGCGGCGAAGGCCTTGGAGGCTGAGCTCCAGGACCTCGGTGCGCACGCGCTTGTCGACGCGGGCGCGCGCTGCCGGGGAAAGCTGCGAGCGCTTGAGCGACTTCCAGCTCGCGTTCTTCACGCCGCCCCGTCGCGAGCGCGCACGGCTCGCTCCTGATAGCGGGCCCACCGCGCTTCGACCCGGCGCACCGAATCCCCGTAGTAGGCGCGATCGAGCGGCTCGCCGAGCAGGGCGACGAGGCGCTTGGCCGTCGCATCGATGCCGAACAGCACGCGGAGCGGCGGGTTCACGCGAGTGATCGTGAGCTCGCGCAGTGCATTCGAGAGCGCGATGAACTCGCCCGCACGGAGGCCCAAGAGCTCGAGCACGCCCGAGAACTCGCGCATGATCGCTGCGCGGCGACGTTCGATGAGGTCTATGGACACCCGCCCAGCACCCAGCCCGAGCACCACCTCTTTCTGCCACGCGCGGAGCTCGGCCCGAAGGCTTTCGACCGTCTGGAGGGCGTCCGCGGCCGAGGCGTGCGGCAGCTTTTCGAGTCGCCGCCGAAATGCGGGCGAGCCGAGACAGGCGAGCAGCTCGTGCTGCCAGGCGAGCACGGCGCGGAGGCCGTTGGCCGAGTGCTCGAGGTGGAACCTCCGCGCATAGGCACCGGCAGAGCCGACGCCCGACGCACCCGTCCCGGTGCCGTCGAACCAGAGCAGCGCGCGGCTCACCCCCGGCGGATCGAGCGTTTCGGCGGCGTGGGCGACGACTTCGAGCGCGGTCGCGACCTCCTCGGCGAGCGGCTCGGCGAGCGACTCGAACCAGGACCGAAATTCGGGCTCGGGAACGATCTCGAACACGCTCGGAGCATGACTCCGAGTGAATATGCTGTCAAGTGAATGTCAGAAAGAACGCGGCACCGACCGCGAAGAGCGGGCCGATCACGCCGGCGAGCAGGCACACGGACACGCTCACGATGCGCCCCGGGGCTCCGTAGTCGCGGCGCGTGAGGTCGATGATCGCGCAAACCAGCGCGAGCAGGTCGACCGCCAGGACGCCCTCCATCCCCCGGCTCGAGGCGGCGATGCCATTCATGCCCAACGTGAGGATCCCGCCGAGCAAGCCGAGCCCGAAGAACGAGAACCAATGCCAGCGCCGGAGCTCGTGTCGCGTGTGCCAGCCGCACCAGACGGTTCCGGCCGCGGCCGCCACGAGGAGGGCCAACGTTCCGCAATAAAGCCCGGTCCCGATCGCCCGCAGTGAGCGCGGCTCGAGGGCGCTGCCGAGCCTCACGTCCGAAGCCGGCGGTCCGCCGCCCAGGAAGGGCATCAGGCCTCCCCCTTGGCCCGGAGCGAGCCGCGCCGCGGTCTCGTCGGCTGCCGCCGTCTCGTAGCCTTGGGCGACGTAAAAACACACGGCGGCGAGCACGAGCGCGCCGACGGTACCGCCGGCCACCCAACGCAGCGCTCGAGGGCTCGCGAGCGGGGCCGCCACCCCTCGAGAATACAGCAGAACGAAGCCGGGCACTTGGACGAGCCAAATGCCCAGGAACCGGCGCTTACTTCTTCGCGGGCGGCTTCTTCGAAGCCGGGGCCGCGCCGCCTGCCGGTGGAGCGCCGCTCGGGGTGCCGCCGCCCTTGCGATCGCCCACGTGACCGTGGAACGTGCGCGTGGGGGCGAACTCGCCGAGCTTGTGGCCGACCATGTTCTCCGTGACGAATACGGGCACGAACTTGCGACCGTTGTGCACCGCGAAGGTCAGACCGATGGCCTCGGGCAGGATCATCGAGCGGCGCGACCAGGTCTTGATGATCTTCTTCGCTGCTTGGGCGCCCTGGGACTGCGCTTCCTCGATCTTCCGCATCAGGTGACCGTCAACGAACGGTCCCTTCTTAACACTGCGTGCCATAAGTTAACCCTTCGCCCTTCGGTGCTTGATGATCATGCCGTCGGTTCGCTTGTTGTTGCGCGTCTTGAGACCCTTGGCGAGCTGGCCCCACGGCGAGCACGGATGACGACCGCCGCTCGTGCGGCCTTCGCCACCACCCATCGGGTGATCGACGGGGTTCATCGTGACGCCGCGGTTGTGCGGACGCCGCCCGAGCCAGCGGCTGCGACCCGCCTTGCCCAAGCTGATGTTCTGATGCTCGAGGTTCGACACCTGGCCGACGGTGGCGCGGCAAGTGACGTGCACCTTGCGGACTTCGCCGCTCGGAAGCTTCACCTGCGCGTAGTCGCCGTCCTTGGCCATGAGCTGCGCCGCGCCGCCCGCCGAACGGACGAGCTGGCCGCCACGGCCCTTCTTCATCTCCACGTTGTGGATCATCGTGCCCGCGGGGATCTCGCCGACCGGCATGCAGTTGCCGGGACGAATGTCCGCGTTCTTGCTCGAGAGCACGGTGTCGCCCTGCTTCAAGCCGTCGGGCGCGAGGATGTAGCGCTTCTCGCCGTCTGCGTAGAAGAGCAGCGCGATGCGCGCCGTGCGGTTCGGATCGTACTCGATGTGCGCGACCTTGGCCGGCACGCCGATCTTGTCGCGACGGAAGTCGATCACGCGGTAGCGCTGCTTGTGCCCGCCGCCACGGAAGCGCGAGGTGATGCGCCCGTAGTGGTTTCTGCCACCGGTCCTCGACTGCGCCTCGAGGAGCGAGCGCTCGGGCGTGTCGGTGGTGATGTCCGCGAAATCGCTGACGCCGAAGAAGCGGCGGCCGGCGGAGGTCGGTTTGAATTGACGAATGCCCATGACTACACCTTCGACTCGTCGAAGAACTGAATGTCGCTGCCCTCGGCCAGCGTCACGATGGCCTTCTTCCAGTTCGGGCGCTTGGACTCGAGGCGCCCGAGGCGCCGCGGCTTACCGCGCTGAACCAGGGTATTCACGTCCGTGACCTTGACCTTGAACAGGGTCTCCACGGCGCGACGGATCTCGATCTTGTTGGCGCCCATGGCCACCTCGAACACCACCTTGTTCTCCTCGCGGAGTCCGGCGGCCTTCTCGGTGAGCGCGATGGGGCGCTTGATCACTTGAGCGGGGCTCATGACTTCTCCAAGCAACGCGCTTCGAGCGCCTTGGCAGCCGTCTTCGAGACGACCAGGTGCTGGTAGCGCAAGAGGTCGTACACGTTCACGCCCTCGGGCGGCAGGAACTGGCTGTGCGACATGTTGCGAATCGAGAGCCGGAGGTTCTCGTTCGACTTGTCGTCCACGACGAGCGCGCCGGTATCGACCTTGAGGGTCTCGAGCACGCCGGCGAGCTTCTTCGTCTTCACCTCACCGAGATCGATGTTCTCGAGGATGGTGAGGCGACCCTCCTTGAGCAGCAGGCTGAGCGCGCTCTTCAGGGCCGACGTACGCACGCGACGCGGCGGGCGGTACGAGAAGTCCTGCGGCTTCGGCGGGTGGGCGCGACCGCCGCCGACGAAGATCGGCGCGCGAATCGAGCCGTGACGCGCGCGGCCGGTG
>DATMCL010000098.1:0-17052 GCA_035558375.1 Polyangiaceae bacterium
GGACGTTCGCGCCGCCGGCTGCCCTCGTGCACCGCGCGCGCGAAGAGCTCCTTGCCTGTCCCCGTTTCCCCGAGCAGGAGCACCGTCGTGTCCGTCGGCGCGACGCGGTCGACCTCGTGAAGCGCGTTCAGGAGTGGCGGAGAGGAGCCGACGATGTGCTCGACGTTGTCGAGCGTCTTGAGCTCGTCGCGCAGGTACTCGGCTTCGCGCGTCAACGTGGCGATGCGTGCCTCGGCGGCGCGGCGCTCCTCCACCGTGCGCAGGATGAGCGTGAAGTAGTCGTCGTCGTTCACGCGGTAGTGGGACAGCGTCGCCTCGACCTCGAAGCGCTCGCCCTGCGTCGTCTTCGCCTGCAAGCCGCCCGCGATCCAGAGGCTCCCGGCGGCCTGGGCCAGGCTCTCCGTGTACCCCTCGAGCCGGCCCCGGCATTCGCTCGTGAAGAGGTCGCGCACGTCGAGCTCGGGATCCGCGCTCAAGCAGACGAAGGCCGCCCGGGCGGCCCGATTCAGCAAAACGACGCGGAAATTCCGGTCGAAATTGACGACGGCGTCCATCGCGCTTTCGACGAGCTCGCGGAGCTGAACTTCGCGCTCCCGCACGGCGCGCTCGGCGGCGAGACGCTGGAGCTCAGCGGTCGCCCGGCTCGCGAAGACGCGAAACAGCGCAGCGGCCTGGGGCTCTGGCGGCATGGGCTTGTCGTCGAGGACGGCGAGCTGGCCCATCACCTCACCGTGGGTATCCATGAGCGGCACGCCGAGGTAGCTCACGGCTCCCAGCTGCGCGAGGAAGGGGTTCTGATTGAAGAGCTCGACGACGCGGTCCGGAATGTGGACGGTGCGACGCTCGTCGATCGCGACTTGGCATGGCGTGCCCATCACGTCGTAGGCATACGCGTCGACGAACTGACCGCGCAGCTTGAGCGCCAGGGGGCGAAGCTTCGTGGTGCCGCCCTCGAAGGTCGCGATCCACGCGCCGATCGTGCCGAGCGCCTGGCTCAAGGCGTCGATCAGCGCCGGGAAGAAGCGCTCACCGGTCTCCGTGGCTGTTCCTTCGACGACGGCGCGCAGGAGAGCCTGCTCGTCGAAGTGAGGCGCTGGATTGTTATTTTTCACGACCAGGATCGCCAAATATCATGATTCACGATTTTTCACGACCACCGGCAGCCTATGACAATTACATAACTATTTGAATTTATTATCTATTTTTAGTTGTAATCATAAATAGCAAACATGGCACGCGCGGTGCTCTGTGGAGGCGGTGAGTGCGCCCCGTGATGGGTCGCCAACCCAACCAAAGAAAGAGAGTCACCCATGACCGCCCTCATCGAGATCCCGAACCAGAACCGTTACGCGCGCGCCGTGGCCGCTTCGAAGAAGGCACGCTGGGCGATCGAGGCCGACGTGCTGCGCGGCCGCACGCTCGAGGCGGAGCACAAGTACCTCCCTGACGGGCTGTCCCTCGCCGGCCGGCTCGGCTTCCTGACGGAGCGCGAGCGACGTCTGTTCAGCCAGGTGCAAGGCCGCTCGTACGCGAACATCTTTGGACTCGTCGAGCGCTACATCAACGCGAAGATGCTCGAGCTCAGCGCCGAGCACGTCTTCGGTGACCAGGCGGCGCTGGAAGCGCTCGTTCGCTTCAGCGACGAGGAGATCAAGCACCAGGAGCTCTTTCGCACCATCGAGCAGCAGGCCGCACGGGTGATGCCACCCGGGTATCGCTTTCTCCTCGAGCCCAACGCCGTGGCGCACGCGGTGCTCTCCAAATCGACGTGGGCCGTGCTCGGGCTCACCCTACACATCGAGCTCTTCACGCTCACGCACTACAAGCAGACCATCGAGCCCGATCCGAGCATTTCGCCGCTTTTCAAGGATGTTCTGCGCTTTCACTGGCTCGAGGAAAGCCAGCACGCCGTGCTCGACGAGCTCGAGTGGCGGCGCCACGATAAAACCCTCGACGCGACCGCGCGCGAGCGGGGTGTCGGTGAGCTGATCGAGCTCGTGGGCGCCGTAGACGGCCTACTGCAGGTGCAGTCGGCGGCGGACGCCGAGTACTTCCTGTCGATCCTCGACCGGAAGCTTGCGCCGAGCGAGGCAGAGCAAGTGTCTTGGAGCATGCTCGCGGCGTACCGGCATCAGTACATCGTTTCCGGTATTCGCGACACGCGCTTCGTGGAGGTGCTCCAGAGCCTGATCACGGCACCGGATTTCGAGCGCGTTCAGAAGGCCCTGGCGCCGTTGCTGTGAGAGCCCGTTCGGTGACGCCCGGTCGCGACGCGACGACCGGGCGTTCACCGCTTCGCTAGAGTCCGTCGGTGCGCTCCTCGCAGTGATCCTCGAAGAGCCGCCACCAGTCTTCGGCCGGCTCGGAGACATCGCTAGCCCACCCGTGGCGCGACCGAATGTCGAGTGCCCAGCTATCCACGGGAATGGGGTCGAATCGCGCCAGATCTTCGTCAAAACGATAGGCCAGCAACGTCGTCGTATCGCCTTCCTCGGGGGGCGGGTCGGGGCCATCACTGCACGGCACCTCGATGTGATCGTGCTGGAGGACGAGCTCGGCGGGAGGAGTGCCGTCGAGCTCGACGAGCCATGGGGTCGTCGTGTCGAGGGGACCATTGCAGCCGCCGCCTTCGATCGTGACCGATGGGAGCGCCACGAGCTGGCCGGCGCGCCCCGTTGCGGTCAATCCGAACAGTGCGCCCCTGGTTTCGGTGTGGGTCTTGCCGTGACCGCTCCCGGAGTCGTCCGTGAACGTGAGATGGAAAACGTAGCGGCTCCGTCCGCCGATTTCGTAGACGGAGAGGGTCGGGTCGCCGCTGTCGCCAGCTGTTCCCTGAAGGGGTCCGCTGAGGGTGATATGCCCGGCGTCATCCACGATCGCAACACGATAGCGGCTCGCGTCGCTGATCTCGTGCGGCCTGCAGGGATAGCGTGGCTCGTAGACAAGCACGGTACGTCTTCCGGCGAGGCGTCGTGCTTCGCGAACATCGACGAACGCCGCGCAGTCGCGATTCGCGCCCTCCTCGCGCGCCAACGCCGCATAGACGTAGTCGGGCACGCCACGGTACGTCGGGCTATCGAGCAACGCGGGAACTGCCGACGTGGAGCTCGCAATCGACCACGACCCCTCGACGGTGAGTGACGGTTCCATCCCGGGCGCCTGCTCGGTGCAGCGACCCGTGAGCACGCCGAATACCTCCTCGGCCGAGCGAACCTCGAGGCGGCATTCGTAGACAGGCGCCTCCCAGTCTGGGTCGTCGCCCGGCATGCTCGGCCATCGTGACCCCCGGGCTCCCCAAATGGCGAAGACGTCGTCGCTTCCGAGCATGCGCAGATCGCCGCGATAGCCGGCGTCGGACGCCGCAATGCGCGCAGCCACGAGCGTGCGGCCGAGAACGCCCCAAGCCTGCACCGAGTCGCTGGGGGCACAGAGTGGCTCGGGGATCGTGCGCCGGCCATCCGAAGCGGGTTGCCTCGGCCGGGGCGCCACCCTTCCGGTACAAGACGACACGCCCAGCGCAAGGGCTAGAGCGGCGTAGGGCACACTGCGGGGGCCGCCGAGCACTGGTTCACCTCGCCGCGCGGACGCCCCTACGGCGTGAGCGCAAAGAACGACGGAAGCCCCGCGATCACGAAGTCGGGGATGAGGTGCGCACCGTCGTGCTGGCACCAGAGTAGCGGCTTCGTGCAGCTCGGATACTGCTCGCACCCGCTGACGGGCGAGGCGCCGAGCGTGTCGCCGCAGCCGTCGATGGTGCGGAACGCGTCGCGCGTCGCGATGCCGCTCGCGATGGGCTCCGCCGTGTCCGCCGTCCCGTGCACCACCATGCCCGCGACGGGGCCCGCACAGCTATTACCCATGGGCCCGCCACCCTCGACAGAAACGAACCCCGCTAGCGCCCCGCCGAGGGCGCAGCCCGTCTGCGTCGCCATCCAGCCGCCCCAGCTGAAGCCGAGCGCGTAGATCCGCGCGCTGTCGACGCAATGGTCCGCTTTCATGCGCTCGATGAGGGCCTTCACGAGCGCGATGTCCTCGCTGTCGTTGCCGTTGCCCCAGCCGGTTCCGCCGCCCTGATCCAAGCCATCGGGCGCCACGAGCACGGCAGCGCCGGCCAGGCTCGTTTCGAGGCCGAACGATGAAACGATGCCTTGTCCGTCCCCTCCCCGGCCGTGAAACTCGAACACGAGCGGGACGGGGTCGCTGCTCGTCGAGGGGATCAGGTAGTAGCCGCGTTCGGTTCCGCCGACGCTGATCGTGTAGTGGCCGCGCTCCGGCTTCGAGACGCTCTCGCAGCCGTCCGAAGGCGATGCTCCGGCGCTGCCCGTGTCGCCGGCACCGCCCGAGTTGCCGGCGTCGCCGGCACCGCCACCTCCGCCCGTTGCAGCGCCGCCCGTGCTGCCGCCACTCCCCTTCCCGGAGCCTCCGCCACGTCCTCCGGGGTCCGCGCCGCTCGCGTTCCCGCTGCCCGCGCTTCCAGCGCGTCCGCCTCGTCCCGCCGCGGCACCAGCGCCGCCCGATTCTCCGCTGCCGGCGCTGCCGCCCTTCGAGCTCGAGGTGCCGCCCGTACCACCCGCGCCGCCACTAGCTCCTTTCCCAGCCGTTCCGCCCGACGCCATCGCGCCCGTGCCTGCGCCGGCCGCGTTCCCCTGTTTCGCCGGATCTTCGCGCGACGAGCACGCCACGAACGGCAACGCGACGAGGAGCGGAAACGGCGCGAATGCTCTCACGACTAGGCACGCTTACGGGGGCGAGCAGCCGCACGCCGCGCGGGCTTGGCGGGCGCCGCGCGATGGCTGTGCGAGTGCTTGGCCGAATGAGCGTGCGAATGCGAGTGCGAGTGGCCGTCGTCCGCTGCGTGCGTGTGAGTCGGACCGCCCACGTAGAGCTCGATGCCGCCGTGCTTCACGCCGCGCAGCGCGAGGATCCGATCGGCGATGCCCTGCAGCTCGTCCGAGCGCCCCTGCATCACGATCACCTCCAGGCAATGGTCGTGATCGAGGTGGACGTGAACGGTCGAGCGCACGCGGTCGCCGAGATCGTGCTGCAGCTCGGTCAGCCGCTCCGTAAGATCGCGCACGTGATGGTCGTAGACGAGCGTGAGCGCCGCCACGGCATCAGCCCCGCGCCGCACCTGAGCGCGAATGACCGCGGCGCGCGCCAGATCGCGCAGCGCCTCCGAGCGCGTGCCCCCGCGCGATTCCACCACCCGGTCGAAGTCGCGCAGGAGCTCCTCCTCCATCGCGACGCCAAAACGAACGAGTTTTTCGGCCATGGCGTCGACTAGGAATAGCATGGAGCCGCGGCAACATGACGAAACGTGCGCCCAAGCTTCGCGCCCGCACGCTGATTGCCGCCGCGCTCGCGGTCGTGCTCGGGGCCGTGGTTGTTGCGCGGCGTGAGCCGAATGCTCGCGCCGACGCATCGCGGCACTCGCGCCCGCGCCCCCACGACGGTGCGCCCGCACGCCACGCGCACCGCGACGTCCCATCTACGTCGCCGTGGTCGAGCCGCGACGCGTGCCTCGCCGCGCTGAAGGTGAGCCGCGCGGAGCGTCGAGCGGGCGCGGCACGCGTTGGCGCGTGGAACCTGCACTGGTTCCCCGATGGTCGTCCCGGCGACACGCCCTCTCCGCGCGGCGCGGATGTCGATTGGCTCGCCTGTGCGATCGCGTGGATGCGCGTCGACGTGCTCGCCGTCGAGGAGATCAAGCGCCCGCCGCGCGGTACGGAGGGGCTCGACGCGCTCGTCCGAAAGCTCGATGGGCTCACGGGCGGCGCCTGGCGCTCGCTGCTCGACGATTGCCCGCGGGCCTCGGGCCAGCACGTCGGGCTTGTCTACGACTCCAGCCGCGTGAAGCTCGTCTCGAGCGCTACCATCGGGGAGCTCAATCCGCGCGGCGCGCCTTGCAAGGACGAGCTCCGCCCGGGGCTCGCCGGCTACTTCGTCTTCCCCGGCGGTCTGGACCTCAGCGTGATCGCGGCGCACCTGAAGAGCGGCAGCGACGCCCGCGCCCTCGAAGAGCGAGCGCGCTCGTTCACGGCGTTCGCCGACGCGGCGCGCATCGCGAGCACGGCGAGCCACGACCGCGACGTGCTCGTCCTCGGCGACATGAACACGATGGGCTGCGAAGGCTGCGAGCCCGCCGTAACGCACGCCGCCGAGCTCGCCCGCACCGACGCGATCTTCGCGAGCTTGGGCGTCCCCGTGACGCGCGTCCCACCGAGCATCGACTGCTCGCACCACTACAAGAAGACGAGCACGCTGCTCGACTGGGCGGCGAAGAGCGACCTCGGCGAGCTGCCTGCGGGCGCGCGCGTCGTCGTCTCGGGGGCCTGCGGCGAGCTCGGCTGCGACGCGCTCTCCACGGGCCTCGCCTCGCAGGAGCAGCTGAGCGACCATTGCCCGATTTGGGTGGATCTCGATGATGCCGATCGCGACTGATGCCGCGAACGTTCGTGTTTCGTGACGATCTGCTCCCAGAGCAACGCCGCTGACGTGGTCATTTGTTTGAGACACGCGGCGGCGATTGAGTCGTTGCTTCGGCACTCGTATGATCCTTCCTGACCCCCGAGGAAGAAGACGAAGGGTCCATGGAGGGGAAGATGGATATCGACGCAGAGGAGACGGACATCGAGGAAGAGGAAGAGGAAGAGGAAGAGGAAGAGGAAGAGGAAGAGGAAGAGGAAGAGGGCCCGGGGCCGGCGCTGAGTAGGGAAGACCGGGCGCACGACGGGCAGGATCCCGACGTCTTCCTCCTCTACAATTCGAAGCAGCGCGGCATCCCTGAAATGGTGAGCGCGCTCCGCGGACGCGGGCTCAACGTCTGGTACTCGGTGGACTCGCTCCTTGCCGGCGAGGACTGGGATGAGCGCGAGACACACATGCTTCGCGACGCTCACACCGCGGTCATCGTGCTCGGCACGGAAGGGTGGGGCTCTTACCAGCAGCAGTACGCGCAGACGGCGGTCTCGCTCAAGAAGCCACTTATCCCCGTCGTCCTCGAGTCGGCGAACGCGGATGCGTTCGCCGTGCTCGGCGGGATCTTTCACCAGCGCAAGCGGGTGCATTTCGAATCGCCAACGGACGCCCGAGCGTTGGATGAGGTCGCGACGGCAGTGCGGCGGTACGTGGCGCGGCTACCGGGCCCGGCCGTGGAAAAGTACGCGCGAGGGCAAGGCGCGCGCACAAGCGCACCTCTGCTCCCTAAGGTCGATCCCGCACCGATTCTGGCGAAACTCACGAGCGCGACCCTGGACGATCGCGAGGAAATGCTCGATGCGCTGCCGGCGCTCGCGAGGGAGTACGACTGCGAGCCGCTGTGGCGGGGAATTCTGGAAGAATTGCAGAAGGCCGCCGAGACCCCCGACAGGCTCTCCCCGATACGTGGCGCGCTACTAAGAGCATTGCCGGCGGTCGTTCCGGCGCTTGCGACCGATCAAGCGCCGGTCGCCGTGGTGAACGCGCTGAGCGCGGGCATCACCGAGGACCCGAGCGCTTCGGTTCGGTGGGAGGCCCTCGCTGGCCTGGTGGAAACGAAACGCACCTACCGGTGGCTGGAGCCGAACCCGGACCGCTGGTCGCCAGAGATGGCCGCGCTTTGGACGGTGGCGTTGACGGCGGGAGACCCTGGGTCAGTGCCCAGGCTCGCGGAGATCTTGCGCCGTCGAGATGGGGTTTCGAAGGACTACGTGCGAGCGCTGGCTGTCGTTCCGATTGCCCCCCTGGCGGGCGATCTCCTCACCCACCTGATGCACACGAAGGACCCAGAGGCGCTTCTCGCCCTAGCTCACCCTGAGCTCGTCAGCCCGATCGCCGCGGCGTTGTGGGACCCTCCAGCGGTTCCCCTCTTTCTCGCAGATGTATGCGTGATTGTGGCCGAAAGCGGGCGTCGCCTCTCTCGCCGCGTCTCGCGCCTGCTGTCGCGCTGGCCCAACTCTGACGCTCACCGGGGGCTCCGAGCCCTTTCCCTCGGCTCCACCACCGCCGCGACCGGCGCGACTCGCCTCCTCGCGTTGCTCAGCGACCCCAACCATGTCCGCGTGGCCGGATTCCTGTCCGAAGGCAGCCACGCGAAAGACGACCTCGACATCAAGCTCGACGTTCAGACGCTCTGTGCGGTGATCCTCACGAAGAACGTGCAGCCGCCGCTGTCGATCGGGCTCTTCGGCGATTGGGGGACCGGAAAGTCGTACTTCATGGATGCGATGTGGACGCGTCTCGACGCGATGACCCAAGAGGTCAAGCGTGACGGGCTCGAGTCTGAGTTCCACACCGCAGTCGCCCAAATCCGGTTCAACGCGTGGCACTACATCGATGCGAACCTCTGGGCGAGCCTCGTGAGTCACATCATCGAGGAGCTTACGGCGGCCCTGACACCGAAGCAGAAGAGCCCCGACATCGCGCGCAGGGCGCTGGTGACCGAGCTCGAGACCGCCAAGCAGATCAAGAAGGAAGCACAGAACGAGCAGGGTCGCGCGGAGGAGGCACGAAAGGACGCGGAGCAGGCCCTCGGTGACGCTGCAAAGGCTCGCGCCGATCGGCAGGTCAAGCTCGGGGAGCTGCGCACGCGCGACATCTGGGCCGAGATCCGCAAAGATCCGGAGCTCGAGGCGGCACTAGAAGCCAGCGGCGATCTCGGGATGTCTCGTGCCCTCGCGAGCATCCAGGAGCTAGAAGCCGCGGTAGCGGAGGCACACAGCCTAGCCGGACGCGTTCGCGCGCTGTTCGTGAAGGTACCGAAGAACATGAGCCGATGGACGCTCGGCCTGTTGGTGGTGATTCTGCTGGGTGGCGTGCCCGCCACAATCTGGGTGCTGAAGCGCTGGCTCGGGGATCAGCCACTGGGGCTCGCGCTCTCCGCGGCGTTCGCCGAGGTGGCGGCCGTCGCCGTAACGTTGACGCGGGCACTGAGCGGCCCGATGAAGCTGGCGAATGCGGGACTAGCCAAGCTCACCCAAGCAAAGCAGCAAGCGTTGAAGCTCCTCGCCGACAAGCAGAAGGAGCGCACCGAGCAAGAGATCCGGCTCGAGAAGGAGGTCAACGAGCTACGCGCCAAGGAGCAGAACGCCGCGCAGCAGCTCTACACGGCCGAAGCTCGCGTTCAGGAGATCACGAATCGCATTCGCGAGCTCGACGAGGGGCGGAGCTTCTCGAAGTACCTCCTTGAGCGCTTGCAGGCCGACGACTACCGCCGCCACCTCGGCATCGTATCGACGATTCGCAAGGATTTCAGCCAGCTAGAAGAGTTGCTTCAAGAAGCGGCAACGCGCGTGAATGCGGCGCTGCGAGCCGAAGAGAGCAAGGAAACTGACGCCGGCGCCAAGCCCGACTCCAGCACCACCACCGCCTCGAGCAACGAGACCGTGCCCGCGCCGAGGACCGAGCCGATTCAGCGCATCGTCCTCTATGTCGACGATCTCGACCGCTGCCCAGCCGAACGCGTGCTCGAGGTGCTGCAAGCGGTGCACCTTTTGCTCGCCTTCAAGCTGTTTGTTGTCGTCGTCGGCGTGGATCCGCGCTGGCTACTTCACTCACTCGAGCGATCGTACTCCGCGTTTCGGCCAAGCAGGGTGCGGAACAAAGCCTGGCGCACCACGCCCCAAAACTATCTCGAGAAGATCTTTCAAATCCCGTTTTGTCTGAACCCGATGGAGGAGGCGGGCTTCGGACGATTGGTTGACACTCTGCTACCCGTCGCATCGGAGGCCCCTGTGACGTCGACCAATGCGAGCGACCAAGGCGGGCTTAGGCGTGGGCTCCTTCCTGGCCTTCATGGCTTGGACCCGGGAATGTCAAACACGAAGTCCTCGTCAAATCCAGTCTCCCCGCCACCCTCCAAAAACCCCACGCAAAAGACGAGCACCACGACGTCCGACGCAGGGTCGAAGGGTCACTACGACGCGACCTCGGAGCCGCCCGTTGCGCGCATCAGCTACGGCGCGCTCACCATTCGACACCACGAGCGCGACTTTGCGAAGCTCCTGCACGAGCTCGTACCGTCGCCGCGCGCGGCAAAGCGTTTCACGAACGTGTATCGCTTGCTGAAGGCGCGCCTGAACGACGACGAGCTGGTCGCCTTCGAAGGGAGCAAGGACCGACCGGGCACCTTCCGCGCGGTGATGTTTCTGCTGGTATTGCTCACCGGCTTTCCCGATGCAGCACCCGAGATCCTTCGCAAGCTCGGCGCCGCTAAACGGGATGCCGCGACCGACAGGTTCCTGCGTGACGTAGGGTCAAAGCTTCCCACGGTCGACCGCGCCGAGTTCGAGCGTCGAGTACTGGGGCCACTACTTCCCAAGCTACCGCAACAGCTCGAGCCCTTCGTGGAGTGGTCACCGAAAATTGCTCGCTTCTCGTTCGCGGCAACCAAGTCGCTGAGCTAGGCGAGTTGCTCATCTCGCGGTCGCTGCGCTAGTTTTCGCGCCATGCCGAGCTACTGGCTGGTGAAGAGCGAGCCCTTCAAGTATCCGTTCGAGCGCCTGGTGACCGAGCGCAAGACGACGTGGGACGGCGTCCGGAACTTCGAGGCGCGGAACCACCTGCGCGCAATGAAGACGGGCGACCAGCTCCTCTTCTATCACTCGAACGAAGGCAAAGAGATCGTGGGCATCGCCAAGGTCGTGCGCGCGGCCTACGCCGATCCGACGGCGGACGACGGCGACTGGTCCGTCGTCGACGTGGCCCCCGTCAAAGCGCTCGCCGCTCCGGTTTCACTCGCGACGATTCGCGAAGACAAGAAGCTCGCCGAGATGCAAATCCTCAAACGCTCGCGCCTCTCCGTCGTCCCCGTGACCCCCGCGGAGTTCAAGCGCGTCCTCGAGCTCGGCAAGACCAAGCTTTAATCAAACGCCGGAGCTCAAGCGTTCAAGCGAGCCCGTGTTCGGGGTCGGGGCCCCGAACACACACGCGACCGCCGCCCCGCAAACGAACGAGACCGCGGCACCGAACACACACGAGACCGCGGCCCCACAAAACGATCGAGACTACGTGGCGCCTTCGGCCTTCACGTCTCGATGCTCTTTGATCTCGATGAGCGTCGAGAGCGCTTCGATCTCGCGCTTGGTCTGGATCTCGCGCTGCCGGAGACCTTTGAGGTCGGCTTCCACCTTGCGGACGTTCGCTTCGGTGTCGCGGAGCGCGTCACGAAGCTTGTCGCGTTCACCCTTGAGAAGCTCGATTTCGATCGCCACGGCCCGAGACCTTAGGCGAGAGAACCAAATGCGGGCAAGGGCGGGGTTCATAACTTGTGGAAAAGAAAGTGATGATTCGGCGTGTTTTTGGCTTGAAGGGTGCGGTTTCGGGGGGTAGATTGAAAGGTGAAGCTCGCGGCACACCTGCTCGCGAGTGACACGTTTCGCAGAAGGTTTCGAGGGACGTTGCGGCGGACGTCGAACGCGGTGGTGCTGAGCCATCGCTTGTCGGCTCTCGCGGCCGCTCGTTCGCGGAAAGAGCTCACCGAAGGTCTTTCCCCGAGCGGGTGAAAAATGCGCCGGCTGCTCCGATACGTGGGACAGCCAGCCTCGTTGTCGAGAGACAAAAGGGCTCCTCGGACTGGAAGGTACCTCGATCTCACCTTCGCCGCGGACGTTCGCGCGTTCGTGGTGGGGCGATCTCGGCGTGTGCTCGGGCAGTAAGGCGGACTCCTTGCCGTGCTGCGCGGGCGCGTCGCGACCAGAGGCACCTGTCGCCGCTCGCACTCGGGCCTCCGCGCAGCCATGCGCGTGCTCGAACGGTCGGCACAGCCGGGCGACACTCGAGGCGCAAGCTTTGAATGTCGACCGCCCGTGGTCTTCAGACCAACCGTCACTCGGCGGAAGCCGGGCTCGACGGGCGGGGTCACCACTCACTCGAGGGCGTGCTCGGGTTTCATCTCGATCAGGCAGACAGCCGGCGGAGTGCCGCGCGAAAGCGCGCAGTCCGTCGGCCGAAGGCGCTCCGAACTTCGTGGAGCGCGGAGCTCGTTCACGCGCGCTCCGCACGAAGCAGGTTTGGAGCTCGGCAACGGGTGGCCGCCGCGAGGCGCGCTCGCGGCACGGGCTCCCGGGGCGTCAGACGCGGCTCGCGCGAGCACGAAACCGGAAGAAGACGCCGGGGCCGTGACTCGCCCGGGCGGCCGAAGCGGACAGCACGCCGTGAAGCGCGCTGCCCACGCGCGCTGGGTAATCCGGCAAGCGGACCATCGAGGTGAGAATCCGGGTGCTCTTTGACAAACTGGGTTTCGCACGTCCTCGTTCGACGCACCTCGCGCGGGTACCTTCCGGCAGGAAGCTCTGCTCGACGCACCCCGTGATCCGGCTGGACGGAGTCGCATGCTCCATCCGGTGAGATCCCGGGACCGCGGTGCGCAGCACCACCACTGAGCATCGATTCGACTCGGTCGTGGTGCGGCGGCAGGTAACTGCCGCAGCGAGCCAAAGGACGAGACGCTCGTGGACGCGTCCCCGCCCCGTCGCTAACCGCGGAGGGACCGGGCACGCGTTCCGGGCTCCCGAGTCAACGGCGCCCTTCGTGGGTCGCCAGAGCCGCCTCCGGTGATGGAGCATCGAGAGGCGGTGCTTGGGAGCCGGCTCGAGCGTCAGAGATCGGAACACGGGCGAGAGCTTCCCCAGCCGACGGCGCGGGAGGTTCGCGGGCGCATCGCGCACCCGAGCCTGATGCCACCGATCGAAGCCGCGGTGCTAACGGCGCCGCAGAAGCCCCGGATCGAGCAGGCGCGAACCTCGCGGATCCGGAACGCTTGAGCCCAGAGAGCGAGATGGTGCCCCGGTTTTTTCGCCGGGGAGCCGGTGAGAAACCCTCGGCACGGGGCGCGATGGCGCCCACCCACCGGCAAGCAGCTTCCGTGAGGGCAGCGCTCGGGAAACCGACGCTGCCCTCACGTTATTTTGTGCGCTCGGGTTTCGTGGGCGGCACTTCGACGAGCTTGCCGCCCGCTGCGACGCGGAAGCGCGTGCGCGTCGTGGCACGTTGAGGAGCGCTCGCGCCGCTCGTGAGGTGCTCGAGCGCGGATCGGCGCCGTGCGCTCGGACGGGTGTGCACGCGCGTGAGCACGGCGCCGCGCTCGAGCCTGAGCGTGATGCGCGTGCGCCAGACGATGCCCGCACCGCGGTCGAGCTGCTCGCTGCTGGCGCTCGGATGACGCTGCGGGCGAACGGTACCGTCGTTGTGCGGGACGAGCCACGTCGTCGTGCCGGCTCCACCGCGCAGCACGACCTCCTCTTCGATGACGACGACGACCTCGCTGGGCGCGGGCGCGGATTCGTCCGTCACTTCGCGTACTCGCCCGTGTCCGGCGGCGGCACGACGGCGCCGGTATCCGTGCTTTTGCTCTTGTTGAGCCGCGCCCCGCCTTCGTCGCCTTCTGCGCGTGCCTCCGTGCGCGGGCGCTCGAAGCGGGGCGTTGTTTCCGAGCTGCAGCCGGGACCGAAGCCCGTGGCATCGATCTCGAGATCGGTGCTACCGCTGCGCTCGTCGCCGTCCTTGTTCTCGTGCACGACCTCGAGCCGCACGCTGCGCTTGCCCGCCCGAGCCGGCGAGCAATACGCGACGAGGTAGTACTTGGCGTGCGTCGCCGCGACGCGCGCTCCCGCTTCCTCGAACGCAATCGGCAACGTGTCGGCGTTCTGCGAATGGATGACCCCGCCGCGCGCGAAGCTCAGATACGGAACGTCTTCGCCCACGCCGATGCCGATCACGTCGTGCTTCGTCTGCTCGAGCGCCTCGTACAGCTTGTCATCCGACGTGCGCCCGGCGAGATCCGGGCCGCCGGCGAACACGACCAGCGTGGCGAGCTCGACCGGCTTGGCGTTGCCTTGCGCGGCCCGATCGAGCTCGGCGAGACCGGCGACGACGGCGCCGTTGAGATCACGCGATTGGTCTTTGCTCGAAGCTTTGAGCAGCGGCGCCGCGGAAAACGTCGTCGAGCCGCGCGGGTAGTCGCCCACCGCCTTGAGCCCGGGGCTGCCGTCGTAGGCGCGCACGCTCACCGGCAGCGACTCGCGGAGCTTGCGCACGAAGGCCTCGACAGCCTGCACGTACTCGGCGCGTCGCTCCGGGCTCGGATTGCCGCTCAGGTCCACGAGCAAGAGCACACGCTCGTGCGTGACGAGGTCGCGCGACAAGAGCATGCGCCCCACTTGCTTCGGGTCGAGCTCCTGCCCGTTCTCGTAGATGTGGAAGTTCTTGGCCTCGAGATCGGTGAGGGGCTGGTCTCCCTCGGTGACGCCCACGTAGAGCGCCACGTTCGACGGCTTTTGCGTGCTCGAGGCGAGCGTCTCGACGCGTACGCCGCCGAACAGCGAGCAGCCGGTCGTGAGAGCGAAGAGCACGAGCAGAGCCGCGGGCGCGAGGCGACCCGCCTCCCCGCTCATTCCCACACCGTGCGCCCGGCGCGCGCGTCGTCGAGCATGTCCTTCATCTGATACGACAGCTCCGTCGGCAGCTCGGCCTCCGAAAAGGCGCGAACCTCGAGGATCTCGAGCGGGTTCTCGGCCGCGGCGCCGGTGAGCTCGATGCGCGCCTCGACGAGCACCGTGACGGCGTGAAAGCGCGCGTCACGGTCCGGTCCGGAGTACACCCCGATGAGCCGGCCGAGCTCGAGGACCTTGCCCCCCGTCTCCTCGGCGAGCTCGCGCGCGAGCGCGGTCCGGAGCGTCTCCCCCCACTCGAGCGTCCCGCCCGGCAGCGCCCAGCCCCCCGTATCGCCGCGCCGGATGAGCACCCAGCGACCGTCGGGGGTGCGAGCCGCCGCCGCGATGCCCACGACGGGCCGGCGCAGCACGTGGCGCAGGACTTCTTTGGCAATGCCGAAAAGAGCAGCAGGGATCCTCACGTCGCGGGAGCATGCCGTGTTCCCGTGCGGCTGTCCTGCGTGGTATTCCCGGCACCCTCGTCCGGCCGAGCCCATGCGTCGAGCCACCATCCTCTGCTGCCTGGCTCTCGCTTCCTGCTGGGAGCGAGCGGAGCCTCCCGGCGCCGAGGACCATCCCCTGTCGCTCACCGTGGCCGCTGCATCGGCCGCTCCGCTGCCCAAGCGCGCCCTCCCCACGCGCACGGCGCCGCCGGGCACGATCGAGGACAACCTGCCGTTTGCGCCGACGGGCGAGCGCGCCGCCAGCATCGCGTGGCGCACTTGGATCTACACGGACGTAGGACCGCAGCGCACCCGCTACGGCTACCTGCGCGCCGGAGCGGTCGTCGACGTGCGCGGCCCCCCGATCAAGAACGACGGCTGCGACGGCGGCTGGTACCGCGTGAACCCGCGCGGCTTCATCTGCCTCGGCCTCGGCGCGACGCTCGAGCTCGACCACCCGGTGGCCGTCGCGGCCGCCAAGCGCGCGGTGCGCGGCGAGCGGCTGCCCTACGCGTACGCGCTCTCGGCCGATCCAGCGCCGCTGCTCTACTTTCGCTTGCCGACGGCGCGCGAGATGCACGACTCCGAGCAGGTCGACGTCGCCAATCGCGGCGGGATCGCGCTCGAGCGCATCCAGCGTCTCGGCATCCAGTCGCTCTTCCCGGGCGGTGAGCCGCCGCCGTTCCTCGCGAACGGCGCCAAGCTGAAGAAGCCACACGGCGTGAAGCAGCCGCTGCGCTACGCGTACCACGCCGGACAAGCGAGCGTGGACAGCGGCTTCGCGTTCACGCACACCTTCGACTGGGAGGAGCGCCGCTTCGGGCTCACGACCGAGCTCGACATCGTCGCGCTCGATCGCACGAAGCCCGTCGTGCCGAGCGAATTTCACGGCGTCGCGCTCGCCGAGGGCGAAGATCTGCCCGTCGGCTTCGCGATGGGCGGCGGACAACGCTACACGCTGCACCCGGACAATCGGCTCTACGCGGGCGCTTCGCTCGGCCGGCGCGAGCCGGTGAAGCTCACGGGCGAGCGCCGACCGAACGCCATGCTCGAGGCGCGCGACGGCAGCTGGGTCCCCCAAAACGTCTTGCGCCTCGTCCAGCGTCGCACCTCCTTTCCGAGCTTCGCCACGGGCGATCGCAAGTGGGTCGACGTTTCGATCAAGCAGCAGGCGCTCGTCGCCTACGTGGGCAAGCGGCCCGTGTACGTCACGCTCGTGAGCACGGGGCGCTCCGGCATGGCGGATCCCGAAGAGACGGATGCGACCGTCCGCGGCACGTTCATGATCTACCAAAAAGACGTGAGCTCCACGATGGACGGCGACGAGGACCGCTCCGACTCGTTCAATCTGCACGACGTGCCGTTCGTGCAGTATTTCAACAAGGGCTACGCGCTCCACGGCACCTACTGGCACGACGACTTCGGCAAGACGCGCAGCCACGGTTGCGTGAACCTCGCGCCCGCCGACGCGGCGTGGCTCTTCGAGTGGACCGATCCCGAGGTGCCCGCGACGTGGCACGGCGTGATCAACAAGGACCGCGGCACCGTGGTTTACATAAGGCCCTGACCGGCCTTGCAATCGGCGGAGAGAGGCGCTCTTCTGGGGGCAAATGGCGTCGACTGAGCTCCAGGATCTGCTCAAACGCTCCCTTCAAGTCGGCGCCCGCGAGGTACGCCTCACGCCCGGCCGCCGCACCGTCGTGTCCCTGCCGCAAGGCGACAGCGAGGTGCGCGGCGACGCGTGGACGCCGGAGCGCATCGACCAGCTCGTCAGCACGGTGATCACGCCGGCAGCGCGCCGCACGCTCGGCTCGGGCTTCGCGGAGTGGGATTTTCTCCTCGAAGGACGCGGCACCGTGCGCGCCCGCGTCGAAGTGAAGGGCGGCGCCCAGCACGCCGTCTTCAGCCTCGATCGCGCGAACGTCGCGGCTGGTCAGGCCGAGCGCCCGCCGCCACCGCCCCCGATGCGCGAGGAGCCTCCGGCGCCCATGGCCCGCGAAGACGCGTTCGGCGGCTTCCAGGATCGCTCGTTCTCCCCGGACCCGGCGTCGATCCCGGTCGCCGCCGACCCGCGCGTGCCGATCGCCACGCAGCCGCGCATGCCCGCCGCCGTCGAGCCGCGTGTCGCCGTCTCGAACGGCCCTGCCGCGCGCCCTTCGTTCGAGGGGGCACAGGGCCCGACCGGTCACATCGATCGGCTG
>DATMCL010000099.1:0-3702 GCA_035558375.1 Polyangiaceae bacterium
GGGCGACCCTCGTCACGCGGGCGACCCTCGTCGCGGTCGCGCGCGCGGCCGTCGTCACGTGGTCGGCCATCGTCGCGCTGGCGACTCTCTTCGCGAGGCAGCGCCTCGTCGGCACCGAGCACCGGCAGGTCCGCCGGCGCATCCGACACCGTGTACGACGGCAAGCCGTCGCCACCGCTGCGCTCCTCGGTCCCGCCGCGACCGCGCCGGCGTCGACGTCGGCGCCGGCTTCCGCCCGCACCCGCCGGACCCGCACCACCGTCGGCGGAGGGAGCTTCTTCGGATTCGCGCCCGAAAATCGGCTCGTCGTCGTCGTCCTCGGACTCGAAGAAATCGCCCGCGTGCGCCGCCAACGCGGCACGCTCCTGCTCGGCGGGATCGAGTGCTTTGACGCCCTCCACGGCGTCGCCCTCTTCCGGGCGCTCGAGAGCGGGGCTGCTCCGATCCGAGGGCGCTTCTTCGGGCTCCTCCGGATGCTGCGCCGCGAGACGCTCGAGAGCGGGTGTCCGATCCGCCAGCCCCTTTTCGATGGTCGCTGGGTCCCAGTCGCGGAGCGCAAACACTCCGGGCTTCACCCGCACGAGGGGATTTTCCTTCTCCCCCTTTTTGACCAAGGCAGCGAGGCGCGCCCCCATTGTCACTTCGGGGCTTTTCCCGACGTGACTGAGTAGGTTCTTCTCGATGGCTACGTCAGTGATCTCTTTGTAATGTAAAGGCTTTCCGACGAGGCGCAGCACCTGCGCCGCCGCTTCCGTGAACGTCATTCAACGCTGTCTTTCTGTGAGGCAGGAACATGGTTCCCACTGCTTCTGACGTGTCCCCGGGGAAGCGCGCATCGCTCCCGCCTCCGGCGGTGCACATCACGGACATGGGCATACCACGCCCCATCTCCAGGGCAAAGGACTGAGTGGGCCGGCTGGTAGGAAGGGGATATCCTAGGTGGCGTGAACATCGACGGCGTACTCGAGGATCTGACGCGAGTCGCCGAAAGCGTCGGGCTCGAGATCCAGCGCCGTGCACTCCGCGGGACACATCCGAGTCTCGGTGGGCTCTGCCGAATGCCCGGACGCCAGGTCGTGCTGCTGAGCGTGAAAGCGACGGCCCTCGAGCGCTGCACCTTGCTCGCCGCTGCGCTCGCCGAGCTCGGCCACGCGACGCACCCGGGGCTCGGCGCCGAGAGCCGCGCGCTCGTCGAGCGTCGCGGCAAGCCGTTGTCCGAGCCCAAGGCACCCGAGAAGCGACACGCCCGACCCGGTCTCGCCGGCCTCGGCAGCGGAGGGCGCCGCCGGCTGTAGTCACGCCGCTCGTCCCTCCCCGCGCCAGGCTTTGAGCCTCGCCGGCCGCGGGTTATCGAGTGTGAATCCATGTCGCTCGCTCCCCGCGACCGGGTTCCCCTGGCGCCCCTGACGACCCTCGGCGTCGGCGGCGAGGCGCGCTACCTCGTCGACGGCACGGACGATGACACCATCGTCGAGGCTCTCGGCTGGGCAGCAGAGCGTGGCGTGCCGTGCCGCATCCTCGGCGGCGGCAGCAACGTCGTCGTCGCGGACGAGGGCTTCGACGGCCTCGTGCTCTGCGTGCGGACCCGCGGTGCGACCTTTACGCCGGAAGGGTCGGCCGTCGTGCTCGAAGCGCGCGCCGGCGAGCCCTGGGACGAGCTCGTCGCCGAAAGCGTGCGCCGGAATTGTCAGGGGCTCGAGTGCTTGAGCGGCATTCCGGGGCTCGTGGGAGCGACCCCCATTCAGAACGTCGGCGCCTACGGGCAGGAAGTCGCCGAGACCATCCATGCCGTGCGCGTGCTCGACCGCCGCTCGCTCACCGTCATCGAGCTGCCCGCCGAACGGCTCGGCTTCGCGTACCGCGACAGCTTCTTCAAATCGTCCGAGCCGGAGCGCTACGTCGTGCTCGGTGTCACCTTTCGGCTCCGCCCCGGCGCGCCGCCTGCCGTCCGTTACGCCGAGCTCGAGCGGCGGCTCGCCGAGCTCGCGCCCGACGCGAAGACGCACTCCCTCGCACAGGTGCGCAACACCGTGCTCGAGCTCCGCGCGAAGAAGTCGATGGTGCTCGATCCCACGGACGAGAACGGCCGAAGCTGTGGCTCCTTCTTCGTGAACCCCGTGGTTTCCGCGGAGCAGGCGCAGGCCCTCGAGCAGAGCCTCGCAACACCCGGCATGCCGCGCTATCCGCAGCCGGACGGACGCGTGAAGCTTGCCGCGGGCTGGCTCATCGAACGCGCCGGGTTCGCGAAAGGGACGCGGCGCGGACCCGTCGGGCTCTCCACGAAGCACGCGCTCGCCATCGTGTGCCACGAGGGCGCAACCGCAACCCTCGTCTCGGCGTTCGCGACCGAGATCCGCGCGGGCGTGCAGGCCCGGTTCGGCGTCGAGCTCACGCCGGAGCCCGTGTTTTTCGGGCGCTAGCAGGGGCCTTTACCCGACAGGGTCGCAGGGCGGCCGAGACGCCGACACCACGCTCGAGGATTTGTTGCCCCCGCGAGGGTGCGGCGCTGTACGGCCCGCGTGCTCGGCCTTCAGCCTGCGCGCCCGGGTGCCCACCAAGCGCCGGCTTCGCCGGCGCGGGGGCACGACGGCGTTGAGCGGTCACGGGCGGCGTTGGGCGGCGTTAGGCGTCGTTGGGCGAAGCGAGTGACTTGGCGGCGCCGTCGAGCGGCGTGGAAGCGAGGTCGTGGCGAGCCACGCCGCACGAGGGCGATGACGACGGTTGAGCTCGTCGGGCGGCGCGGTGCTCGACATCCAGGCTACGGGCTCGTGGGGCGACGACAACGCAGCCCGCTGTTTACTATCGCCCGGATGTCCGAGCGGGGGGGTTCGCGTTACTCGGGAGCGAGGTCGCGAAGCGCCTGCCGAATGACCTGCTCGAGAGAAGAGACGGAATGCGCAATGCGTGCCAGAGCGCGCTTCGCTTCACTTTCGTGGAAGCCCATGCCGACGAGAGCCTGAAAGGCTCTCGCTCGCACGTCGGCGACGGCGGGACCGACGGCGCCGCCGTAAGGCGTGCCGTCGGCGTGCGCGAAAGAGAGTCCGGAAGCGGGAGTGCCCGTAATGATGAGCGAGCCGTAATGGGCAGCGCGGTGGTGGGCCCCGCAGAGGGTGAGGAGATTGGCGACGAGGTGTTTCCCGCCTTCGCAGCGGCGCTCGAGGTGATGCGGCTCCGTAAAGACTGCGTGCCGGCAACCGGGGACACGACATTTCGCGTCTCGGCGCAGGACCGTGCGTCGCTTTGCGGGCGGGATGGTTTGCGTTGCTCGGACCTGCGCGGCGCGGGCCTGCGCGGCGCGGGGACGACTCGCGCCCACGGGGACACGACCGTCGACGTTGTCGTCGACGTCCATGTGGGCGCCGACGTGAGCGTTTGCGTCCGCGTCGTCTCGAACGCCCACGTGTGCGTCCACGTGCCCGATGTGCTGAGCGTCGCACTCCGCCATCTCGACGATTTCGGGACCGACCTCAATGAGCTCCCCGCGCCCCTGCTGCGTTCCACGGCGGCAGCGCTCGCAAACCGTGAGCGCGATTTGATAGCTCGAGCGCCCCGGGTCCCTGTCTCCCCCGAGGCTCTGACGGCAGAGCAGCAGAAAAGCTGCGTCGTCATCGAGCGGCTCGCCCGCATCGCGCCGAATTTTCGCCATCGCTTCGCGGAAGGTCGCGAGAACCTCGCCCGATAGCTCGAGTCGAAGCAGGTGGC
>DATMCL010000100.1:0-5419 GCA_035558375.1 Polyangiaceae bacterium
CAGGTCGGTCTCGTGACGCTCGTCGGCCTGATCGCCAAAAATGGAATTCTGATCGTGGAGTTCGCGAATGCCCAGCAGCTCGCCGGGATGTCCAAGCTCGAGGCCGTGCAGGCGGCGGCGGCGACGCGCCTCCGGCCCATCCTGATGACGACGATCGCGACGGTTTGCGGCCATTTCCCGCTCACGCTCGTCTCCGGCCCGGGCGCGAGCGCCCGTAACTCGATTGGCATCGTGCTCGTCGGCGGAATGTCGATTGGTACGATCTTCACACTGTTCGTCGTGCCGAGCCTGTACGTGCTGATCGCGGCGGACCACCAGCAGAGGCGCGCAGCGGAAAGCGAGAGCTCGCCCCTCTCGAGCCCGCCCGAGCTTCCGCCGGCGTCGCGCGCCGAAGCACCGGCCTGACGTCGCGATTCGCGCGCTGGGGTGGTGTAAGTGTTCGGCTTTCTCGAATCCTGCCGTCTAGTCGCCAGACGTCTCGCGAGGTGTTGTACGGTTTCGGCGTGAGGACGCGGCGGAGCGAAGGGCCGGCCGTCGACCCGCAGGCGGCGGGTGCGACCGCCGGCACGCCTTTCGCGGCTGGGCGCACGCTCACCGAGTCACCGTCTCTCGACGAGCTCCGCGAGGCCATTCTGCGCCGCATCATGCGCGCCGCGTGTGCGGTCGGCGCCGCCGGGATGTTGTTTGCGAGCTTGTTCGTGCGACCATTCATAGTCCACGCGGCGTTGGTGGGAGGCGTGGCGATCGCCATCGTCTACGTGTCGACGCTGCTACCGCCGCGGCTGACGGCGCTCTCGCTCGTGTACCCGTGGGCGCTGACGCTCACGGGCGCGGGTCTCGGCTTCACGATGGGACCGAAGCCCGAGCCTTTCTTGCTCGTCTGCGGTGGACTATTCATCGGCTCGCTCGTGCTCGAGCGCACGAAGCTCGGCGTTTTGGTGGTCACCATGCTCGCGACGAGCGCCACGGCGGCCCGGCTTTCGGTCGTGCCGCTCACGCCGGCGACACGCACATTGTGGTTGAACGGTTTGAGCTCGGTACTATCGGTTGCCGTTCCGGCATCGATCGCGGGCAGAATGATCGTGAACGCGCTGGCCCGGGCGCTCGAGGAGCGCACCGCGCTCGTGCGCGACCTGCTGGAGGAGAGCCGCGTGCGCGAAAAGACGGCGCAGGCGCTCGAGGCGACCCGCTCGCAGCTCACGCAGGCTCAGAAGATGGACCTGATCGGTCAGATGGCGGGCGGCATCGCGCACGACATGAACAACGCGCTCACGGCAATCATGGGCGGCGCGTCGCTGCTCGCCGAAGACCCCGGCGGAATGCGCGAGCAGATCCAGGAGGCCGCGGCGCACGCGGCGAAGCTCACGCACCAATTGATGGTGTTCAGTCGGCGCGACACGAGTCAGCCGCGCCCGATCGACCTGACGGCAACGGTTGCCGAGCAGCTCAAGGCCGTGCGGCGCCTCCTGAGCAGCGAGATCGCCTTGCGCTCGGAGCTGCCGAGCGGACCGCTCCCGGTGATCGCCGATCCGACGCACGTGCTTCAGGTCTTGCTCAATCTGACGAGCAACGCGCGCGACGCGATGGATACCGGTGGAACCCTCACCATCACGCTCGTCCATGACGAAGCGCGCCGCGAGGCCGTGCTGACAGCGACCGACACCGGTGTCGGCATGTCGGACGACGTGCTCGCCCAGATCTTCGAGCCCTTCTTCACGACCAAGCCGGCGGGAAAAGGCACCGGCCTCGGTCTCGCCAACGTTCAGCAGCTGATAGAAGCCATGGGAGGCTCAGTCGAGGTCGGGAGCAAGCTCGGCCAAGGCACCACATTTCGCGTGAGGATCCCGACCACCGACGCGCGCATCGTGGGACCCACGGCGGAGCTCGCGCGCCGGGCGGATCGTTCCGGCACCATCCTCGTGGTCGACGACGACGTTCGCGTCCGTGCGACCGTGTACACGGCGCTCGAGCGTCTCGGCTACAAGACGCTCGAAGCCTCGTCGCCCGAAACGGCAGCAGCGGTTCTTGCGCGATGCGACAAGCTCGATCTTCTGCTCACGGACGTCGTGCTCGCGGGTGGCGGCGGCGCGAAGGTGATCGAGGTCGTCAAAGCCAGTTTCCCCGACGTGCGCGTGCTCGTCATGTCGGGCTACAACGACGACGAGACGCTACGGCGGGGCATCGCGCGCGGCGCGTTCCCCTTCCTCGAAAAGCCGTTTACGGCCGATGCGCTGGGCCGTGCGGTGGACAGGGCGCTGCACGGCGATTCGGATTCGGCCGGCGACGCCGCAGCAACGCGACACTGAGCGCACCCGCGACCCACAGCCCTTCGTTCGAAGCACCTTCAGTCGCCATGCGACAGTTGCAGCCGGGGCCTCCGTCGGGACCGATCGGGCGGCCACCGCCGCCGGCCGCCCCACTCGCGCTGGATGAAGCTCCGCTCGCGCCCGCCGCCGTCCCGCCGCTTCCGGCCCGGGCCCCGCCGCCCGCGTCTCCGTTGCCTGCTCCCCCCGTGCTCGTCCCGCTCGCGCCGCCTGCCGCGCCCAGAGCTCCGCTGCCCCCCGCGTTTGGCGCGCCTCCGCCCGAGCTGCCGGCGCGCCCGGCAGCGCCACTCTTGCCTCCGGCGCCCGCTCCCGCGCTCGCGGTTCGGCCGCCCGCGCTCGTCGTCCCGGCTTTGCCGCCCGCGGGTGCGGGGCCTCCTTCGCCGCCCGCACCGCTCGCGCCGCCGTCGCCCGTCGTTCCTTCCGGCACGAAGACGAAGTCGCGAATGACGATCTCGACGGGCTCACCGTCCGTGGGTGGGGCGTCGAAGCACCAGAGATTCATGCCGAGCGGCAGCGGCTCTTGCGGGATGTTCGTCGTCGGGTTCTGCGGGGCGTGGGTCCAGGTCTCGAGCAGGCCCGCGGTCTCGTCGACGGCGACGAGACCGGCGAAGAGCGAGCTCACGATGGCATCGGGAGACCACGCGAAGCGCGAGGTCGCGAGTGTGTCGCCGCCGAGCGAGAAGGTGAAGCTGTGCTCGCCGATCGTGCTGCCGGACGCCGGGTAGTCCGTGAAGTCGCCGTTCGGGCCGCTCGCAACACCCCAGCGCGAGTACTCGATGTCGATCTCGTTCGTGCCGTCCTCACCGATGTTCGCCGCGGGCCCGTAAGGAAATAACCCGAGCACGACGTTGCGATCGTAAACGTCGATCGGCCCGTCGGTCTGCCATTGGTACGTGCCGAAGCCGAGCCGGTCGGTCGTGAAGAGCTCGGCGGCGGACCAGGTGCTCCCGTTCTTGGCGATGCGGAGATGCAGGTAGCCGTCCGAATCGACGGAGACGTTCGAGGGCGAGCCTTCGCAAGCGCCCGCCATGCCGCCCGAGGTGACCTGCCAGGTGTATCCCTTCCAGTCGAGCGTCGCCGCGTGGCTCACCGTCGCCAGAGTGAGCACCCAAGCCGCGGCGACCGAACCCGCGAGCACGCGCGGGGTGCCCTTCTGCACGACGGGTGAGCCGAATCGCGAGGGCATCGAGTCTCACCCTACGCGACCTCCGAACCTCGGTCGAGCGTTCAGCGCTCGCGGGTCGTCAGGCCTAGCGCACCGTTTCGCTCCGCGTCATGCGATTCGCAAAGATCGAAAGTGTGTAGGTGGCGATACCTACGACCACCTCGAGCGCCTGCCGCGGCGAAAATCCCGCGTCGATGAAGCCCTCGAGCTCGGCGTCGGAGACCTCACCGCGCGTGTCCACGGCGCGCTCGGTGAACTCGGCGAGCGTCCGGAGCTTCGGGTCCGAGATGTCGCGGCGTGCGAGCAGCGCCTCGACGAGCTCGGCAGACGCGCCTTGATGGCGCGCCATGCGCTTGTGGAGCTCGCGACAGAGCTTGCAGTCGAGCTTGGCGGCGAGCACCAACGCTATTGCCTCCCGCTCGAGCGGCGAAAGCGACGTCTTCTCGAAGACCCCATGCAGGAGGCCGAAGCCTTCCACCACGGCCGGAGCAGTCGCGTGCCGCGCGGAGGCGAGCGGGATGAAGCCGAAGCGTCGCTCCGTGTCCTCGAGGAACGGGCGCGCCTCGGCCGGCGCGCTCTCGAGATCGTGCGTGGGGAAGTATTTCGAGCTCGGTACGGCGCTTTTCGTGGGAGAGGTTTGGTTGGTTTCGAGGGTCATCATGGGTGCTCCAATGGTTGTCAATGCAAGTATAGGGGCCGGAATCAATCCGCGGTTTCGAGGTTCGCGAGCACGCGCTTGAGCGTGCGGCGCGTCGTGGCGACGTCGGCCGCCGGAATGCCGTTGAGCAGCTCGTCGACCATGCTGCGCGCCTCGCCCACGAGCGCCCGGCGCAGGCCGCGCCCGCGCTCCGACAGGTAGACGAGGCGCGCGCGTCCGTCGCTCTCGTCGCGACGGCGCGCGATGAGCCCGCCTTTCTCCATCGAGGTGAGAATGCGGCTCATCGTCGGCAAATCGCGGAACGTGCGCTCCGCGAGGGCCGATTGCGTGACGCCTTCGTTCTGCCAGAGCCGAACGAGCACGACCCACTGCTCGGGCGTGAGCTCGACGCCGTGGCGCTTGAAGCGCCGGTACATTTCGGCGCGCGACTTCATGTACACGCGCGCGACCCAGAACCCGAGGGCCTCCTCGAGCACGATGCCGCCCTCGGCGGGGAACTGCTTGCTCACGTCCGGAACCTAACGCCCGCCGATATAGTTGTCAATGCAAGTAAATGGGCCCAACGCCGCGGTGCGCCCTGGCGCCCGCGTTCGTGTGTATTTTCGCGCTGGGGCGAGCGGAGACGCGCCTAAAGCACGTTGAATCCCACCCGCAGGCTCAGGGTGGGGAGGAAGCCGTAGCTCTCGAGGGCGCCGTTCACCGACGTCTGCGCGGTGCCGAGCATGTTGGCGTCGACCGCGGTGCCGGCGCCGAGCGGCGTGATGCTCGTGCGGGCGTTCATGGTGCCCATGAAGCCGAGCCCGAGACCCACGAGCAGACGATTCTCGATCTTCCATTGATAGCCGAGCTCGACGAGCCAAAGGTCGAGGTTCGACACGGCGTGGTAGCCGCCGGAGATCGAGCCGACGTTCTGCACGGAGCCCGTCACGTCGACCGTAGCGTCGAGCGTCGCGCGCGCGTAGCCGCCGTCGACGTACAAGCCGAGGCGCGGGAAGGGCCGGAGGCCCGCTTTGAGGCGCAAGATGCGACCCGACGCATCGGCGGTATCGACCGTCGCTCGGGCATCGCCGTACGCTACCGACCAGCCGCGGAGCCACACGAGTGACGCCGCCGGCATGAAGCCGTAGCCGCCGAACAAGCGCAGGCCAAACGGGGTCTCGAGCCCGACTTGACCGCCGACGTCGGTCGGTGCGACGCCGATGGCTTCGAGGGACAACGTCCAGTCGCCTCGGCCGTGCTCGCCGGCGTGCTTCTGCTTGGTGACTTTGTCTT
>DATMCL010000101.1:0-13502 GCA_035558375.1 Polyangiaceae bacterium
GCTCAGAGCGCCGAGGTGTCCGGTCTCTCGGGCGCGGCGCTCCGGCGCGAGCTCGCGGGGCGCCGTCCGCTCTTGTCGCAGCACACGCCGCTCGATGCCGATGCGCAGAAAACCTTCGAGGTATTCCGCACGATGCGGCTCGTTCAGGACGAGCTCGGCGAGGGCGCGGCTTCGACTTACATCGTGTCGATGTGCAAGACGGCCGAGGATCTGCTGCGCGTGCTCCTGCTCGCGCGCGAAGCCGGGCTCGTCGACTTGGCGGCGGACCCGCCGCTCTCGCGCCTCGACGCCGTGCCGCTCTTCGAAACGCGCGAGGACCTCGTGAACTCGCCGACCATCATGCAGAGCCTGTTCGAGGATCCGGTCTACGCGCGACAGCTCGCCGCACGCGATCGCCACCAGGAGGTGATGATCGGCTACTCGGACTCGGCCAAGGACGTCGGCGTCGTGGCCGCGTCGTGGGAGCTCTACCGCGCGCAGGAAGGGCTCGCCGAGGTCGCGAAGAAGCACGGCGTGAAGCTCACGCTCTTTCACGGTCGCGGTGGAACCGTGGGGCGCGGCGGCGGCTCGCCCGTCTACCGCGCGCTCACGGCGCTGCCGCCGGGCACGCTCACCGGACGCATCAAGATCACGGAGCAGGGCGAGATCATCGCGCAGAAGTTCGGGCTTCCGGCCATCGCCGAGCGGAGCTTCGAGGTGATGGTGACGGGCACGCTGATGGCGGCGGTTTCCGATTGGCGCACGGGGTTACCCGCCGGCACGGTGGCCCGTTTCCGCGAAGCGATGGACGGGATGAGCGCCGTGTCGCAGAAGGCGTTCCGCTCCGTCGTCCACGAGGATCCGCGGCTTTTTCAGCTATTTTTAGCGGCCACGCCCGTGCGCGAGCTGACGCACGTGCACTTCGGCTCGCGCCCGACCTACCGCGAGCGCGGCACGGGAACGATCCAGGGCATCCGCGCGATCCCCTGGAACTTCGGTTGGACGCAGATGCGCTTGATGGTGTCCGCGTGGCTCGGCGCGGGCGCGGGCTTGAAGAGCGTGATGAGCGGACCCGGCGGGCTCGAGCTCTTGCAGCAGATGGCGAAGAGCTGGCCCTTCTTCGATGACCTCTGCGACAAGCTCGAGATGGTGTGCGCCAAGGCCGATCTCGAGATCGCGCGACTCTACCTCGACCGGCTGGGCGCGGAGCCGGAGCTCGTGAAGGTGATCCTCGACGACTTCAAGGACACGATCGACTCGCTGCACGCGATCCGCGGTCGCGACCTCATTGCGGGGCACCGCTTCCTGCAGGGCTCGCTCGCGCTCCGCAATCCGTACGTCGATCCGCTGTCACTCCTGCAGGTGAGCCTCTTGCAGAAGAAGCGCGCGCTCGCCGAGAACGATCCGGCACGTCCCCTGCTCGACCAAGCGCTCGGCACGACGCTGAACGGCATCGCGCAAGCGATGCGCAACACGGGCTGATCAACCGCAAGGGTTGCGCACGCCCCCCCTCAAAATCCCATGACCGCGTGCGGAACCGGTACCGCACTCATGGAAAATTCCGCCGCTGCGCACGCCGGCGCCGTCGTGGCGGGCCCCACTGAAAAAACTCATCGCGAGCGCTCATGTAGGGAAAAGTATGTCGCGAGAAGCGGGGGCTTTCTCGCGCGTTTTCGCTACTGTTAAGGGCATTGCTGGTTGAGGTGACCGGGACCGGCAGCACCGAGCAACGTCGTTTCTTGAAGCAAGGACCATAGACACCCCCGATGCCGATGCACCTCAAACTCGCGCGCGCGAAGCTCATCCTCGAACGCCGTCTGTTCTTGAAGGCCCTCGGCCTCGGCATGGCGGCACCGGTGGCGCTCAAGCTCTCGCAGAACGCGACGGCGGCGGCGACCGGCGCGCAGAAGCGCCTGTTCGTCATGTACTTCCCGCACGGCATCGCGCCCGAGCACTACAACCCGCTCATGGGCGGGGACGGCAACGATCCCACGAATTTCGCGCTCGATCAGACGAACGAGAGCACGCTCGCGCCGCTCGAGCCGTACAAGAAGTGGGTCAACGTTTACAACGGCTTCGAATACCCGGGCGTGTACGGGACGCACGAGGGCTGCGTGAACGTGCTCTCCGGCGTGAACACCGGTGACGAGACGACCTCGCGCACGACGATGGAGCACGTGATCGGCAACGCGCTCGGCATCAAGCCGCTGATCCTCGGCGCCTGCTCGCACCAGACGTTCGGCATCGATCTACACGGCAAGGTCTTCTGGGACGGCACGGCCATCGACCCGCAGAAAAATCCGGCCGCCGCAGCCGACAAGCTGTTCGGCAATCTCAGCACCACGCCCACGGTAAGCGCAGACGATCAGCTCCGCGGCGCTCTGCTCGAGCTCACCTCCGCCGAGCTCAAGGACCTGAAGACGACCGTCTCGGGTCTCACGGCGGAGGAGACCAAGCTCCAGACGCACATCGACGCCATCGAGGCGCTGAAGAGCGGCGGAGGTCCCTCGGTCTCGACGTGCACCACCGCGCCGTCGCTTCCCACGGTCGAGAAGGTGCGCAAGGAGAGCGCGGGCATCGTCGTGCAGCCGGGCGGCGGCAACGACTACTTCTACCAAGAAGCGAACTTCCGGACGCTCTTCCAGGCGCAGCTCGAGCTCACGGCGCAAGCGCTCATCTGCAACGCCGCGCCCATCATCGGCTTGATGCCGATGTACCCGACGGCGGAGTTCAACTTCAGCTTCATCGGTGGCAGCGCGCCCTCCTGGGGCCACCACAACGGCCTCTCGCACATCGGTCCCCAGCAGGCCGCGGGCGCGCAATACAACTCCCCCGTCAGCGTCAATAACCTCGATCCCGGCCCGCGCGCCGTGTTCGGCAAGGCCCAGCGCTGGTTCTTCCAGCAGCTCGTCGACAACGTGGTCGACGTGCTCTCGAAGACGCCCGATCCGTCGGCGACCGACGGCAGCATGGTGCTCGACAACACGATGATCTTCGTGTTCAGCGAGATCGGCGACGGCGCGAACCACCTGCGCGTGAGCGAGATCATGTACCCGCAGACGCCGGAGTACTTGCCGTTCATCACGATCGGCGGCGCGGGCAAAGCGCTCAAGACCGGTCAAGTCGTCACGCTCCCGATCATGGCGCAGGACAAGAGCCCGAAGGCGCGACCCGCGACGGACCTCTACCTCACCCTGGCGCAAGCCATGGGCGTGAGCGGCGCGAAATTCCCGGCAACGACCGGCATCGTGGAAGGGGTGCTCGCGTGAGGCACCTCGGAAGCTCCGGGCTCGTTCTCTTCACCCTTCTCGCCGCGTGCAGCGCCGGCGAAGCGCCGGGTGTCGGTGCGCACGACGACGGCGGCAGCACGAGCGTCGGCGGCAAAGGCCAACCGGCGGGCGGCACCTCGTCCGGCACGAGCGGCAAGGGCGGGGTCAGCGCCGGCGGCAGCGCGGCGACGGGCACCGGCGGCAGCTCGAACGGCGGCTCCGGCGGGGACGCCGGGTCGAGCGGCGGCTCGGCCGGCGATCAGGTCCCGACCATCAACTGCCAGGCGCCGAACGCCGGTAGCGCCACGCTGCGGCTCCTCACGAGCCACGAGTTCGACGCCACCATCAACACCATCTTCCCGCAGATTGCGGGGAAGTGGTCGAACACGCTGCCCGCCAACTCGGTGAGCGTCTACGGCTTCGACAACGACGCGAGCGCCGTGGTCGGCAATCAGCTCGCGAGCGCGCTCCTCGACACGGCGCTCTCGGTCGCGACGGCTGCGACGGGCGCGGACCTCCAGAACATCCTCTCCTGCGCGGCGACCACGAAGGACCACGCGTGCGCAGGCACCTTCGTCGACACCTTTGGCAAGCGGCTGTTCCGCCGCCCCGTCGCGGCGGCAGAATCGAAGCGCTACCTCGATCTGTTCGATCAGGGGCTCGCACTTTCTGACTTCCCGACGGCGCTCAAGTGGGTGATCGCGGGGATGATCCAGTCGCCGTACGCCATCTACCGTAGCGAGCTCGGCGTCGTGCAAAACGGTGCGCGCGCTCTCACCGCCTACGAGATGGCGACGGAGCTCTCCTACGCCTTCAAGGGTTTGCCGCCGGACGATGCGCTCTTGGCCAAGGCCGAGGCGGCGGGCAATGGTCCGCTCACCGATCCGGTGGGCGAGGCGACCGCGATGCTCGCCACGAACGAAGGGAAGCTCGTCGTCCAGTCGTTCTTCTCCGCGTACCTCGGAACCACGGGGCTCACGAGCAAGGTGAAGGCGAACCTCACGACGGGCGACGCCAACTACGTCACCGCGAGCCCCCTCATGGCTCAAGAGACGGCGAGCTTCATCAACAACGTGATCATCCAAGGGTCGGGCAAGCTCAGCGACCTCCTCACGGATCGCCGGACGTACCCGAGCCAGGCGCTCGCGCGCTTCTACGGCACCTCGCCGACGAGCAACACGAAGTTTCCGATACCGGCGAGCGACGGCGCGGAGGTCATGCGTCCCGACGGCCAGGGCGTCGGCATTCTCGCGCAGGGCTCGTTCCTCGCGTCGCACGCCAACACGGACGCGTCGTCGCCGACCCAACGCGGCCTCTTCGTGTACTCGCGCCTGCTCTGCCGACCGAAGCTCAGTCCGCCCGACACGGTGCCGCCGCTAAAGACCTCGCCCACGGCGAAGACGACTCGCCAGCGCTACGAGGAAGCCCATGCGGGGGCCGGCGCGTGCCACAGCTGCCACATGAACTTCGATCCGATCGGGTTCGGGTTCGAAGCCTTCGACGAGGGCGGGCGCTTCCGCACGCAGGAGAACGGCGAGGCGATCAACACGGTCTCGGGACTACCGTCCGACGCGGGCGACCTGATCCCCTTCAACGACCAGGAAGGGCTCGCGGGCCTTTTGCTCATGCAGCCGGAGATCGGCGAGTGCTTCGCCGCCTACCTCGCCACCTACGCGTTCGGCTCGGCCGAGGCATGCATCGGGACGAGCAAGGCCGCCGATCTCTACTCGGGCAGCGCGAGCATCATGGACGCGTTCACGGGGCTCGCCGCCGAGCCCCATTTCAGCACTCGAAACGCGAAATAGCCCTCACTTTGCCGAACGGCGGGGCGCGCCCGCGCCAGGAGCTCGGCGCACCCGGGCTTTGCGCGTGACGGCGCGCGCCCTATGAGTGCATCCGCATGACACCGCGAGGCCTCGTGCTTCTCGTCGCGGCGGTTCAGTTCGTGAACATCCTCGACTTCATGATGGTGATGCCGCTCGGGCCGGATTTCGCCGTCTCGCTCGGCATCCCGACCTCGCGCATCGGGGTGCTCGGCGGCGCCTACACGCTTTCCGCGGCCGTCGCCGGCATCCTCGGCGCGAGGATCCTCGATCGTTTCGACCGGCGAACGGCCCTCGCGGTCGCCATGCTGGGGCTCGTGGTGGGCACGGCGCTCGGCGGGCTCTCGGTCGGACTCTTCACGCTGCTCGGCGCGCGGCTCCTGGCCGGCGTGTTCGGCGGCCCGGCGACGTCGGTGGCGCTCGCGATCGTCGCGGACGTGGTTCCGCCACCCGAGCGCGGCAAGGCGATCGGCACGGTGATGACGGCGTTCTCCGTAGCGTCGATCCTCGGGGTGCCCGCGGGGCTGCGCTTGTCGCAGTGGCTCGGCTGGCGCGCGCCGTTCTTCGGCGTGGCGCTGCTCGGCCTCCTGCTCACCGCCGTGGCGCATCGCTTGATGCCCTCGCTGCGCGGGCACATCCGAGCGAGCGCCGAATCGAGCCCCGGCTCCGATCGCTTGACCTTCGACCCGCTCGTCCGCGCAACGCTCGCGAACACCGCGTGCGTCATGCTCGGCGTGTTCGCGATCGTCCCGAACATCTCGACTTTTCTGCAGAATAACCTCGGCTACCCGCGCGAGCGCCTCGACCTCATCTACTTGATTGGCGGCTTCGCGAGCTTCGTCGCCAATCGTCCGGTGGGCATGCTCGTCGACCGCTTCGGCGCGACGCGGCTCGTGCTCGCCGGCACCGTGATTTTCGCGATCGCCGTGCACCTCGGCTACGTCGATCCCGTTAGCGCCGACCACGTGATCTACGTCTTTCCGCTGCTGATGCTGTCGGCGACCGTGCGCGGGGTTCCGATCAACACGCTCGCCTCGCGCGTCCCGGCCCCCGCCGAGCGGGCGCGCTTCATGTCCGCGCTGAACGCCACGCAGCACCTCTCGTCCGCCGCCGGGGCGCTCGGAGCCTCCCTCCTGCTCGAGTCCGACGCTCAGGGTCGATTGTTCGGCATGGCGACCGTCTCGCTCTTCGCCATCGGCATCTCGCTCGTAGTGCCCGCCATCACCTGGTTCATCGAGCGCCGCGTCGTCGCGCGCGAAACGCGAGGCGCACCGGTTCCGCGCGAAGCGTGACCGCCACGCTCGACCGAGCGATGCGGGACGCTCGATGCTAGGTTTGGAGGATGCTTCGCGCTCCTTCGCGCCTCCTTCGTCCAAGCCTCGCGTTGCTCGCGATCCCCACCTGGCTGACCCTCGCCGCCTGCCAAAAGAGCAGCGACGGCGACGACGACGTGGACAACGCGCGCACTCCCGCCGCGGGTGGAAGCGCAGGCACGGCTGCCGGCAGCGGTGGGACTCAGGCGCCGGGTGGGACCGCAGGCGCAGCAGGCAGCGCCGGGATGAAGGCCGATCCGTGCGCGACGGCCGTCTACTGCGACGACTTCGAGCGCTACGACGCGGCGCTCGCCGCGCCGTGGACGGTGCGAACGACTTCGGGCAGCGTCGCGATCGACGCGAGCGAGCACGCTTCCGGCACCCAATCCGTGAAATTCACCACGCAATCCGCGAGCAGCGTCACCGCGATGATGCGGCTCGAGGGGCCGAACCTCTTCCCGGTCGACGGCAATGTCGTCTACGGGCGCATGCTGTTCAAGCTCGCGGCCGCGCCGACTTCCTCCGTGCACTGGACGATGATCCAGGGGCTCGGCGTCGTGCCCGGCCAGACGTATCACGCCGCGTACCGCTACGGCGGGCAGATGCCGGTGCCCTCCGGCAACCAGCTCATGGCGAACTACGACACGCCGGATTGGTACTCGAACAAGAGCACCCCCGGCAGCGACTGCTGGCGTCACGCCAGCGGCCGAGCCATTCCCGTCGGGCGTTGGGTCTGCATCGAGTGGAAATTCGACGGGCCCAACGCCGGCATGCAGCTTTCGCTCGACGGCCAGCAGATGCCGGATCTCACGATCCTCGGCCACGGCGACGGCTGCGTGAACGCCGCGGGCGACTTTCCGTGGACGGCCCCGACGTTCACGAGCTTCGATCTCGGTTGGGAAGCGTATCAAACTGACGAGCCGCGCACGGCGTGGATCGACGACGTCGTCGTCTCGACGATGCCCATCGGCTGTCCGTAGCTGCGCGCCGCGGCGCGAACCGCCGTCACTCCGCCGCGACGCCGAGCCGCTCGGCGAGGGCCTCGAGCGAGAGCGAGCCGAGCAGAGCCTTGCTGACCGGACGCTTGTCGTCCCAAAACACGCGCGCCTCGAAGAACTCCCGCGCGAGCTCGGAGCCGAGCAGCTCCGCGCAGCGGCACGCGGCGGCTTCGTCGTCGCACGGTAGGAAATACGAGGTGTCGTCGAGCAGCACGGGTCGCCCGTCGCGCGGCCCCACGACCCGAAACCGGAGGCGCTTGTGGAGCCCCGAGATCGCGACCTTGTACGGCGCGAACGAATAGGGCCCGATCCCGAACATCGCGAACGGCGGCTGCCCGCGATAGATGCGACTCTTGCGCGCATCGAACGCCGCGCGGTGCCGTTCGAGGTACTGCCATGCGCGCGGCGCACTCGCCCGAAGCGCCGTCGTATCGGCGCCGAGCCCCGTTTGCGTGACGAGCAAGTAGCGCTCCACGCCCCCGCGCTCGTTGGCCAAATCCGAGCTCTTGAGAAGCGGGTAGACGTGAGCCGGCTCGACCTCGACGCGCTCGCCGAGCCCGTTCGCGAGCCCGTCCCCCGAGCGCGTGAGCTCCATCACGCGCGCCAGATCGTGCTTCACGCCCGAGCGCCACGCCGCGGCGCGCGCCTTCCCCGCCTCGAGCGGCTCCGTCCGCCGCTGCGCCTCGAGCGGCTCCGTCCGCCGCTGCGCCTCGAGATCACGCACCGCGCGTCCCGCTCGCACGCCGAGCCGACTCGACGGCACGCTGGCGCCAAGGCTCGAGTAGAGCGCCCAGTCGGGCTCGTCGCCGGGCGCAGTGCTCGCCATTTTCCCTTCGAGCACGAGCAGCACTGCGGAAACAGCGGCGGAAAAGTGCGCGCGCGCGTCCACCGCCCGCACCGAGCCGGCGAACGGCCAGCGCTCGGCCGCGGCGCGCTCGATGAGGCGCCGCGCGACCGAGGCCTTGCACAGCATCGCGAGCGTAAAGCGCCGCCCGCGCGCGGCTTCCACCAGGCGCCGGATCATCCACTCCGAGATGTCGAAGTTGCTCTTGCCCGTGAGCGCGTCGAGCCCGCCGTGCTTCTTGAAGTTCGACCTCACGGGCGCGTTCGTGCCCGCGAGCACCCCGAGCGTCGCGCTCGTGACCCACGGCGGGTTGCCGACGACGACGAACGGCTCCGGTAGCGCCTCGAGCACGGACTCCCACGACGTCTCGAAAAAATCCGCTTCCTCGACGCACGCGCCGGTTCCGACCAGCGCCTCGCGCGCCCCCGTCACGTACTCGTGACGAAGCTCGTAGCCGACGAGCCGCGCCGCCGGCAGCGCCCGGCGCGCCGCCACGAGGAACGCTCCCCGGCCGCACGTCGGCTCGAGGACCGCACGCGCCCCGGGCTCGATGCCCGCGACGAGGCCCATGACCGCATCGGCGAGCTCGACCGGCGTCTGCCAATCGCCGAGCTCGATTCGTCCCGATCGGGCCGATGCTCCGTGGTCGTGGGCCAGGCCTTCTAGGCTAGCGGGCACGCGGAAACTGTGCTCCAAATCCCCCCGAAACATATGACTCATTCGAGAGGCTGGGACTTTGGGCTCGCTTTCAGCGTCTTTGGTGCGGTTGCGCTGCTACACGGAACGGCCGCCGCCCAAATCGTCGCGCCTCCGAAGGACGCCGAGGCGCTCGTCGCGGGACCGAAGAAACCACCCGATGCGCCGGGCGACGACAACAAACTCGACGGCACCACCGCATCGCTCTCCGCCGGCGGGCAGATCTCGACCGGCAACTCCGAGCTCACCGCCGGCACCGTCAGCGGCGCGTACGAGACGCGCTTCGACAACAACGGCATCGGCGCCTCGATCGTCGGCAACTACGGACAGAGCGCGACGCCGCCGAGCGACCACGAGCGCGTCACGGTTCAAAACGTTCAAGGCCGCTTCCGGTACGACCGGTTCCTCGCCGACGCCTTCAGCGTGTTCTTGTTGAACACGGGTCGCCACGACCGGTTTCAAGGTTTGGACTTTCGCTACAACCTCGACCCCGGCGTCAAATACCTGTTCGTTCAGCAGCCGACGACGAAGGCCTGGGGCGAATTGGGCTACGACCTCCAGTACGACATCCGCAACCGCGACGCGATCCGGCACGTCGATGCGACGACGGGCGTGACGACCTACGACGACAGAACCGCGCTCGATCACTCCATCCGCGCTTTCGTCGGCTTCAATCACGCGTTCAACGACGCGGTCACCTTCGGCACCGGCCTCGAATATCTGCAAAGCGTGGTGCATACCGAGCAGTGGCGCGTGAACTACGACGCGCTCCTCGCCGCGAAGCTCTGGGGCGGCCTCGCTCTCGGCGCCGGCTTCAACCTCCGCTACGACCACCACCCCCTCGAGGGCATCAAGACCCTCGACACTCAGACGATCCTGAGCGTCATCTACTCGTACAGCAGCGCCGCCCCACCCGCGGAAGAGCCCGAGCCGCCGTGCGAGCCCCCGCCGGTGCCTGCGCCGGCCCCGGAAGCTCCGCCCGCGGCGCCGCCGGCCCCGAACCCGGTGCCGCCTCCGGCCGACACGATGGGCACGCCGCCGTCCCCCGACGCGCCGGCACCCGCTCCCACCTCCGGCGCACCCGCAGCCGCACCCGCGACGGGTACGCCCGCACCCGCGACGGGTACGCCCGCACCCGCGACGGGTACGCCCGCACCCGCGAAGCCGTAGCCGCGCGACGCGAAGGGACGCGAGCGCACCCCACGGAACCGGTGCGCTTCACTCTCGCGCCGGCTCAGCCGCTGCGCGTGTCTTTGCGCCGCTCGAGCTCGGGCACGACGCGGGCGACGCGCTTGTGGACGACCTCGCGCACGATCTGCCAGAGCCGTTCCTCGTCCCCGCTCTCGGAGATCAAGCCGAGGGGGATGCGGAAGCCGCCCATGTCGGCGCGACCGCCACCGTAGGGGCGACCTTCGCTGTCGTCGCCGAAGACGTTCTGCATGAACACGGCGGGATCGACGCTCGCGCGTCGCGTCCGGAGCGATCCGTCGACACGATCCTCGACGATGCCGAAGACCAGCACCGTATCGATGTCCTCGCGGCGGAGCAGGAAGTCCGCCGCCATGGGGATGGCGTCGCGGTTGTTCGCGGAGACGTGACCCACGCCCGCGATCGCGAAATCGCGCACGACCTCGAGGTCGGCGAGCGCGCGGCCGATGGCGGCCATCGCTTCGGCGGAAACCGCGCGGCGCCCGACGCGGGAGAGCGTCTCGGCATCGACGAACGGCTTCAAATACGCGGCGGCGCGGAAATCCGCCGGCGTCGCGTAGGCGAAGTCGTCGGTATCCGTCTGGATGCCGAAGAACATGGCCGTCGCGACGTCGCCGTCGTCGTTGCCGTTCGCGCCGAACGGAGCGAGGCCATTCTCGGCGTACTCAGCGTAGATGGTGCAAGTCGCACCCACGTCGTGGCGGATGTCGACGAACGGCGCCTTGGGAATGCTGGGCGGGCGATGGTGATCGACGATGGTCAGCACCTCGAGCCCGGGCGGAAGCTTGATGCTGGTCTCACACGCGCTCGCGTCGACGAGCGATAGGTAGCGGTACCCCGCAAGCTCCGCGGGCTCCGACACCTTCACCATCGGAACGTTGAGCAGCTTCACGAGCGCGCGGTTCTCGGAGCGCGAGATCGGCAGCACGTGCGCGATCGTCGCCGAGACGCCGAGCCGCTCGCAGAGCCGGCGGTGAGCCAGCGCACTCGCGATGGCGTCGGGGTCGGGGTGACCTCCGAGCAGAATGACGTGAGGCTCGTCGCGGGCTCCGGCCAGGACTCGCTCGAGCTCGTGGATGCGTTCGCTCTGCGGCGGAGGCTGGACGGCGGCTGCTAGTTGTGGGGCGTTCAAGGGACCTCTGAAAACGGCGGCCGGCATGAGGTTAGCACTAGCCGTTCTGGGCACTCGGGAACGGTCGTCCGTGGAGTTGGTACCTAACCATAATTCAATAGCCATTGTGCATGCCTCCCGAAACCCCCACCTAAACTCTCTTTTGATTTCACGGGGTTAGCGAAAAGCGGGAGGGCGTTGGATGGCGCCGGCCCGTCTCGATACCCCCCAACGGCCACCCCACGAAGAAACTTGACGGTGAGGCGGTAGGGGAGCAGGCTTTCCGGGCCATGTCGGCTTCCCCCGGGACTTCGTCGGTTTTCCAGAGCGTTTGCGCTCCGGCCGTCGTTGTCGTCGGGCTTATTTCCGTCCTCGGGCTCGTTATTAGCCCGGGTGCGGCGGCCGACTGAAGTCTCAAACTTCCCCGATCGGCCCCCGCACCCAAAGTGGTCCGGGGGCTTTTTCGCTTTTAGCCCTCAGCCGTACGATCCTTCACCCCCTCGTTAGTTCAGCCCGTAAGGAGTTCCTCCCTTGGCCCAACCCAGCACCCACCCCACCCCGGAAGCGACCCCGCAAGGCACGCCGCAAAAAGAGCCCGGGATCCGCACCCTCACCGGTGCAGCGATCATCTGGAACGTTCTCGAGCGCCAGGGTGTCGACGTCGTCTTCGGCTACCCGGGTGGGGCGATCATGCCGGCGTACGACGCGCTCCCGGGCTCGTCGATCCGGCACGTGCTCGTGCGGCACGAGCAAGGCGCGGCACACATGGCCGACGGCTACGCGCGCGCGTCGGGTCGCGTCGGCGTGTGCGTCGCGACGTCGGGCCCGGGTGCGACGAACCTCGTCACCGGCATCGCGAACGCGATGATGGACTCGATCCCGATGGTGGCGATCACGGGACAGGTCGCCTCCACCATGATCGGGAGCGACGCATTTCAGGAGACCGACTTCACCGGCGTCACGCTGCCCATCACGAAGCACAACCTGCTCGTGACGCGCGTAGAGGACATCATGCCGGCGATCAAGCAGGCGTTCTACATCGCGAGCTCGGGTCGCCCGGGTCCCGTCGTGGTCGACATCACGAAGGACGCGCAGAACGCGAGCATGGAGTACGAGTACGACCCCTCGCCCGTGCGTCTGCCCGGCTACCGCCCGGAGCGCCAGCCGCTCGCGGAAGAGCTGAAAGAAGCCGTGGAAATGATCATGGAGTCGAAGCGGCCCATGATCTTTTGCGGCCACGGCATCACGGAGGCGAACGCGACGAGCCTCTTGCTCGAGCTCGTCCACAAGACCGACATCCCGGTCGCGCTGACGCTGCTCGGCCTGGGCGGCTTCCCGGCGCACCACCCGCGCTCGCTCGGCATGATGGGCATGCACGGCGAGGCGTGGGTGAACACGGCGATCCAGGAAGCGGATCTGATCATCGCGCTCGGCATGCGCTTCGACGATCGCGTCACGGGGAACCTGAAGACGTACGCCCCGAACGCGAAGAAGATCCACGTCGAGCTCGACCCGGCCGAGATCAACAAGAACGTGAAGGTGGATCTGCCCCTGCTCGGTGACGTGCGCGAGATCCTGAGGCAGCTCGTGCCGCACGTCGGCAAGGTGGACTGTGCCGAGTGGATCCAGCACATCGAGGAGCTGAAGGGCGACAGCGCCGTGCGCGACATCCAGGATCTGCCCGACAGCGGCCGCCTGTTCGCGGCGCACGTGATTCACGACCTCTGGCGCTACACGGAAGGCAAGGCGCTGGTCGTGACCGACGTGGGCCAGCACCAGATGTGGGAAGCCCAGTACTACAAGCACGATCACCCGCGAAAACTGCTGACCTCGGGCGGCGCGGGCACGATGGGCTTCGCGCTGCCCGCGGCGATGGGCGCGAAGATGGCCTGCCCGGGCGACGAGGTCTGGGTGATCGCCGGCGACGGTGGCTTCCAGATGACGGCCTCGGAGCTCGCGACCTGCTCGCAGGAGAACATCAAGGTCAACATCGCGATCATCAACAACGGGTACTTGGGGATGGTCCGGCAGTGGCAGCAGTTCTTCTACGGCGGGCGCTACGTCGCGACGCCGATGCTCAGCCCGGACTTCGTGAAGCTCGCCGAGGCGCACGGCCTCAAGGGCATCCGCGTGACGAAGCGCAGCGAGGTCGAAGGCGCGGTGCGTGAAGCGCAGCGCACTGAAGGCACGGTCGTCATCGACTTCCGCGTCGAGCAACACGACTCGGTCTACCCGATGGTCCCGTCCGGCGCGGATCTGC
>DATMCL010000102.1:0-5064 GCA_035558375.1 Polyangiaceae bacterium
GCTGGTCGGGCTCGTGCTCGTCGGGGCACCGCTCGCCTGTCGGAAGAACGGGCCGCAAGGCGGGTCGTGGGGCGCCCCTAACGTCGCGAGCGACGCCGGACCGGATGCGGGCGCCGTCGATGGTCAAGCCCTCGGGGATGCTGCGCTCGGCGACGGAGGGAAGGCGTGCACGCTCGGTGGCGCGACGCAGACCGTCGGGACGCAGGTGTTGATGTTCCGTGAGGCTGCGGATTTTTCGAACCTGCTCGCTGCGGCGGACGCGGGAGCGAATCAACAGCAACGCACGGAGCAGTTTCGGAACGCGGGCGGCATCCTGGTTCCGTTCGGCTCGCATTGCACGGTGCTCGAGACGATGTCGGCCGTCGTTAAAGTGCAGGTAACGGACGGGTCGTGGGTCGGCACGCTGGGCTGGGTTCCCGCGGATTCGCTCTCGATTCAGTAACGCTCAGCGGCGCTTTTTCGAGCGCGACTTCTTCGCCGAGGACGCCTTCGCGGCGGCCTTCTTCGGAGCCACCTTCTTCGCCGCTCGCTTTGCCCGAATCGGTGCGGCTTTCTTCGACGCTGCCTTCTTCGGAGCCGCCTTCTTCGCGGTGGGTTTCGTCGGCGCGGCCGGCTTCTTCTTCGCGACGCCTTTCGACTTCGCCTTCGCCTTCGACTTCGCCTTCGCTTTGCTCGCTGGTGGCTTGGCCGACCCCTTCGAGGTTGCCGGTGCGAGCGTGGCGCGTTTCGCCGCGGGTTTCGCGAGCCGTGGCGGGAGCGAGCCCAAGTAGCGCATGCCGCGCGCGATCCATTCCTTCAAGGTTCGGTCCTCGAAGTGGCCAATCTGGATCTCGACGTACTCGGCGGCGGAACGGCCGTGCGGGGCGAACGGTGCCGCGCCCGCGGCAATGCACTCCTCACGGTCCGTCTCCGAGAGGTGGAGCATGAGGGAGTTGCCGAACACGCTCACGAGCATGTGGCCGTTCAGGAAGCGGCTCGGCATGCCGAACATGCGCCGCGCTTCGATGGGGGGCCCCGGGGCGATGCGCTCGAAATAATCGATGGTCGCGGCCGCCGGCTTCGTCCACTTCATCATCGCCATCGGGCTAGAGTCGGCCGGAGCCCGGCCCGCTGCAAGCCCCCGCGGCGCGCGCTATGCTCGGCCGCGTGGAAGTCGCGATCATCCCCTGCTTCAAAGATAACTACGCGTACCTCCTGACGTCTCCCGGCAGCCGCGCCGCCGTCGTCGTGGACGCGAGCGAGACGGGTCCGGTGCTCTCGGCGCTCGAGAAAAAGGATCTGACGCTCGGCGCCATCTTGTCGACGCACCATCACCCCGATCACGTCGGCGGCAACGCCGATCTCGCCGCACGCTTCCCCGGCGTCGCGATCTACGGCTCGTCCCACGATCGCGGTCGTATTCCCGGGCAGACGCACTTCGTTTCCGATGGCGACGTGATCGACGTGCACGGCTTCAGCTTTCGCTGCCTGCTCGTGCCCGGTCACACGCTCGGGGCGGTCGCCTACTTCGGTCACGGCGCCGTGTTCACGGGGGACACGCTGTTCGCGGCGGGCTGCGGGCGCCTCTTCGAGGGCACGCCCGCGATGATGTACCGCTCGCTCAACGAGGTGCTCGGCGCGCTCCCGCCGGAGACGCGCATCTACTGCGGGCACGAGTACACGGCGAGCAACCTACGCTTCGCCGCGCACGTCGAGCCGCAGAATCGCGCCGTGGCCGAGCGGGCGACGCGCGTGGCAGCACTCCGCGACAAGGGTGAGCCGAGCGTGCCGTCGACGCTCGCCGAGGAGCGGGCGACGAACCCGTTTCTGCGCTGCGATTCGGCCGAGATCATCGCGCACATGGCCGAACGGCTGGGCGCGATGCGCACGCCGGAGGCCGTACTCGGTGCCATCCGTGCCGCCAAAGACTCATTCTGACGCGCGAGCGACGCGCCGCTCCCTGTGCTTGGGGGTGACGGCGCTCGCCTGCTCGCGCCGCGAGGATCCACCGAGCGCGCCGGTTGCGCCACCGCCGCGCCCCTCCGCGAGCGCCGCCCCGGAGCGCGCACCCGCCGAGGAGCTCACCTGGGACTTTCGCGAGTCGGGTGTGGGACGGATGCGCGTCGTCGTCGTCGTGCCGGAGCACACCCGCGGCGAGCGCCTGCCGGTGCTCATCGCCATGCACGGTCGTGGCGAGACACTGAAGGGACCGGATCGCGGGTCGCGCGGTTGGGTCGACGACTACAAGCTCGGTCGCGCCGCGGAGCGCCTTCTCCACCCGCCGCTCGTGACTGCCGACTTCGAGGGCTTCGTCGAGCCGGCGCGCCTCGCTGCCCTGAACGCCGCGCTCGCGCAGAAGCCCTACGGTGGCTTGATCGTCGCGTGTCCGTACGTGCCCGACATGCTCGGCGGTGACGACCCGTTCGCGGTGGCCCCACCGCTCGCGCACTTTCTGGTCGACATGCTGATTCCGCGCCTCTACGCCGAGACCCCGGCGCTCGGAACGCCCGCATCGACAGGGATCGACGGCGTGAGCCTCGGCGGACGTGCGGCGGTGAGTGTTGGCTTGCTCCGGCCAGAGAGCTTCGGCGCCGTCGCGAGCTTGCAAGCCGCGCTCGATCCCGAGAACGGCAAGGCCGTCGCCGAGCGCACGCGCCAAGCACGCCTCAAGAACCCCGGGCTTCGCCTGCGCCTCCTGACGAGCAGCGGCGACTATTACCTGAGCACGCTCTCCACCATTCACTCCGCGCTCGACTACGCGAAGGTCTCGCACGACTACCTCGTCGTGACCGGTCCCCACGACTACGCCTTCAATCGCGGCCCCGGCGCCCTCGAAATGCTCACCTATCACGACCGCGTCCTCCGCGGCGCCGACCCACCCTAGAGCTCATCTGCGCCGCAGCTTCTCGGCGGGGTAATGAGACGCGCTCTAAAACGCCGCCAAGTTCTCCGCGAGGATGCGCAGCGTTCGCCCCGTCGGTCGCGTGAACCGGACCCCCACCCGTGACAGCCCGTCCTCCGCGGGCGCCGTCCAAGCCACCTCCCCATGGAGCGTGAGCCGGTCCCAAAGCCCCGGCAGGTCGAACTCCATGCGCAGGCGCTGGCCAGCCTCGAAGGTCTCGGCGATTTCGAAGCAAGTGCCCCCGAGACCGAGGTTCACGACGGCCGCCGTCTGGTCATAAGTGGCACCGAGCGGCGATACGGAAAGCTCGATTCGCAGCGGCACGCGCGCATACGCACGGAAGTGATCGAGGCGGGCCGCGGTCATGCGCTGATTTTGATGGTAGCGGAACTTCCGGCTGCGAACTCCCGAAAAAAGGGGAACGCTGCTCGATCCTAGGCTGTGGGACCGGGGTTCCGCTAGGATGATACTCCCCAAGATGGCTCAGGAAACCCGAAAAGATCCGCGTGCCAAGGTGCTGACCGTCACGGTTCGCTACAAGAGCGCGACCCTCGACGAGTTCATCGAGCATCACTCGCACGACGTGAGTCGCGGCGGCATGTTCATCAAGACGGTGTCGCCCTTTCCCCCGGGCACGCTGCTCAAGATCGAGGTGCGGATCGCCGGTGACCAGCGTGTGATGCAAGGGGTCGGGCGGGTCGTCTGGAAGCGTGAGTCGGGCGAGTCGCACGACGGGGCTCCCGCGGGAATGGGCGTGAAGTTCATCAAGATCGACGACGCTTCGCGGGCCGTCATCGACCAGCTCGTCGCGAAGAGTGGTGGCGCCGTCAGTGCCTTCGACAAGGGTTCGGAAGGGGCTGGTGTGGCCGCTGCTGCGACACCAGTCGCTGCCGCTGATCCGGCCGCAAAACCGGCGCAGCGCAAGGCCACGATGATCGGTCTCGGGGCCATGTCCGACGCGCCTCCCAAGGATGAGCCCAAGAAGGAAGAGGAGGCCGCTCCCGCATTCTTCCCCGCAAGTGACGGCGCGATCGAGCAGCCGGCGCCCGAGGATCGCACCGTCATGAAGCAGGCGGCCGAGCTTCTGCAGGACGCGCTGCGCGAAGCGGGTGGCTCGCTCGACGAAGTCGGAACGCCCGGTGCGTCGTCGCACCCGCCGCCGCCCGTTTACGAGCCGCCACGTCCGAGCAAGAGCCAGGAGCCGCCCGCCGAGAAGGCGAGCGAGGCAAAGCCCGGCGCGAGCGAGAAGCTGCCCGCGAGCGCGAAATCCGAGACGACCGAGAAGCCGCCCGCGAGCACCAAGACGCCCGCGAGCAGCAAGCCAGCGTCCAAGTCCGAAGGCAAAGCAGCCTCCTCGCCGCGCGCGACGTCGCAGCGACCCCCTGCGAGCTCGGCGGCACGTCGTGCGCCGGTCGCCGCAGCGCAACCCGAGCCGGAAAGCAGCGGCAGCGGCCGCGTGATGGTGATCCTGCTCGCGCTCGTCGCCGTGATCGGAGGCGTTATCATGCTGACGCGAAAGGGCGAAGAGCCCGCGCCGACGCCGCCGCCGACCGAGACGAAGGTCGAGACGCCGCCGGCGCCGCCGCCCGCGGAGACCGCAGCACCGCAGCCCGCCGAGCCGACTCCGCCGCCGGTGGCGCTCTCGGCGCTGCCTGCCGAGAGTGCAGCGCCCGCGCCGGCCGCTCCCGTCGAGTCGGCCGCGCCGGTCGAAGCGAAGAAGCCGAAGCCCGCGGTCGCACCGAAGCCCGCGCCCGCGCCGAAGCCGGCGGCTGCTCCCGTCGCGCCCGCCGTCCCGCAGCAGCCCGTCGCTGCAGAGCCGAAGCCGCCCGCCGAGCCGGCACCCGCCGCTCCCGCTCCGGCCCCCGCGCCCGAGCCGAAGCCCACGGCCGCTCCGGCAGCCCCCGCCGCTCCCGCGCCGGTCGAGCCAAAGCCGCCCGCCGAGCCCAAGCCCTCCGCGGCGCCCAAGCCCGCGCCGGCCCCCAAGAAACCCGCGAGCGACAACCCGTTCTGAGCTTGCACGTGCGGGCTCGCTCCGACCGTGGAACGTTCGGCCAGTGGACTTTGAGCTGCCCCCCGATCCGCGCATCGGGACACTGTTAGCGGAGCGCTACCGCATCGACTCGCTGCTCGGCGAGGGCGCGATGGGGAAGGTGTACGCCGCCGAGCACGTGATGATGCACAAG
>DATMCL010000103.1:0-10304 GCA_035558375.1 Polyangiaceae bacterium
TACGGCGTCGGCGATCCCAAGACCCCGATGAAGCTCACGCTCGCCGGACTAGCGGTCGAGCTCGTCGTGCTCGGCCCGGCGATTCATTTCTTCGGAGTCACCGGTGCGGCTTCGGCGTCCGTGCTCACCTCGACTCTCCTGTTCGTGAGCGCGCTCATCGTCGCGCGTGGGCCGTTCGGCACCGTCGTCGCGCCGAGCACGCTGCTCCGCGCCGGTCTCGCCTTCGTGCTCACCGTCGCGCTCGGCCTCGCGCTCTCGAACGGTACCTTCTTCGCGCTGCTCTGGAGTCCGCTGCTCGCCGTCGCGAACCTCGCCGTGCTGCTCGTCACGCGCGAGACCAGCGTCGCGGAGCTCGCGCTGATGCTCAAGCGCTCGCCCGTCGCCGCGGAGCCCGCGGAAGTCGCCGAGACCTGAGCGAGCCTTCGCGGGGTGCTCAGCCGCGAGCGCGGCGCGCGTGCAGCGCCGACTGGTAGTGGGCGAGCGTGGCGGCGGCGGTCGCTTCCCAGCTGAAGTGCGCTTGGATGATGGCGCGGCTGCGCGGCCCGTAGACGCTCGCCCGCTCGAGAGCGCGCGCGAGGCCCTCGGCGAGGCTCCGGGCATCACCGAGCTCGACGAGCTCCCCGTTGCGGCCGGGCTCGAAGACGGCGCTTTGCCCCGAGGAATCGTCGGTCAGAACGAGCGGCAACCCCGCCGATGCCGCCTCCAGCACGACGAGCGAGATGCTGCCTTCACCGACGCTCGGCAGCGTGAAGACGTCGGCCGCGGCGTAGTAGCGGTGCAAGGACGAGAACGGCACGGCGCCGGTCAGGTGGACGTTCGTGGCCGACCCGATCCGCGCGCGCACCTCGGACATGTACTCGCCGTCGCCGACGAGCACGCCGTGCAGATTCGGTACGCGCCCGTTCAAGAGGCCGAGCGCCTCGGCGACGACGTGCGGCTTCTTGCGCTCGACGAAGCGCCCGACGAACAGCACGACGCGAGCATCCATTGGGATACCGAGCTCGCTACGCACCTCGGCCCGGAGCGCGGCGTTCGACCCGGCGAAGCGCTCCGTATCGACACCGTAGGGCACGCACGCAATGCGCCGATCCGCGATGCCCAACCGCCGCATCGGCGCGCGCTCGATCTCCGAGCCGATGAACACGTGATCGGCGAAGCGGTAGCTCAAGCCCTCGAGAGCGATGAGCGGCGGATATTTGAGCTTCGACACGAAGCGGCGCGCCGCGATCATCCGGTCCTGGTAGCCGTTGTGCGAGGACACGAGCAGGGCGTGTCGCTCGTGAGGCAAGCGCCAGGTCAGCGGGAAGCCGAACAGCTCGTTCACGTGGAGCACGTCCGAGCCGGTGACGATCTCTCGGCGCAGCGCCGCGGCCTCGGCGCTGAACAGGAGAGGGTTTCTCGTCCCCGGCGACAGGAAGCGGAGCTCGAGACCTGCGGGGTACGAAAAAGCTGCGCGCTCGGGCGTTCGCGGGCAGTACACGCGCACGTGATGGCCGAAGCCGGCGAGCCGCCGCGCGACCTCATACGCGTAGATGCCTTGCCCGCCGATCTGCTCGGGAGAGAAGTCTCCCGTGAGCATCGTCACGCGGAGCGGCAGGGGCGCGTCGGACGATGACGGCATCGGCGGTACGAGGTATACGGGGCGCGGGACGACGCTACAAGCCCGTCCGGTAGACCCTCGCCATGGATCTAGACACCTACTACAAGGACCGCCGCGTGCTCGTGACGGGGGGACTCGGCTTCTTGGGGTCGAACTTGGCGATCAAGCTCCAAGCCATGGGCGCGCACGTCGTGGTGATCGACGCGCTGACCGACGGCGACGGCGGCAATCGCGCGAACCTGCGTGACTTCGACGCGATCCACGTCGTGGTTGCCGACGTTGCGAACGTTGCGGTCAGCCGGCCGCTCGTCAAGCAAGCGGAAATCATCTTCAACCTGTCGGGCAAGGTCAGCCACATCGACAGCGTGAACGACCCGCTCGCCGATCAGCACGCCAACTCCACGTCGCAGCTCGTGCTGCTCGAGGAGTGCCGGCGCCACAACCCGACGGTGCGCGTGATCTACACGAGCACCCGCCAGATCTACGGGCGCTCCGACACGCCGCGCGTCACGGAGCAGAGCCCGATTCGTCCGATTGATCCGAACGGCATCAGCAAGTTCAGCGCCGACGCGTACCACCGCATGTACGCGCGTGACTTCGCGCTGCCTACGGCCGTGCTTCGGCTGACCAACACGTTCGGCCCCCGGCAGCTCTTGCGCCATGCGCGCCAGGGCTTCATCCCGTGGTTCATTCGTCTGGCGCTCGAGGGCAAAGAGATCACCGTGTTCGGCGATGGCGAGCAGACCCGCGACGTGACGTACTCCGATGACGCCGTCGATGCGCTGCTTCGCGTCGGCGCCCTCGCGGAGCTCCGTGGCGAGGCGTACAATGTCGGCTCCTTCGACGTGTACTCAGTGCGCACGATCGCCGAGCAAATCATTCGGGCGACGGGGCGTGGCAGCCTGCGCCTCGTGCCGTTCCCCGAAGAGAAGCGCCGCATCGACGTCGGAAGCGTGGCCTGTGACTTCACGGTGCTACGCGAGGCGACCGGCTGGGTGCCGACCACTTCGCTCGGAGACGGCATCGCGCGCACGGTGGACTTCTACGCGCCGCGTCTCCACGAATACCTATAGTTTCCGGGGGGCCGCTGTGGATGCAAGGATCCAGCAGCTCGGTGGCGACCAGGCCACCCGGCCGAAGCCGCCGCGGTGGTGCGTGCCTCCTTTACTTCTTTCATCGCTGGCATACGTTGTGCGCGTGGGCTGGTGCGCGAGCCAGAAACCTGGATTCCGTTTGCCGCGAGCTCAAGCGCTCGGCGATTCATGACGGGATCCGAGAGCAAGCGGCGACCGAGGCTCGCCATGATCGGGCCCGTGCCACCACTGCGCGGCGGTATCGCTCAGCACACGGTCAAGCTGCACCGCGTCTTTGTCGAGCGCGTCGATCTGCTGACGATCTCTTTCACGCGGCTCTATCCGCAGCTGCTCTTTCCAGGAGACACGGAGCTCGAGCCCGGTCACGAAACGCACCGCGAGCCGCACGTCGAGTACCTGATCGACGCCCTCTCCCCACGCGGTTACCAGCGAGCGCTGGCCCGCGTCGTCGAGTTCCGTCCGGATGCGCTGATTTTGCCCTGGTGGACGCTGTACTTCGCGCCCGGATTCCTGTGGCTCGCGCGCTCCTGCCGCAAGGCGGGCATCCCGACTTACTTCTTCTGCCACAACGCCGAAGATCACGAGTCGGCGCTCTACAAGCGCTGGATCGGCAACCTGGTGCTCGCCGAGGGCGCGGGCTTGATCGCGCACACGAAGGCGGATCGCGACAACCTCGCGGAGCGCTTTCCCGGGGCGCCGTTTCTCGTCTACCCGCACCCGATCGGTGGGTACTATGCGCCGGCGCGGGGCACGCTCCCGCGTGAGGCGCCGCTCGAGGTGCTCTTCTTCGGGCTGGTCCGACGTTACAAGGGGCTCGACGTGCTCTTGAGCGCGCTCGACCGCCTCACGCGCACGGACGTCCACACCTCGATCGTCGGGGAGTTCTGGCACCGCGACCAGACTCTGCTCGAGCGTGCGCGCAGCATGCCGCGCGTGGACGTGGTGCCTCGCTTCGTGAGCGACTCCGAAGCCGCGGAGTACTTCCAGCGCGCGGACGTCGTCGTGCTTCCTTACCGGGGCGCTTCGGGCAGCGCCGTGGTCCCGCTCTCCTATCAGTACCGGCGTCCCGTGATCGCAACGCGCGTCGGTGGCCTACCGGACGTCGTGATCGAAGGTGAAACCGGGTTTTTGGTGCCTCCGGAGGACCCGGGGGCCATCGCCGCGTTGCTCGAGCGGCTGACGGCGGAAGATCTCGCCGGGATGCGGCCCGCGATCGAACGGTTCTCGGGCACGCTCACGTGGGAGAGGCTCGCGGACAAGATTATCGAGTTCGTCGGCGAGCACGGGAACGGCCCGCGCGTCGCAGACCTGTGACTACCGAGCGCGCTTCTGGAGCACGAGGCACGTCGCCTCGAACTCGCGCGTGAGCCAGCCGAGCCTCAGCGCCGACGCCCACCAGTCGCGCGGCTTGTAGGCCGGCAGCATCAGCCGCGCCGTCGTCATCACGAGCTTGCGCTTGCTGCGCGTCACGTACTCCCAAAAGGTTCCGCACCGCACGCGCTCGGCCGCGATCGTCACCGTTCCGGGAAAGAGGGTTGCCAGCTCCTCCGGCGTCGGCCGGAACAGCGTGTCGATCGGATCGGGATGCCAGGGGTAGCTGTACGGGCCCGAGACGATCAGGTAGCCGCCGTCCGCGACGACGTCGACCAGCGAGCGCGCGAGCTCGGCCGGCTTCGTCAGGTGCTCGAGCACGTTGGCGCACAACACCGATTTGATGCCGAGGTTCGCGAGCTCCTTCACGAACGCGGCGTCCATGAGATCGCCCACGACGTCCACGCCGGGCGCCGCCTTGATGTCGCAGTTCACGACGCGACCGTTCGCGGCACGCAGCGGCCCAAACACTTCGGCGTCGATCCACGGCTGCTCGCGGCTCGCGAATTTCCCCGTGGAGCTGCCGACGTTGAGCAATGGAAACGCGAGGTTCGGGTCCAAACCACGAAGGTGACGACCGAGCCACGCCGCTTCATTCGGCAGCATCCGAGCCTCCCATTTTGCGTTCGAGCAAGAGCCCCTCGTAGTAGTTCCCGCCGCTGGCTCGATCCGCGGGCTGGAACACCTGAACGAGCCGGTAACGCCGCTCGAGCGCGCCGACGAGCTTCCGTCGATCGAAGAACCAGGCCGGGTAGCTCGCCGGGTAGATGCGCTCGCCGACGCGCTGCACGGTGAGCTTGTCGCGGTTCTCGGCCGAGAACGCCAGCCGGTCGAGCAGGATCACGTCGAACTCGGCCTCGAGGAGCTCCTCGAGCACCGCGTACGGCGCTTCCAGGTACTGGAGCACCGCGGAGACGAGCAGCACGCGAGACCGTTCGGCACGCAACGCCGATGGCACGTCTTCGTAGAACTTGAGCGACTCATCCTCGAACTCTTCGCGGCCCACCTTCACGTAAGCCGGCTGCTCCACGATGCTCCAGCGGAGGCGCGGGAGATCCGCGAGCCAGCTCCGGTGCTGGAAGTACGTCGACCCGAGCGAGCCGCCGAAGTCGAGCACGCTGAGCGACCCACCGTGGCGAGCCGCCGCCCACAGCAAGCTCGAAAGCAGCGGCCAGACGGACGCGGGCTTCGTGTACACGACGGAGTCGCGCTCGAACGCGGCCTCCCCGCGTTTCACCGTGCGGGCGGCTTCCGTCGTCCGCTCCAAGATGACGCGAGCCTCGTAGCCGTCGCAATCGGCTTGGGCGTCCGCCCAGCGCGCATAGTCGCCCTCGTAGTGGATCGAGCCGAGGTGGCGCTTCAACAGCAAAAGCGCCGCCGGCGGCAACCAGTGCTGGATGCTCGCCTGGAGGGACTCAGGGATTCGCTTGCCGAGCACCATGCCGGTCCGATGCGCTACGCCTCGTAGCCGAGCTCTCGGGACCTCGCAAGAAAGGTCGTCCGCAAGGGCTCACGACCGAGCGAAGTGCCGTGCGTATTCGCGCTCGAAGAACTCGGCGATCCAGGCGGTGACGTCGGTTTTTTCGCCGAGGAGGCGGGCGCGTGCGTCGGTGGCGCGGCCCATTTCGCGGTCGTCCAAGAATAGGTTCACGGCGACGCTGGTCCAATCGTCGTGAAAATGCGAGCCGATGAAATTTCGTACCAGGCCGTAGCGAGCCTCTTGGTCGTCCGTGTAGCCGCGGCCGAGCGGTGAGACGTAGATCGCGGGCACGCCAAGCACGGCCGCCTCGGAGGCCATGGTCGCGCTTTCACCGGCGAGCAGCCGCGCGTGAGCGATGACGTGGTGGATGTCCGAGACGCGAATGCGGAGCCGGTGCGGTTCGAGCTCGGGCGGGAGGCGCCCCTCCGAGCTCACGTACACGGTGCCGTGGCTCGCGAGGGCGCGCACGAAGCGGACTTTCTGCGCGTCTGTGAGTCCCGCCGTTCCGATGTCGTGGCTCGCCTTGTACGAGACGAAGCGCACGACGGCATAGCGGGCGGTCGGATCGATTCCCGCCCGGCGCACGACCTCCGCGTCCGGGGTGAAGCGGTTCGGGTGGAGGTAGGCGAGCTCGTGATAACCCGGATAGGTGATGTGGTTGCCGCGGACCTTTTCCTGGTAGCAGTCCGGGGTACAGACGTAGTCGGCGAGCGGGTAGACGACGCTGTTCGTGAGGCGTGCGATCTCCGTGTCATAGAAGACCGTGATTCGTGCCTGATCGCCCCGCAGGGCGCGCCGGAGTCGTCCGACCGCTGCGATACTCGGACCCATGATGCCCGTCAGGAAATGCGGCCTAAAGTCGGCCACGACCCCCCATAGTCGGGCATTCCGCTCGATGAATTCGCTCGCGAGGCCGGCGCCATGCTTTTGCTGCGAAAGGATCTGGTAGGAAAGCCCGCGCTCGTCCAAAAGGTCGCGAGCGCATTCCTTCTCTCGAAGGGTGAAGTGCACCTCGTGGCCACGCGCGGTCATTTCCTTGGCGAGCGCGCCGAACACGTGCACGTGTGCCGGATGAAGAATATCGACGAGCACGCGCATGAAGAACGATGCCGGCTGCTACCGTCGGACGGCGCCTGACCCTGCTCGCCAAGCGTGCCCGACCGAACCCGGGATCGTCCAGCGCTGGAAGCCAAAGCCTACGAATTTCGGCGCACGGCTGGCCGCGAGGCCGGGCGCACTCCGGCCTTTACTTTCCGAGGCTCGGCCGTAGCCTCTCCCTCGGTGTGGTGAGCCTTCTCGGGATCCAGACGACCGTCGCACGCAAGGTGCAATCGGTGCGAGAGCGGGCGCGGCTCAATCCCGTGCGATTCACCTTCACGAGCGTCGTCGTCCTGCTCGGCCTCTTCCTGCGCGCGCGCGGCTACCTGTTCGATCGGCACGGCCTCTGGCTCGACGAGGCGTCGTGGGCGATCATGCTGATCCGCGATCCGCTCATCACGCTCCTGATTCGGCCGATCGGTTTCATGAGCGTCACCAAGGTGCTCGCGCTCGCGCTCGGACCGACCGAAGTCGTGCTGCGCTCGCTGTCTTGGATCGCCGGCGTGGGCGTCGTGCTGCTGGCACCGGCGTTGTCCCGCCGGTTGTTCCGCGCATCCGCGGCGCGCCTCCTGTTCGTGACCGTGCTCGCGCTGCATCCCGCCGCCATCGACCTCTCGAAGGAATTCAAGCCGTACTCGGTGAGCCTCTTCGGGCACATGGCGGTGCTCTATCTCGTGCTGCGCTACCTCGACACGCAACGGGCCGCACACCTCGTGGCGGCGCTGGTCGCGGCGCCCGTCGCGGGCCTCTTCGCTCAAGATATGGTCATGGCTTATCCGGGCGCCTTCCTGCTGCTCGGCTGGGACACGCTCCGCCGGCAGCGCCATCGAGTGCCCTGGGTCATCGGCGGTGCCACCGTCATCCTGCTCATCCTGTTCGCGCAGTATTGGTTCATCTGGAGGAACCTCGTCGCGTCCGACGAGGCACAGTACTGGGGCCACAAGTACGACGTCTTCTACGTGAAGGGCCCCCGTCACAGCCACCTCGCCTGGTGGTTCGAGCACTACCGCGCGATCGCCGCGTCGCCCGGCCTCCGCAGCAAGTATTGGGACGCGGCGTTCGCCACGAAGGATGAGCTCAAGGCGCTCGCCGTCTGGGACGGATATCTCTGGCAGCTGATCCAAGTCGCTGGCCTCGTGTCGCTAGCCGTCTTCCGTCGCGCTCGCGAAGCCGTTGTTCTGCTGCTGCCGTTCGCGACCATCACGTTCATGAATACGACCGGCCACTGGCCGTTCGGCATGTTTCGAACGAACCTGTTTCTCTTGGGCTATGCGGCGGCCATCGCCGCGATGGCCTTCGAGTGGATGGCGTTCGAGCGGGAGGGGGCGGCGACACCCTGGCTCGCCGTCGTGCCGGCGACGCTGCTCGTGCTGCTGCCGCTCGCCGTCTTCGATCGGTCGTGGAACGCCAGGAAGCGCGCGCTAACCTACGACACGGACATGCCGCTGATGCTGAAAGCGCTCACGGAGCGCGAGCCGGTGCCCGAAAGCGGGGAAAAGATCGTGCTCATCGTCAGCCGCCGCACCTGCGATCCTTACGAGTACTATTCGACGCTGAATCCCTATACGACGCGTAAGTATCGGAAGAAGCTGGAGAGGACCTTCGATGTCCGGTGTTTCATGTCGTCCGAAGAGCTCGAGCAGACGCTGCCCGAGCTCGTGCCGCCGGAAGGTCACGCCTGGCTGCTCACCGACATGGGCGGACCGGAGCTCGAAGGCCTGGGTAAGCGCTTGCGCCGTCGAGTCACCTTCGAGCGCAAGTTCTTCGCCTTGCCGCACAAGCTCGTGGAGCTGACGCGGGTCGCCCGCTGATCACGCCCGGCGCGCGGGGTTCACGCGCCGAAATGGCGCGCAAACTCGCGCTCGAAGAAATCGGCGATCCAGGCCGTCACGTCCGTCTTCTCGCGCAATAGCCGCGCGCGCGCTTGCGTGGCGCGCTCCATCTCGCTGTCGTCGGAGAAGAGCTTCGCCGCGACGCTGGTCCAGTCGTCGCGAAAGCGATCCCCGATGAAATTGCGGACGAGGCCATAGCGTGCCTCCTCGTCGTCCGTGTAGCCGCGGCCGAGCGGAGAGATGTACACCGCGGGGACGCCGAGCACCGCCGCTTCTGAGGCCATCGTGGCGCTCTCTCCGGCGAGCAGCCGTGCGTGCGCGATGATGTGGTGAATGTCCGACACCGGCGCGCGCAGCCGGTTCGGCTCGAGCTCGGCGGGCAGCTCCGATTCCGAGCTCACCAACACCCTGCCGTGCTCCGCGAGCGCGCGCACGAAGCGGATCTTCTGCTCGTCCGTGAGTCCCGAGGTTCCGATGTCGTGGCTAGCCTTGTAGGCGACGAAGCGCACGATGGCGTAGCGCGAGGCCGGATCGATGCCGGCGCGCCGCACGACGTCAGGGTCCGGTGTGAAGCGATTCGGGTGAAGGTAGGCGAGCTCGTGATAACCCGGATAGGTGATGTGGTTGCCGTGGATCTTCGCCTGGTAGCAATCCGGGGTACAGACGTAGTCGGCGAGCGGATACACGACGGTATTCGTGAGGCGCGCGATCTCGGTGTCGTAGAACACGGCGATGCGGGCCCGATCGCGCACGAGCAGGCGCCGCGCGCGGCCGACCGCCGTGATACTCGGCCCCATGATGCCGGTCAGGAAATGCGGGCGAAAGTTGCCCACGACGCGCCAGAGTCGCGCGTTGCGCTCGAGAAATTCGCGCCCGAGGCCCGCGCCATGCTGTTGCTGCGAGAGCGTCTCGTACGCGAGGCCGCGCTCGTCGAGCAGCGCGCGCGCGAACTCCTTCTCGCGCAAGGTGAAGCGCACCTCGTGCCCGCGCGCGGCGAGCTCACTGGCGACTGCACCGAACACGTGTACGTGCGCGGGGTGAAGGATGTCGACGAGGACGCGCATCACGTCACGGGTCGAAAGCGAAGAAAATCTGCATCGTCTGCCCGGCAAGCCTGCCCGAGCGCACCCGGGATCGTCCAGCGCTAGACGGTCGCTTCCGTAAAATTCTTCGAGCTTGCTGGCCGCTAGGCCGGGTTCTATTCACCCTTTACTTTCCGTGCTCCCGCCGTAGCCTCCCGCTTTCCTCATGCTGAGCTGGGAGTCTTTCCGCGCCTCGCTCAGGCGTCGTGCTCAGTCGAGGTGGGAGCAGGCGCGCCGAGACCCCGTCCTCTACGCGTTCACCACGGTCCTCGTACTGCTCGGGCTTTTCCTGAGGGTGCGCGGCTACCTTTTCCAGCGTCACGGGTTCTGGCTCGACGAGGCGGCGTGGGCGGGCCTGCTGATGAAGAGGCCACTCGTCACGCTCTTGATTCGACCGATCGGCTTCATGAGCCTGAGCAAGGTCCTCGCGCTTTGGCTCGGGCCGAGCGAGGTGGTGCTGCGCGGCATCTCTTGGGTCGCCGGGATTCTGACTTTGCTGCTGGCGCCGGCCCTCTCACGCCGGCTCTACCGAGCGCCGATGGCCCGACTGCTCTTCGTGGCCGTTCTCGCGCTGCACCCGGCCGCCATCGATCTGGCGAAAGAGTTCAAGCCGTACTCGGCGAGTCTGTGCGGTCATCTCGTGGTGCTGTTCTGCGTGCTGCGCTACCTCGCGACGCAGCGGGCAAGGGACCTTGCACTCGCGCTCGTGGCCGCCTTGGTGGCCAACCTGTTTGCGCAAGACCTCGT
>DATMCL010000104.1:0-3019 GCA_035558375.1 Polyangiaceae bacterium
GCCGCCCGGGCCGCTTCCCGCCGCCGCGCCGGCGCTGCCGGACATTCCGCCACCCGCCATTCCGCCCGTGTTGACGGCGCCAGCGCTGCCGCCCTTCGTCCCAGCGCTGCCACCCGTCGTGCCGGCACCGCCACCATTCGGCAACGAGCCTCCCGCACCCGAGCTCGCGCCCGCGCCGCCGGTACCACCCGTCGTGCCGCCAGTGCCGCCACTGCCGCCCGTGCCCGCCGCGGTGCCACCTTTGCCCGCAGAAGTCGTGCCCGCGGACCCACCGTTCGCCGCGGTGCCGCCGCCGCTGCCGCCCTTGTCGCTACCGCCGGGAGGATCGTCGCCGCCGCAGGCGACGAGCGCAACGACCGAGAGTGACAAGAGCCCCCCGAGCCATGCACGGGTCGGAGTGGAATGGTGCAGACGACGAGCGGGAAAGCGCACGAAAGAAAGCCAAGTCTATCACGAGCGGGATCCGCGGTCGACCAGCACCGCCTGCATTCCGGCGCGATCGGCCGCCAAAATGCCGGGCGCGCCGTCTTCGAACACCAGGCAGCGCTCGGGCGCCACGCCCATTCTTTTCGCCGCCAAGAGGAAAATATCCGGTTCTGGCTTACCGCGCGGAACGTCGGCAGCGACGACCACCACCGGAAACAGCTCGCGTACCCCGATGAGCTCGAGCGTGCGCTCGACGAGGTGTCGCGTGCCGCCGGAGGCCACGCTCATCGGCAGCTTGCCGTAGTAGGCGCGCGCGATGGCGACGATCGCTTCGATCGGACGCACGGTTTCGATGAGCGCGAGGTACTCGCGCCGGTGCACCGCCTCGACGGCCTCTGCCTCGAGCGTCGTCCCGAACGTCGCGTTCAAGCCCTCGACCGTGAGCGCGGTGCTCATCCCCGCCCGGCTCATGAAGAGCTCCCACGTGAACTCGAACGTCGCGCCGTGGTCGGCGAGGGCGCGCTGCCAAGCGCGGTGATAGAGCGGCATGCTGTCGGCGAGCGTGCCGTCGCAATCGAAGATGAATCCGCCGAAATCTCCCGGCGGCAGCTCGAACTCGCTCACGCGCGCGTCCGAACGCTCTCTCAGCTCGGGACGGCGGCGGCGGGAGCCTGCGCCGTTTCCCCTGCGGGGCGCTCGAGCTTCTGAATGCTGCCGTCGCGGCTGCGCTTGTGCACGAACAGGGGCGGCGGAATGATTTCCACGGGGGCCGCTGCGGCCCGCACGCGGGGACGAGCCGACGCAGGCGTGGGCTGGCCGTCGCCGACGGCCGTCCGCCGTGCCGCGCGCTGCGCGAGCTTCTGTGCGCGCCGCTCGGCGGCGAGGCGCCGGCGTTCCTCCGCACGCTCGAGCGCGCGAGCGAGCCGCGGGCTCACCTTCGGCGTCTTTGCGGCTTTGCGCTCTTCCAACGCCTGTGCGGCGCGCGCGGCGCGGATCTCATTTTGGGCCAGATCGTCGGCGAGGGCCGCGAGCTCGCGCACGAGACCATCAATCAATCGACGACATTCCGTCTCGAAGCGGTTCATCGAAGTTTGCTCCTCGCACGGCCACGACCGCCGCGTCAAGATGCTTTCCCTGTGAGCGATAGCACGGCGAAGAACGCGAGCACGTCGCCGGAAGTCGGCTGGAGCACGCTGCTTCGCCTCGCCTGGCCGCTCGTGCTCGCACGGGCGACACAAGCCCTCATCGGTTTCACGGATGCGCTCATGGTCGCCCCGCTCGGCAAGGAATCGCTCGCCGCCACGACGACCGGCGGCCTGAATGCGTTCGCGTTCATCATCCTGCCGATGGGAACGGCCTTCATCGTGCAAAGCTTTACCTCCCAGCTCCGGGGGACAAGGCGAGCTCGTCGCGGCGCGAAGGGACGCGCATTACGGCCTCGCCCTGGCTGTTTTTGCCGCGGCAATCGGGCTCTCGGCGATCCCCGTTTGCTCGGAAACACGCGCGCTGCCATGGTGGCTAGCGTGATCGCGATGGCCTGTCCCGCTCGGGCGGCGGCGCCGCAGCGCGCATGATGCTGTGCCTCACCGCCTACATCGTGCTCTTGGCACTCACCTCGGGCCTCCGCTTCGCCTCCGGACGCTGGCGCCGCTTCGACCTCGCCGGACCGAGCTCCGCCTAGGGCGAGACCGCCTTCCCACCCTCAGTCGGGGACGATCGGAAGCAAGAACCCGGAGTAGTCGGGCACGCCGGCACTCACCTGGACGCAGTAGCCGCCGGCGCGCTCGCTCTCCAAGTTGACGTTCTGGTTCGTGGGGATTTGCACGCCGTTCACACGCACGCTGCGGCCGGCCATCTCCCAAGTCACGATGCGCGGCACAGTCGCCGTCGGGTGGTACTCGGTGGTCTCGAAGCAGCGCGCTCCAGTGCCGATGTGCTCCGCACGGTAACCGGTCGAGTCGAGCACGAACGCGCTCGGGTTGTTGCAGAGCTTGTCGCACGGGGAGCGCAGGCATTCTCCCCCCGAGCACTGCTGCTGGCCGCTGCAAGCGTTGCCGCAGCTGCCGCAGTGCTCGTGGTCGTTCTCGAAATCGAAGCAATCTTCGCCGCAAGAGCTGAACCCCGTTGCGCAGCCGCAGTTCTTGTTCTTGCAGATCTGATTGCTCGGGCAGGACGTGTCGCAGTCGCCGCAGTGCTCCTTGTCCGTGGACAGGTTCGCGCACGTCCCGCTGCCGCAGTCGGCTTCGCCGGGCGGGCAGACGCAGTCGGCGCTCGAGCAGATCTTGTCGCCCGGGCAAGCGATGTCGCACGCGCCGCAGTGGTCGTGGTCCGTCTCGAGGTCGGCGCAAACGCCGTCGCAATCCTCCCGATCGGGCGGGCAGACGCACTCGTGCGTGACGTCAGCCGCTACCCCGCCGGCGCCGGCGGTCCCGCCGCTCGTCGACTCCGGTTCACCACAGACCTCGGCGGGGCTGCACGCCACGTCGCAGGTGCCGCAGTGCTCGTGGTCGGTGTCGAGATTCGCGCAGACGCCGCCGCAGTTCGTCTCGTCGTCGGGACAGATGCACTCGCCGTCGGTGCAAGTGCCGCCGAT
>DATMCL010000105.1:0-22553 GCA_035558375.1 Polyangiaceae bacterium
GACGGGGGCGTCTCGTCACCGAAGCCGCTGCGGTTCGCTTCGATTTGCAGCAGGGGCGCGCGAGCTTCGACGTAGTTCCCGGCCGCCGGCGCGCCTGGACCATCCGCGCGGGTAAGAGCGAAGTTCGGGTCGTCGGCACCCGATTCAGCGTCTTCTTCGGCGCCGGGGAAGCGTTCGAGGTCGCGGTGGAGCGCGGCGTCGTAGCCGTCCGAGTGCCGGACCGCAACGCGAGCGTCGAGCTCACGGCGGGCGACCACCTGCATGGGAGCCCAGGGCAGCTCGAGGTGACGCACGTCCCCGCGCGGGGGCCCGCGCCCGTCGCCGGCTCGGCGAGCACGTCCGAGCAGCAAGCGGAGGAGTCGGGCTCGGCGGTACCTGCGCCCCCGGAAGGCCCAGCGCCCTCCGTCCCCTCGGCGACGGCGGAGTCTCCCGCGCTGCGAGCGGAGTGGCAGCTTCGCTACGCCGAGGGGAAATACGCCGAGTCGTTGGCTCTCGTCCGCGCCAGCGGGCTCGCCAAGCACCTCGGCGAGCTTTCGCCGGGCGCGCTCGCCGAGCTCGCCGACGCTGCGCGCTTGGGGGGTGACCCCGAGCTCGCCGTGCGCGCGCTCACGCTCCTCATCCAACGGTTCCCGAGCGCGCCCGCAGCGCGTGACGGCCGATTCCTGCTCGGTCGCGTGCACGCCTTGCGAGGCGACGACGCCGCAGCCGTCGAGGCTTTCGAGCGCTATGTCCGAAACGTACCTTCGGGGCGATACGTGAACGAGACGAGGGGGCGTCTGATGGAGCTCTACTCGAAACGTGGCGACGCCGAGCGAGCGAGGAGCCTCGCTCGACAGTATCTCGACGTCACGCCGAACGGCCCCTACCAGCGCCTGGCACGCTCTCTCGTTACGCCGGAGCGCTAGCTCGACGGGAACCTCGATGGCGGGCCGGCATCTGCCTCGCGTGGCGTTGGTCGCGACGTTCGCCGCTACGGTCGCCACGACGAGCCGTGCCGCCGCGGAGGTGCACGTGTCCGTTCAGTACGATTCGGAGGAACGCGTCGAGCTCGCTCGGCGCCTGGGCTCCGAGCTCGAGAGCGAAGGATACGTGGTGGAGCTCTCCGCGACGAACGTCGCCTCGCCGTGCGATGCGAAGGGCGCCGAGCCCCTCGTGCCAGGCGACATCCGAGCCTGGATCCGCCTCGGGCCCGCACCTTCTGGGGGCGACAACACCGTCGCTTCGATTTGCTACCTCGGCTCGCTGCCGTTTCTGCAGCAGGCCTCGGCGACCGCACCTCGGTCCGACCCGCGACAGCTCGCCGTCGTGACCGCTGAGGCATTGAATGGCCTCCGCTCGAAGGTGTCTCCGGCGATGGCGGAGTCCGAAGGGCCGCAGCGTCGCGAGCCCGCGCCAAGTGCCGCAACCGAGGCCGTGCCCGCGACATCGCTCGCCAATAGCCTGGCGCTGGGGGTCGGAGTGCTCGGCAATGCGCCGGGCTATCCGGCAGCTCCAAGCGTCACGCTGCGAGCGAGCCTCGGCATGAGTGCTGCGGCCGATCTCGTCGTTGACGCGCTCCTCCCGACGACCGGAGCCGAGGTCGCGAGCACGCAGATGACCGCCACGCTTCGAGCCGCTTGGCTGCGAGTCGGGCCGCGTGTGCGCTGGGCCGCGGGCGCCTTCGACCTCTCGGGCGCGGTGCTCGCCGGCGCCGCGATCAGTTGGGCCACCGCGGTGGCCGTTCCACCCCGGATTGGCACGACCGACATCTCGCCAGGCGCGCTCTTCTCCCTCGCGACCGCCGTCGAGTATCCGCGGCGCTCGCCCGTTTTCGCCTCGGCCTCCGCCTCGGCGTCGTTACTGCTGCCCGGCCTCAGAACGAACCTCGGCGAAGGCGACTCCCCGCGCGGCTCCTTTCCCCTCGAAGCGGGGATCGCTCTCGGAGCTCGCTGGGGCGGAGAGCCTTGAGGCCGACCGAGACGCGCTCTAGTCGAAAATTCGCGAGAGGGTGTCGCATGCGGGCGCTGTTTTCGTGGAGGGCGCGATTAGATGGCCGGGGGCAGGAGGCCTGATTGTCTTGGTGTCGTGACGAGCGAGCGCGCAGCCGCTCGGCTCGAGGAGCACCATGCTGAATCAGTTCGGACGCAGGCTCGACGTTCTAGGATTTTGGTCGCTCACCCTGCCGATCGCCTGGCTGGTCGGTGCCTGTGGTGCGGCTGAACCGCCGGGCGATGCATCGCACGGGGGCTCATCGGCTGCCGCCGCCGGCTCCAGCGCCGAGGGTGGGACTCCGAGCGCTGCCACCGGCGGCGGGTCCGCCCACGGGGGCTCGGGGGGCAGTGGCGCCTCCGCGGGCACGCCGAGCACTGCGGCATCCGGCGGAGCCTCGGTCTCCGCGGGTAGCGGCGGTGGCCCGAGCTTGGGTGGCACGAACGCTTCGGGCGGGACCGCGGGCATGAGCACGCTCGGCGGTGGAGCTGGCGCGCCTGGCGCGGGCGCGGGCGGAGCGGGACCAGCGTCCGGTGGCACCGGCGGTCAGGGCGCTGACGGCCCGGGCGCCGGCACAGGAGGTCAGGGCGGCAGCGGCGTCGGCGGCAGCGGTGTCGCCGGCAGCGGCACGGTGACGTTTCAGAAGCCGGAAGGCACGATTCAAAACACGGCGGAGCCCGCCTCGACCACGAACCTGCCGCAGTCCGATTGGGCAAAAGGACTCATCTCCCCGACGCTGCTCGCCGGTCATCACCTCAATCAGCCGGCGATCATCAACGGCTATCTGATGATGTGCGGCAACGAGGAATTCTGGGTCTACGACGTCTCGAACGCGACGGCGCCCAAGCAGCTCGCCACCATGACGACTCCGAATCGGCGGAGCGGTTCGGAGGCGGAGTCGCACACGCAATCGTTCGCGCGTTACGGCGACAAGCTCTATATGGCGACGTTGGGCGGGACCGGCATCGACACCTGGGACGTGACGAGCGCGACGGCGCCGAAGCACCTCGCGCAGATCAAGCTTTCAGGCGTCAACTACGGCGACTACACGGAGGCCGTCTGGGGGGTGACCTGGCAGGGGCAGTACATCTTCGTGGGAGCGACCAACAACGGCATCAAGGTCGTCGACGCGGCCGATCCGGCCGCCCTCAAAGTCGCGGCCGAGGTCCCTACCTCCCAGTACGGCGGCGTCAGCGCGGGCCCGTTGGACGCCATCGGGAACGTGCTCGTCGTGATGACGCCGAAGGAAAACGGAGGTCTTGCGACGCTCGACATCAGCGATCCGCTCAAGCCGACGCGCCTCGCGTCCTTCACGACCGACAAGTCTTACATCGGCCAGTTCCACCGGCACTACGCCGTGATGCTCGGACCGGTTCGCGTCTGGGACGTCCTCACCAATCCGAAGAGCATCGGCACCGGGTCCACGCCCATCGCGAAGCTCAACACCGAAAACGCCGAATACATCACGTTCAGCGACGACTTCCTGTTCATCGGGCACACGCGCCAAGAGATCAACACCATCCCCGGCGCCTCGAAGATCACCTTCTCCGATCCCAAGAACATGAAGGTCGTCAATCGCATTTGGGGCCGCCTGGACACGACCTACAACGACGACCAGTTCGTCTTGCCGATGGGCAACCTGGTCGTCTTGACGGACGATCAGTCACCGTACAAGGGCTGGGTCGTGGCCGTGCACCAGACTGCCCCCGACACGGCGCCGCCCATCGTCGACACGGTCATCCCGAACGACAAGTCCACGGGCGCTTCGACCAAATCGCGCATCGGCATCACCTTCTCGGACAACATCGAGCTCGCGACCGTCAACGCGGCGAGCTTCATCGTGCGTCCCGTCGGGGGCCAGCCGCTCGCCGGCAAATTCGGCGTGCGGATGAGCGTGCTCAACTTCGATCCGGACGAGGATCTGAAGCCAGGGACGACCTACGAAGTCGTCCTGCCCAAGGGCGGCATCGCCGATTTCGTCGGCAATACGCTGGCCGCCGACTTCACCTCGACGTTCACGACCAACTAGACGCCGTGCCACGAAGGTTCGTCGTCGCTTGCTCGGCATTGGTCGCGGCCCTCGTGTGGCCGCGGCTAGCCCTCGCCTTCGACGTGACCGTGACGGGCGTCGAGCCCTCGGTCGTCGGGGAGCCGCACACGTTCACGGCGGTGGTCGCCGGAGCGACCGGCGAGCTTTCGTACGAGTGGCAGTTCGGAGAAGAAGACTTTCAACCCGGCGACGCCGCGGCCACGCACAGCTTCGGGGCGCCCGGGCTCGTGAGCGTGCAGGTGATCGCAACGGACGGCACGGGCGAAACCGCGAGCGCCTTCTTCCGCCACCTCGTCCATTACCCGCTCACCGACCGGAGGCCCACGTCCGCTTCGCCCATCATCTACGATGCGGCGCGGAAGCGCGTCTACTCCGTCAACCAAGACAACGACACCGTCACGGTGATCGACGCCGCGAGCGCGACGAAGCTCAGCGAGGTCGCCGTCTACAAAAAGCCCGAGTCCATCGCGCTCACACCGGCGGGCAAGCTCTGGGTCGTGCACCAAGACGACTACGCCGTCGCCGTGCTGAACCCCGACAGCATGACCGTCGAGAGCGGCTTTCGCTTGCCGTACGCGTCGCAGCCGGTCGGCGTCGCCATGAGCCCGGCGGGAGACGCGGCGTACGTGAGCCTCTTCGCGCTCGGGAAGCTGCTGAAGCTCGACCCCGCGACGGGAGCCGTGCTCGGCGAGGTTCTGGTCGGCGAAAAGCCGCGCGGCATCGCCGTCTCGCACGACGGCAAGGTGGCTTACGTCACCCGGTTCCTCTCTCCCGACACCGGCGGCGAGGTCGTCAAAGTGGACACGTCGACGCTCACCGTCGCGACGCGCGTCCTACTCGCGGCGGACAGCGAGACCGTCGACGGCGATCAGAAGTCGCGCGGGGTCCCGAACTACCTCTTCTCCGTCGCGCTCAGCCCCGACGGACGACAGGGCTGGATCCCCGGAAAAAAGGACAACATCTTTCGCGGCAAGCTGCGCGACGGCCAAGACATCACCCACGACACCGTCGTCCGCCCGCTCGCGGCGGTGATCGACACGCAAACCGATCAGGAGCTCTTCGCCAACCGCGTCGACCTCGACGATCGCAGCATGCCGATGCACGTCGAGTTCAGCCCCTACGGCAACTTCGCGATCCTGGCGCTCGGCGGCTCGAACCGCATCGAAGTCCGCGACGTGAATCAGCCGACGCAGGTCTTCTCGGCGATCGGCGACGTGGGGGCGTTTCCGCGCGCGTCCGTGCTCGCGCCGGACGGCAAGCTCTTCGTGCAGGCGTCGCTCAGCCGCGAGGTCCTCGTGTACGACATGAGCGCGAACCTCGAGAGCTTCGACCAGTCGACACCGAGCCTGGTCGCCACGATCCCCGCCGTCGCGAGCGAGAAGCTCCCGGCGCAAATCCTCGAAGGCAAGCGCATCTTCCACGACGCCGAGGACACGCGGATGGACTTCGAGGGCTACCTCACCTGCGGAGGCTGCCACTTCGAAGGCACCGACGACGGGCGCGTCTACGACTTTTCCACGCGGGGCGAAGGCCTGCGCAACACCATTACGTTGCTCGGACGCCGCGGCACGGGACAAGGTCGCCTCAACTGGAGCGCCGCGCTCGACGAAGTCCAGGACTTCGAGCACCAGATCCGCGAGCTCTTCGGCGGCACGGGCTTCATCGCAGACGAGCAATTTCACGCGGGAACGCACGATCAACCGCTCGGCGATCTCAAGGCGGGCCTGAGCCCCGAGCTCGACGCGCTCGCGGCGTACGTCGCGTCCCTCGAGCGCGTCAACCCGAGCCCGTTCCGAAACGCCGACGGGACGCTCACCGCCGATGGTGCCGCCGGCCAGCTCCTCTTCGAAAAGCTCGGCTGCAACTTCTGCCACGCGGGACCCGCCTTCACCGACAGCGCCCGTGGCCTTTTGCACGACGTCGGCACCATCACGGCGAGCTCCGGCATGCGCGCGGGGCAGCCGCTGCTCGGCCTCGACACACCCACGCTGCTCGGCATCTGGGAGACGCCCCCTTATCTCCACGACGGCTCCGCCGTCACCCTACGCGACGTCCTCACGACGAAGAACCCGACTGGCCTTCACGGCTTCGTGAGCTCGTTGTCTCTGCCAGAGCTCGACCAGCTCGTCGCCTACCTGCGACAAATCGACGACGCGGAGCCCGTGCGGCGCTTGCCCTTCGAGCCGCCTGCCGCGGCGGCGGGGGCGGGCGCGCAAGGCGGGGTCGCGGGCGCAGGAGCAGGAGCGGCCCTGGGCGGTGCCGCGGGCCAAAGCGCGCCGGGATCCGGTGGTGCGGCGGGAAGCGGCGGCACGGGAGCAGGCAATACGGCTGGTGCGAGCGCAGTCCCTGCGGCGACGTCCGACAAGACCACTCCTCGCGCCAGCGAAGGCTGCGGGTGCAGAATCGCGTCGTCGGGCAAGACACCCGTGGGCGCGCTCGGTACGTGGCTCTTCGGGGTCGCCGCACTCTGGCGGCGCGTCCGCCGAGGGAAGCGGCGCTGGTACGGCGCGCTCGCGAGCGTCGTCGCTCTCGGCACGACGAGCTGCGCGTCCGATGGCGGCACGCCAAAGGGCAAGCCGGCCCCAGCGGGCACGGCCGGCGCGCAGGCGATGGGCGGCGCCGCCAACCTGCCGGCAGTGACGCACCCCGACCCGTGGCTCGACGCGCTCGGCTCGCGCGAGGTCACCGATGCTCGGGTCTGCGCGCGCAACCGGGCGGATGCGTTTTCGGCCGTCCTCTGCGGTGTCGGCGGTCGTCCGGCGCTTCCCGATCTCGCCTCGCTGCTCGCGCTCGTCGGCCTCGGAGAGGAGCGCGCGTTCGCCCTGACGGGTAACTCCACCTCGCTCGTGACGAAGAGCGTCTCGGCGCTGAATCCGCGCTTGCTCGTGTTCCCTCGCGTCGGTGACGACCTGACGGCGCCCGCCACGCTGGTCGCGCTCGGCTTCGTGCGCGGCGAGCAATTCGTCGAAATCGTGAGTCGCGACACGGTCAGTCGTGACCTGAACTTCTACCTCGTGAGCTTCGAGCAGCGCTGCAGCTACGACGCGGCCGGGTGCTCCCTCGCCGATCTCCTCACCGAAGCCGTCGAGCACGACTGGACGACGTACAGCGTCTACGACCAGGACGATCTCGAAACGACGCCGTTCGACTGCAAATCGTGCCATCAACCGGGCGGGCACGGGACCAAGCTCATGCTGCGCATGCAGGAGCTTTCGAGCCCGTGGCTCCACTGGTTCCCCCAGCGCTTCGTGCAGCAGACCGACTCCGACCGCCTGCTCGGCGCCGAGTTCATGGCCGTTCATCAGGACGACCGCCAGTACGGCGGCCTTCCGATCGCAGTGATCGCCAACGCGCTCGACGAGGGCAGCGGCGCCCAGCTCGAAGCGCTGGTGCGCGCCGAGGGCTTCGCCGACCAACCGAATCCGTTCGACGCACAGATCGCTCGGGAAGCGCAGAGCGGGGCGAGCCCTACCTGGCAAGCGCGTTTCGACGCACATCTGCGCGGCGAGGCGATCGCCGTCCCCTACCCGGGCATCGACGTGACGGATGCGGCCAAGCGCGACGCCGCCACACGTTCGTACCGAGACGTCGTGCAGGGCCTCGCCCCGCGCGAGTCGCTCCTCGACGTGCGCGACGTCTTTGCGGACGACGCCCAGCTGAAGCTCAGCTTCTTGCCGCAGCCGAACGCCGACGGGAAAGCCGTGCTCCTCCAGATGTGCGCGCGCTGCCACGACGGCCGCGGCAACCCCGAGCTCCCCAAGAATCAGTTCAACGTGCGAAAGCTCGAAACCGTATCGCGCGCGCAGAAGGAAACGGCGATGGCCCGGGTGCAAGCGTCGGACGAAACGCGCATGCCGCCCTGGCGCGCCGGCTCGCTCACGCCGGCAGCGCTCGAAGCTGTCCTCGCGGAGCTCGCCCAGTGAGCGGGCTCGAGCGGTGGCTCGTTGTCGGCGCGGCGCTGGTTGGCGCTTGTGGCGGAGGCTCCACGCCGGCGGACGACATGGCGCCCGCAGCGGGCCACGCGGGGGCGTCCATGTCTAAGGCGGGAGCATCGACGGGAGGAACCGGCGCGGGAGGCGCTGCGCTCGGCGCCGGAACCGCGGGGCTCGGCGGCTCCGGGACGGCAACGGCTGGGGGCGCAGCAGGATCCGCCCAGGGCGGCGCGGGCAATGCTGCGCTCGGCGGTGCCGGAACCAGCGCGGCTGTCGCCGGAGCCGCGGGCGCAAGCGCGGCAGCCGGCGACAAGGGCGCTGGCGCGGGCGGTACGAGCAGCGCAGGCGCAGCAGGAACGACCAGCGGAGGCGACGGAGGACGCGCCATGACGACCGGCGGCCAGGGCGGCGCGGGTGCGTCGCCCGGTGGGAGCGCAGGCGCGGGCGGTCAAGGCGGCGCAGCCGGAGGTGGCGTGGCCGGAGGCGCGGCCGGCGCCGCTGCCGGGCCGTTCACGTGCAGTCAGCTGACGGGCGGACAGCTCGTAGAAGAGTGGTTCATCGCCGGGTTCGAAAAGGTAGTCGACGATCCGCGCTGGCAGGTCAAATGGCGCGTCGACGGTTACCTCGAAGAATGGGCGAACCCTCAAAGCTCGTTCTGGACGGCACCCGTTGACTCGACGTGCGCGAAGAATACCGGCTCGCCGGATCGCATCGTGTTCCCGGTCGTGAGCTTCACGAGCCGCTCACGCACGGATTGGGCGAAGACAATCGAGCAGGCGCTCACGACGTTCCAGGGGAAATACCCTGGAATTCTGCGCGTGGACCTCATGACGCAGGTGCGCGGCCCCGACAACATGGCGTGCCCGACCGCGCCGACACCCGGCGAGGGCATCGTGGTTCCACCCGAGCTCGACGCCGCGATCGACGACGTGGCGGCAGCGCATCCCGGTTTCGTGTTCGTGGGCCCCCGCGTCGAGGCGCGCTCGTGCTCCGACATCCAGGGCGGCGGTCCGCATCTGACGAGCGCGGGTAACACCGCCGCCGCAGTCCCCATTTCGAGTTACTTCGCGGCAGCGCAGTGAGCGCGCGCCGCGTTGGCACCGACACTCGGTCCACTGGACCCTATATGCCGGGCCCATAATGTTTTAGCCAGGCTCTGCGACACTCTCGTAAATGGTTACACGGGTGCTCGTTGTTGAGACATAAAGGTAGCGTCCGACGTCGACCGGGGGCCCGCTCGGCGGTTTTCGTTGCAATCGCGACAAAAGGCCGTCAGGTGTCGACGAGCGCAAAGTCGGTTTTGCTGAGCCGCGGCTCGCCGCGTCAGGCTCGTCTCCCACTTTGCAGGAGCCAAAACCCATGAGAGCGAGCGCCATTTCGTTGGGTGCAGCCTTGTTGTTGATTCTCCCGGACTGCACCGGCCCGAGCAGCGGCGGAGATAGCGGTGGCACCACGACCTCCGCGGGCGCAACCGCAAGCGGTGGCATCACCAGCTCGGGAGGTGTGAGCGCCGGCACGACGAGCTTGGGAGGCGCGCCCGCGAAGGGCGGCAGCACGAGCTCGGCAGGCGCGACGGACGGCGGCGGCACGACGAGCTCGGGGGGCGCGGCCGCGAGCGGCGGCACGACGAGCTCGGGAGGCGCGACGGCAGGTGGTGACACGACGATCGGCGGAATGACGGGAACGGCAGGCGCAACCTCCACCGCCGGCAGGGGCGCGTTTGGCGGCAACCCCGCCGGCGGCGAGACCAACGGAGGTGGCACCGTCAACACGGGCGGGCGGCAGGCAACGGGAACTGCCGGGGGCGGAATGGCGGGCGGCGGCGGAAGCACGGCTACCGCAGGCGCAGCGGGTTCCGCGGTGAGTGGCGGCGCCGGCGGCGCTATGACGGCATATCAAGGGCCATGCGACCTCTTCACCGGCGGGTGCGCAGAAGCCTACAGCGTAACGAGGGCGATGACGGCGAGCTACACGGGGCCGCTCTTTCAGCTCGGGCTCGCCGCGGACAAGAACGCGAAGACGCTCGACATCGGTCAGACCGCCGAGCACACGGCGGACATGACAACCTGGAGCGCCTACTGCGGCGGCAACGCGTCGAAATGCGTGGTGTCGAAAATCTACGCCCAGATCCACAGCGGAAAGAACGACCTCTTGCCGGCGGTGTGGAATGCCCCTTGGGGGCCGAACTGCAGCGCAGGTGGCTACACGTGTGCCGCGAAATTCACGATCGAGTCGACAACGAGCTTGCCGATCCTCACGACGGTGTCGCCGCAGGAATACGCGCTCTCGGGCGACAACTTCGCGACGGGTGTCAACGGCGGCTCGAAGACCATCGGACTCATGTACAACGGCAAACCGGTCGCCAACGAGCACTACTGCTGCGGTGTTTTCGGTATCACCCACAAGTACAACGCGAGCGACGTCCACGGCACTGATTTCATGGTCGCCCTGGCGTACGGCTGGAAAGATGCGAACGGCTGCTGCATTGCCGTCAACTGCGGCAAGAACAACAGCTACTGCGTGGGCGCGGAGGAGGAGGAGGCGAACGATCTCTTCGACTACGGCTCGTCCCCGATCGACAACGCGCTCGTCGTGACGCAATTCGACGCGCCGGCGAACGCGGTCATTACCTACATGAACGGCAAACAGGTGCTTTCGCACTCGCCTCCCAAGGCGAACATGAACGCGGGAACGGCCATCCACCTCGGTGGCGGAGGCGATCTCAGCCAGCCGGATCCCGTTCTCATGCGCGAAGCTCTCATCACCAACGCCCTGATGAGCGCGAGCGACGTGACAGCGCTCAAGGCGAACACCGTCGCGTTCTATCCCGCGCTGAAGTTCCCGTAGCGTCGAACCGCGCCTGATGGCGGGCACGCGCCGTAGCGATGCGGCGAGCGGCTGCCCGAGCTCAAGGCACGGGTCGGTCGAGCTGTTGCATGAGCCACGTCATCGCCGGCCGCGAGGTGCCGTTGCGCACGAGCCCGCTGTTCGGCGCCACCGACCACGTCTTGCCGTAGATCCAACCCCAGATCGTGAGCCCCTTCACGACGCCGGAATCGCGGAAGTAGGGGAAGTAGTCCTGATAGTAGCGGAGCTGTGCCTGATCGTCCGTTTGATCGATGTCCATCTCCGTGACGTAGATGGGCAGCCCGGTCTCGGCGTACATGTGCTCGACGAACCCCTTCACGGTAGCAAGCTGCATGCCTTCGTCATCGAGATCGTGAGACTGAGCGCCGACAGCGTCGATGGGCGCGCCCGCGGCTTGAATCGTCTGTACGATGGAAATGTAGCGATCCTGGTGCTCTTTGTACTCGATGTTGCTGTAGTCGTTGAGGACCAGCACCGCGTTCGGACAGGCCTCGCGCGCCCAAAGGAACGCGTTCGTGATCCACTGCCAGGTTCCGTTCGTCCCGCCGCCGATCGCGTTCGCGTAAGAAGGCGTCGTGTGCGGCGGTGGCTCGTTCACGACGTCGATCACCTTGGTGTTCGGGTAACGCGTGCAGAAGGCCTTCATCCATGCCTTCACGTCCGCCTCGCCGATCGAGCCGCTCGGCTGCTGGCTGCCCCAGACGAACGCGTGCTCCTTGAACGCTATGCCCGCTTTCTCCGTATAGTCATAAATTGCATCGAGCGTGCGCCAGTTGTACGCCGCGCCCGCGCTCGACTGCACCGACCCCCACTTGCCGGCGTTCTCGGGCGTGATCTGATCCCAGTGCTTCGAGAAGGTCTTGCCGTCCGTGTCGACGCTGTCGCTCGTCGTGATGTTCCCCACGAACTCGAGCTCGTAAGGACCACCGCCTCCCGCGGCGCCTCCCCGGCCCGCCGCGCCGGCCATGCCTGCACGGCCCGCGGCGCCCCCGTTTTCCGCTCCTCCCGCCCCAGCCGCCCCCGCGCCCGCCGCGCCGGCACCGCCCGTCGCGCTCCTCCCCGCGGAGCCTCCGGCCCCTGCCGACCCAGCCGTCGCACCGGAGCCCCCCGCCCCCGACTGCATCGAACCCGCGGTGCCAGCGCCTCCTCCCGTCCCGGCTCCGGCGGAGCCGCCGCCTCCGAGTCCCGCTGTGGGGGTCGGCACGCCTCCGCCGCCGGCCCCGCCCGTCATGGACTTCCCTGCCGTCCCGCCGGCCCCTGAGGCATCGTGCTCGAGCGACGGATTCGGCGTGTCGGTGCCACTTCCTCCGCAAGCCACGAGGCTGAGACAGGCTAGTTGAGCGCAGCGCGCCCGCAGGTACCGATGGCCATTCGCTCTGCCACTTTTCGCGGGGTCCACTCTGCGCAGTCCCCTGAGTGTGGCGTTTCCGTCACCGTGCCCCCGTCTGCCTTCGTTTCGTGTCGCTTGGCCGTCATCGCAGCGGCCTTCGGCCTGGCCGGTTGCGACCGGCCGCGAGCACCCGAGGATTCGGGCTTCCGACAGGGCCCGGCAGTCGCCGCGCCGTTGACCACCACTCGAACGGGCGCTGGCGGGACGCCGGACCAGCCGCTTCCTGCCGCGAGCGCCCATCGCCCCGAGCCCCAGGTGCTGCTCGCGCTTCCGACCTCGGCCTACCAAGCCTCGCTCGCAGTCGACGACGAAGCCGCCTACCTGCTTACGGCCCACGCAGCGTACAAGCTCTCACCCGGGCAGGAGCCGACGGCGTTGAAGGTGGAGCTCGGGTACGGCGCGAGCGCCACCCGGCACGGGCTCATGTTCTGGTCGGAAGGAGCCGTGCGAGAGACATCGAAGCAGAGCGGCGAGAGCCACCGGGTCGCCCTGCTCGCGGCGCGTCCGCAATTCTTCGTCTCCTCGGGTGACGCTATCGCGTGGGTCGCCCGCTCCGAGGACGGCCGCTACTCCCTCGGCAGCGTGACGGGCAAGCGCCCCTTGACCGCCTACGCGTCGCCGGGGTCGATCGATGCTGCCGCCATGCTCGACGACTGGGTCTTCTTCGTCGAGCGGCCGACCGGAGCAGAGTGGCGCATCGGCGCGGTGCCCGCACGCGGCGGCGCCCCGGTGATGACGAGCGCGCGCCGTGGCCGCGCGCCCTCCATGCTCGTCGCGCATCATGCAATTTATTACTACGACGGCAACGGACGCGAGGTGCGGCGCCTTTCGCCCGATTTGCGCGACGAGGAGGTGCTCGTCGCGGACTTCGTCTGTTCGCCGCTCGCGGTGGCTGACCGCATCTATTGCGCCAACGTCGAGGGCATCTTCGAGCTCGTGCCGGGCGCCCGCCCCCGCCCTCTCGTGACGCTCGGGCTCGGTGCAACGGTATGCGACCTCGCGACGGACGGACGGCGCTTGTTTTGGATTGCCGACGGCGGCCCGGACAGGTTGGTCGTCAAGGCGCTCGACGTGAGCGGGCCGTCCGCGCCGTGACCCTACTGTCGCTCGAAGACCTGTCCGAACAGCGCGCCGCTGTCGTCGATGTAGAGCGTGAGCGTGTTGCCTTCGGCCGTGTACTCCATCGTCTGCGTCGCCGCCGCCTTTGGGCAGGTTTGCGTCACCATGAAGGTCGCCCCACGGGTCGCGACATCGAAGGTGCTGTACCGAGTGGGCTCGAGCGAGTCGTCGTCCTCGAGGGAATCGAGGTCTTCGACGCCTTGCCAGGTGGTGCCCGTGAGCACCATCTTGGCGCGTCCGAGCGAGGTCTCCAAAGAACCGGCTTGCTCGTACCAGACGGACCGAGTCAGAAAGTAGGTCCCTTCGACGAGATCTCCACCCTTTGCGGTGGGTGGTGGCCCCGAGTCGAGCGAGAGGAAGTGGTCGGGCGCGTCGAGGACGAGGTCGTTGCACGCAGGGACCTCGGCCGCGGTTCCCGAAGAGCCGCCCATGGCCGAAGAGCCGCCGCTCCCCGAAGAACCGCCCATCGCCGAAGAGCCGCCGGCTCCTGACGAGCCACCGTGTCCGCTACCGCCGCCTGTTCCTCCCGACATGACGCCCGTCGTGCCGCCGGTAGCGGGTTCGTCGCCATGCGAAGGACTCGAACACGCCACTGAGAGGAGTAGCGCCCCCACCATTCCAATTCTATCCACCATATTGCAGCATAGCAGCTCCAGAGCACGAGAGCGCCTCGGGGCGGCCACCTGCTTGACGTTCTGCGACAAGCGCGACAAAGTGAGCTTCGTCCTCATCGGGACCCCAGCACGAGAAAGGAGCCCTTCATGACCCACGCCGAAGTCGAAGTCGTCCGCTCCTTCTCGTCGCAGACCTAACCGCTCGTTCTCGAGCATCGCGACGCACGCGCGGGCCCGCACGCAGGCCGCCCGCGCGACGCTCGCATTTTCAGGCCTTTCCGGGGTTTCAGCATGATCAACGTTCGGATTTCGCCCGAGCTCGAGAAGCTCGGTCTCAAACCATTTCATCTCCAATCATTTCTCGCCCACGATGAGCGTGACGGCACTGCTCTCGCCGTCCCTGCACGCATCGTGTGCGAGCGGCGCGGTGAGCTCGAGGCTCACGGCGAGCTCGGAGTCGTCCGCGCGAAGCTCAGCGGGCGACTCGAGCACGAGCTCACGAGCGACAGGCGGCCATCGGTGGGCGATTGGGTGCTGCTCGAGCCGGCGGATCCGGTCTCGCGCATCGTCCGCGTCGCCGAGCGCCTGAGCGTGCTCGCGCGGCGCAACGTGGACGGGAGCTCGCTCGGGCAGGTGCTCGCGGCCAACGTCGACGTGTGCTTCGTCGTGGCCGCGCTCGCAGGGGAAGGCTCCGACAAGCACACGGCGCGGCGAAGTCTCAATGTCCGGCGCATCGAGCGCTACCTCACGCTTTCGCACGCGTGCCACATTCCCGCGGTGGTCGTCGTCAACAAGGCCGATCTCTCGGCCGTCGTCGAGCCGCTGGAAGAGCTCCGCGCCACGCTCCGCGACGCCGAGCTCGAGCTCGTGAGCGCGCTCGACGGTCGGGGCTGCGAGAAGCTCCGCGAACGGATCGGGCATGGCAGCACGGCGGTGCTGCTCGGCTCGTCGGGCGTCGGCAAATCCACGCTCGCGAATCGACTTCTGGGCGAGGACGCACGGCTCACAGGGGCCGTCCGGCAGGCCGACGCCCGGGGGCGGCATACGACGACCGAGCGCCAGCTCTTGTCATTGCCCGACGGCGGTCTACTCATCGATACCCCTGGCTTACGCGAGCTCGCGCTCTGGGCCGACGCCGAAGGCGACGGCGAGTCGGGGTTCTCGGAGATCGACGAGCTTGCCGCACGCTGTCGGTACCGCGACTGCTCGCATCAGAGCGAGCCCGGCTGTGCGGTGCTCGAAGCCGTGGAGCAGGGCGAGCTCGAGTCCGGGCGGCTTCAGAGCCACCACCGACTGAAGCGCGAGCTCGAGCATCAGCGGGCGCGCGTTGACGCTCGCCTTCGGCACGAGCAACACCTGAAATACCGCGCCTTTTCGCGCGCGGCACGCGCCGAGGGGCGCCGGAAGGATCGCAGCTAATCGCGGCGTATGTCCGCTGGGCGCCGCTCCCGCGTCTTAGAGCGACTCGACGAACGAAACCAGCGCATTCCGGTCGGTCTCTGAAAGCTTCTTCACGCGCTCGCGCGTCGATTCGGCTTCGCCCCCGTGCCAGAGCACCGCTTCGAGCACGCCCTTCGCGCGACCGTCGTGGAGCAGCCCCGTGTGGCCGTTGATGGTGGCGAGCAATCCGGTGCCCCAGAGCGGCGGAGTGCGCCACTCGGAGGCACCAGCGGGATCGGAGGGCTTGGTGGGGGCGGGACGGCCGGAGTCGTCGGCGAGATCCGGGCCGAGATCGTGGAGCAACAAATCGGTGTAGGGCTTGATGCTCTGACCGCGAAGCTCGGAGAACGGGTGGTTCATGCCCGTCACGGTGTCGCTCACGTGGCACTGGGCGCAGCCGATTGTTTGGAAGATTTGCTCACCCGCGCGGACTTCATCGGAGTCGCGGTCGCGTTGGCCGGGCACGGCAATCAAGCGCATGTACGTGACGAGACGCGCGAGCTCCGTGCTCGAGAGCTCGGGGCTGCCGGCATCGGGAAATACGGGCGACGTGACGCCCATGTCGTCATGCGCCGCCTCCGCGACCTGATGCTCGATGCTGACCTTCTCCGCTTTCCAGCCGAACCGGCCGAGGCGGAGCGCGCCCGTGACGGGATCTTCGATCAAGCTCGGACGACCGGAGAGGCCGTCGCCGTTGCAGTCTGCGAAATCAGCCCGGAAGAGGATCGTTTGCTCGTCGATCGCTTCGAGCAGGCCGAGACCGATCACCTTGCGCGCGATGCGCGCGGAGAACGCGGGGACGCGACCCCCGTCGAGCGTCGCGACGATCTTCGGCTTTTCGAGCATGACCGTCGTGCCATCGCCGAGCTCGACGCTCTTTTTCTCGACGCCGGACAAGGTGGCGGAGCCAGCGTCTGGTTCTAGCTGCCGAGCGGGCTCGTCGTAGAGCTTGATGACCATCGAGCTCGACTTGCCGAGCGCGCCGCTGAGCGTTTCGCCGGGACCGTTGTGCACGTGGCAGGTCTCGCAGCTCGCGGTCGTTCCGAGCGGACCGGCCTTCCCGGCTTGCTCGGTGAACGGGTCATTGCCCTCTTCGGTGTGCTCGCCTGTTTCGAAGTCCGTGTGGAAGAGGCGCCGGCCTTCCACGAACGGCTGCACGTTCTCGTGTTGAATATCGAGCGCCATCTGCCCGAATTGCGTCTCGGGCATGAAGTAAGCCCAGACGTTGGTAGTCGCCCCGCCCTGCTGCGCGTCCACGGCCGGCCCGAGGATGCCCCTGTCGTCCGTGTACTTGTCGGGATTGTCGGCCGTCACGCCGCCGACGCCCACCCGATAGCGGAAGGTGTCCGTGTAGTAGCTCGTTCGAGAGCCCGGCGGCTCGAGCATGGCGGCGTCGTTGAAGATGCCGAATTCGAACTCGAGTAAGTCACCCGCCTGGATTTCCCGCCCATCGCGGTTGTTGCGGGTGGTTTCTTGGCGTTGGATTCGCGCGTAAGGCGCGATGCGCGACGCGTACGACGCGGCGAGGTCCTCGCTGTCGTAGCTGAGCGACGGCAAGTCAACGTCCGAGGTCATGCCCATGTTCGCCGTGAAGACGTCGCCGTTGCCGTAGTCTTTCCACGCGCGGAAGTTCGTGCCGTCCGTCGGCATCGTGAGCGGAAGGTAGGTCACACGGACCAGGCTTTCGCCGAGCGGCGTGAAGTCCTCGACGATCCAGCCGTACGTGCGCGAAGCGAAGTAGTCGGTGACGAACTCCATGAAGGGCTCGTTCGTGTCGAGCGGGCCTTCGTGGCGCCCGCGCACGCGCCCGGCGCCGCGCGTGATGAGCACGCCGTCGTCGCGTTCGAACACGATGGGCGGATTTTTGGCATCCGCCGGCTCGAACAAGGGAACCACGTCGCCGAGCGGCACGGGACCGTCGGTGCCCGCCTTGCCGCCCGTGAAGTACGCGAAGATCGCGCTCACGTCGGCGTCGGAGACGAGATCCGCGGAGTACGCCGGCATGCCTTTCGTGCTGCCTTCGCGAACGCGCTTCGAGAATGCGTCGAGCGTGCCGTCGAATTTTCGGAGATCGGGGTAGCGGGGGTTCAGGGTCCCCTGCGCCGTGTGGCAAGCGCCGCACCGCACGGTGAAGATCGCCGGGAGCTCGCTGCCGCAGGCGTTCAACGGAGGTGGCGACGAGGACGAGCCGGATTCTCCGCCCATGGGTTCGGAGGCCGAGCCGCCGGTTCCGGCACCACCGCCAAGCGAAGCGCTAGGCGCGCCGCCCTGGGGCTTCCCCGCTGACGCTCCCGAGCCGGCCGTGGCTCCCGTGGAGCCGGCCGCGCCGCCCGTCGACGTTGCGGGCGTGGTCGCGAGCTTGGGGCTCGTTTGCGGCAGGTCGCTACATGCCGAAAGGACGGCGAGCGCGAGGACCGAAGCCGCACCGCTTGCACCGACCGCGCGCGATCGCCGGTTTTCCAACATGGTGCCCGTCTAGTGGTGACCTCTTCGAGAAATCGTCTTTTCGACCAACGAAAAATCGCCGGCCTCACCACTACCGGACCGCGGAATCACGCCAAGTGGCCCGCGCAGGTTTCGTGAAAGCGCTCCCTCCTTCATTCCGTCGAGCTTTCGGCTTGGGCATCGCGCTCGCGGGCGTCGCGTGCTCGGGGAAAATTGTGGGGACTCTCGAAACCGATCCCACGGCTCCGCCCGGCACGCCCCATGGCCCGTCGAGCGGCGGTACCGGCGGAGGCGGCGGCAGCGGCGCGGGCAGCGGTCCGGTAAGCAACACCGCGGCCGGCATGGGCGGCCTCTCGTCGATGAACGGTGGCACGGGGCCCACCGCGGGCAGCGGTCCGTCCGCCGCCGGCGACCCAGCCGCTGACGTGAACCGCGTGCCGATCCATCGGTTGAACAACGCCGAGTACGACAACACCGTGAGCGATCTCCTCGGGGTTTCGTCCAAAGCGGGCACAGCGTTCATCGACGACGAGAAGCTCTTCGGATTCGACAACATCGCCGCCGCTTTCGGCATGAGCGACGCGCGCTACGAGGAATACTTCAACGCCGCGGACGCGCTCGTGGAGGAGGCGTTCGCGGACGACGGCACGCGCAAGAAGCTCCTGGTCTGCACGCCCAAGTCCGATTCGGACCTCGACTGCGCCGAAAAGGTGCTCGACGCCTTCATGCAGCGGGCGCTCCGGCGGCCCGCGACCGACGCCGAGCTCACTCGCGCGTCGAAGCTCGTGAGCGATGCCGTCGAGCTCGGCGAGGACATCTCGGGCGGCATCAAGCAGGCGCTGAAGGCGATCCTGTCGTCGGCGCCGTTTCTCTACCGTGTCGAGCTCGACCCCGATCCGAGCTCCGCCACCCCGCATGCGCTGACGGCGTACGAGCTCGGCTCGCGCCTTTCATACCTGGTTTGGAGCACCATGCCGGACGACGAGCTCTTCGAGCACGCTCGGGACGGCTCGCTCACGTCGGACGACGTGCTCGTCGCGGAGCTCGAGCGGCTGCTCGCCGACGATCGCGCCGAGCGTTTCATCGCGAGCTTCGGCGGGCAATGGCTCGGCTTCCGGGCACTCGAGAGCCACCAGGTGGACAAGGGCGAGTATCCCGACTGGAACGACACGCTGCGCGCGGGCATGGTCGCCGAAGGCCTCTCCTACTTCAGCGAGTTCGTGCGAGGCGACCGCGGCCTCTCGGAGTTCTTCACGGCGGACGTGAATTTCGTGAACGCGCCGCTCGCCAAGCTCTACGGGGTGTCCGCCCCGAGCGGCGACGCGATGCTGAAGGTGACGAACACCTCGGACCAGCGACGCGGCTTCCTCGGCCTCGCGAGCTTCCTCACGCTGACCTCCTTCTCGAAGCGAACGGCGCCGACGCTGCGCGGGGTGTGGGTGCTCGAGAACCTCTTGTGCGAGCACATCGAGCCGCCTCCCGCCTCGGTTCCCGAGCTCGATACGGGCGGCGACGGCGAGGATGCGTCGGTCAACGTCCGCGACCGGCTCGCCGAGCATCGAAAGAACCCGTCCTGCGCGGGTTGCCACGAGACGCTCGACCCGATCGGGCTCGGACTCGAGAACTTCGACGCCATCGGCAAATACCGCACGACGTACGCTGGCGGCGACGCCGTGGACGCAACCGGCATGCTGCCGAGCGGAGAGGGGTTCGAGGGACTGCTCGAGCTATCGAGCCTGCTCGCGGCGGACGATCGGCTCGCCGACTGCGCGCAAAACAAGCTCCTGACGTACGCCTTGTCGCGCGAGCTCGTCGCTTCCGACACGGCCTATTTGCGCTCCATCAAAGCTGCATGGACTGCCGACGGGCTCGGGCTCGCGGCGCTCCTCGAGCACGTCGTCACGAGCGAGACCTTCCGGCAGCGTCGAGGTGAGCCATGAAGCGCGGCAATCGTCGGGCCTTCTTGCGGGGAGCGGGCGTGGCCTTGACCTTGCCCTTCCTCGAGACGCTCGCGCCGCGCCGAGCGCGCGCCCAAACCGCGTCGATTCAGCGCTACGTGATGCTCTACTTCCCGAACGGAACGGCCGACTTCTGGCGCCCGAGCGCGGAGGGCAGCGGAGACGAGTGGAAGCTCTCGCCCATCCTCGAGCCGCTCGAGCCGGTGAAGAGCTATCTCAGCATTCTGACCAACGTGTCGAACTACGCGCCGTTCGGCGGGCACGTCGAGCCGAGCCACTCGAATCTCGGCGCCGCCACGTGGACGTGCGTGAAGGCGAACGGCGACGGCAAGGCGAACAGCGGCATCTCCGTCGATCAGGTGATCGCGAAGCGCATTGGCGACGCGACGCTTCTGCCATCGATCCAGGTCGGCCTTTCGACAGAGGACTCGTACACGGACGGCCTGCCGGGCCAGCACTCGCGCAGCATGTCGTGGAAGTCGGAGAGCCAGCCACTCTATAAGACGGTCAATCCCCAAGCGGTGTTCGATCGCCTCGTGGGGGACGCCCCGGCCGGCAACGCCGAGGACCAGGCCGCCGCCGAGCGACGGCGCGCCCTCAAGCAGAGCGTGCTCGACTACGTGCTCGAGGACGCGACGGCACTGCAAAAGAAGCTCAGCGCGAGCGATCGCGCACGGCTCGACCAGTTCCTCACCTCGGCGCGCAGCCTCGAGAAGCGCGTCGCCGACGCGGGCATGCAGCTGCCGAGCGGCGCGTGTCCGACGCCGACCCGACCGAGCGAAACGTACGGCGTCGGCGACACGGACGACGACTACGACCGCAATCACCACGCCGAGCTGATGATCGACCTCGTCGCCATGGCGATCCAATGCGACGTGACCCGCGTCGTGAGCTTCATGCTCGACGACGCGCGCAGCGACTTTGCTTACGACTTTCTCACCGAGCGAAAGTTCACCGACACGGGGTCGACCGAGGGCACCGGCAAGTGCGGCGGGTATCACGGCCTCCAGCACGCGGGCGATCGCAACAACGGGTTTGCCACCATCGGCTGGTGGAACGCGCAAAAGGCCTCCCAGCTTGCGCAGAAGCTCCTCGCAATGGACGAGGGCGACGCCGGGAACGTCCTCGAAAATAGCCTGATCATGTTCGCGAGCGGCATGAAGGGCGGCAACCACGACGCGCGCGAGCTGCCGATCGCGTTGATTGGTGGAGGCGGCAAGCTCGACAGCGGGACGATCCTGAAAATGAATCGACACCTCGCGTTTCCGGACGAGACGCGCCTGGCCGACGTGCATCTCACCATCCTTCAGAAGGTCTTCGGTTGCCCCGAAACGAGCTTCGGCGTGAGCGAGGGCATCTTGCCGGAGCTTTTGACGTGACTCACGCCATGACCCACACCAGCTCCCGACGCTCGACGCGCTACACCGCCGCCAGCGCGCTTTCGCTGACGCTGCTCTCGCTCGCTTGTACCAGCGAGTCGCCGAACGACGGGCTCGGCAGTGGCGGCAACGCTTCCGCGGCCGGTGCGCCGTCCCACGGCGGTGGCGGCGCCACGGCGCAAGGTGGCTCCGCGCCGGGTAGCGGCGGAGCGGGCCCTGCCGGAGCCGGTGCGAGCGGAGCCGGCCAGGCCGGATCGGGCGGTATTCATGCCGGAAACGGCGGGGGCAGCGCCACGGCGGGGGCTTCTGGAACGCGTCCGTCCGGCGGGCGCGCGGGCTCGAGCGGCTCGACCAGCGCGGGAGGCCGCGGCGGATCCGCCGGCAGTCAGAGCGCGGGCGGCGACGACGGCAACGACGCCGGAGCCGTGAACGGTGAGAGCGGAGCCGCAGGCGACCCGACCTCGGAGCGACCCGGCTGGGAGCTCGTCTTCAGCGACGAGTTCGAAGGCGCGAAGGGCACCGCCGTCGATACGAAGAACTGGAACCTCGTCAACAAAGGCGACGGCTTCGGAAACAACGAACTTCAGTACTACACGAACCGCACCGACAACGCCGCGCTCGACGGCGAAGGCTCGCTCGTCATCAAGGCGATCGAAGAGTCGTATATGGGCCGCGACTACACCTCCGCTCGCCTCGAGAGCAACGGCAAGGTCGAGCTCACCTACGGCCGCGTCGAAAGCCGCATGAGGATCCCCTACGGTCAGGGACTCTGGCCCGCGTTCTGGATGCTCGGCACGGACATCGACAGCGTGGGCTGGCCCGACTGCGGGGAGATCGACATCATGGAAAACGTCGGCAAGGAGCCGACGACCGTGCACGGAACGCTGCACGGCCCCGGCTACTCCGGGGGCAGCCCGCTCGGTGCTTCGTACTCGCTGCCCGGAAACGCGCGCTTCGCCGACGATTTCCACGTCTACGCGGTCGAGTGGGAGAAGGACGTCGTCCGCTTCTACGTCGACGACACGCTCTACAAGACCCGAACCCCCGCCGACGTGCCGAGCGGCGCGCACTGGGTCTACGATCACTCGTTCTACCTGCTCCTCAACGTTGCCGTGGGCGGCCAATGGCCGGGCTCGCCCGATTCGTCCACCACCTTCCCGCAGACGCTCACCGTGGACTACGTGCGGGTTTACGGGCGCCCCTGATGCGCCCGCCGCTCGGTGCTACGCTGCGTGATCGCGTGAGGCGGCGAAGCGGCGGACCATGACACCACGCACGCCCACCTTCCCGGACACGGAGCTGCTCGGCGTGGCCCCCGAAGCCGCCGCCGCGGAGCTCGGCTTCCGCGAGGTGTACGACACCCATTTCGCGTTCGTGTGGCGCGCAGCCG
>DATMCL010000106.1:0-12749 GCA_035558375.1 Polyangiaceae bacterium
GCGTAATTGCGCGAACACGGCGCAAGGCAGCGCTTCGCTCTACACTAAGCGTGTGCGGGCTGGGCCGACTCTGACTCTCTGCGCTTCGTTGTTCTCCGGAGCTTGTGGCGGAGAGTCGACGCATCGAGGCAACACCGTGCCGGATGCGGATGCTGTGCCGGATGCAGGCGGGACCTGTACCGAGCCTCCTCTCATCGTTCCGGACATACCCCCTTTCGAGCTACCGCCCCGCCACGACCAGACGTACCAAGTGACGTTCCGGAACAGCTGCGCAGAGACGGTATGGCCCGCATGGTGCCCGGGCGGCGGGCTCGACAACACCACGATCGATACCGCGCTCTGGCTCCCATTGCCTTCTGGAACCGAGCGCACCGTCACCGCTTATGGCTTGGTCCGTGAGCTCGCTTTCTGGGGCCGAACTGGCTGCCGCTTCGACCAGCACGGTGTCGGCGCGTGCGCGACCGGCGACTGCGGCCGCCTAGTTTGTACCGGCTACGGTTATCAAGTCCCCGAGAGCGCAACCGGCTTCAACCTCTTTGGGGGATTTTTCGCGGGCTATAACCTTCCGATGTCGGTCAACGGCGCGGCGTGCGGTAGCCACGAGTGCGCCGCGGATCTCGACACCTGCTCGGAGGCGTCCGTCGTCAGGAACGCTTGCGGCGAAACGATCGCATGCACGGATACGTGCAGCGGGTCGACGCCGTCGTGTTGCCGCGGCGAAAACGGGGGCTGTGACGATTTGAGCTATCCGAACGATAGCGAAGGGGAGTCGCTCGACCTCGTCATTACGTTCTGCCCATGACCGCGCGGTAGAAAGGTTACACTCCTCAAGTGCCTCCGAGCTCGGCGCTCACTCTCTCGCTGCTGCTCTTCGTTGCGTGCGGCGGCGAGTCAACCCGCCGCGGTACAGGCGGTGAGTGTCCCAAGCCTGCGTCCGAAACTCCCGACACACCGCCTTTCGAGCCGCCGCCGCTCCCCCCATTCGAGCTCACCTTTCGAAATCGCTGCTCGCAAATCGTCTGGCCCGCATGGCGCTCGGCGGGCGGGCTCGACAACACCGTCGTCGACCCACAGATTTGGCTCCCTCTGGTCACCGGGAGCAACCGCACCGTCACTGCGTACGGTGTCGTGCGCGACATCGCGTTCTGGGGCCGGACGGGTTGCAGTTTCGACCGGCAAGGAAACGGCGCGTGCGAGACGGGGGACTGTGGCGGCTTCATCTGCCCGACGATCGGCTCCTTCGCGCTGGGGAGCGCGACGGTGTTTGCGGTCCTCAGCGGATTTCAGGACACGTACAACGTGGGGCTGCGCGTCGAGGGGCCGACGTGCGGCGGCCACGAATGCGTGACGCACTTACGCCGCTGCGACGACGCGTTGTCCGTCCGGGACGCTTGCGGAAACACGATCGGGTGCGGCTATCTCTGCGATAGCACGGCACCGTCCTGCTGCAGCTCGCGCGCGGGCGGGTGCAGCACGCCTGTGGGCGACACGGACTCGGACGGTCTCGTGATCACGTTCTGCCCTTGAGACGAGCAGGCTCGGACACGATTCACCGCACGAGCTCCGGCTTCATCGGCGTGACGTGATCCGGAATCACGCACGCCGACAGATCGAACAGCATGAAGACGAGCACCTTCTCCTGCGGGCTCAGCGTCGTCGTGCGGCACCCCTCGGGGAAATGCAGGTCGACCGCGGATTGGTCGCCGTTCGGATCGTCGGTCGTGACGTGAATGTCGCTGTAGACGATGCGCCCGCACTGCTCGCCGTCCGCAGCGCCGAGCGGCGTGTTGGCCGTCATGTACTTCACCGATGGGCTCATCGTCGCAGCGTCCATCGGGTCGTAAACCCAGCGTTTCGCGTATTGGGGGTTCTCCGTGCGTCCCGTATTCTGGGCGTCGACGAGCGAAACCACGCCGGGTGTCGTCGAGCCGCCGACGTTCACGAGCCAGCGCGACAGCGCCTCGCCTTTCGGGAAGCTCGTCTCGACGGTGGCGTCGAGGTTCAAGTCGTCGGTCGTGTCGTTGAACGACATCACGTCGGGGAATGGCGCGGGGCCCTGCTCGAGCCAGAGCTTGTGGTAGTGCGAGAAGAAGACTCGGCCACCGCTATTTGCGTAGTCGGCCATGCGCTGGCGCGCAGCGGCGGGCTTGTTCAAGAGGTACTCGCCGCCCTCGCACGAGAGGAGAACCAGGTCGTAGCTTGCGAGCTCGTTGCCGTCGCCCCAGAGGGACAGATCCGGAAGCGGGAAGATCGCGCCGAAATCGACGCTGTCCGCGTACTGATCCGTGCCGCCGCGACCGGCGAAGAGGTTCACGCGGCCGTCCTCGTCCGGAGTCGTGAACTCGCTTTTGTCGATGCCGATCTTGAGGAGCAAGCACTCGAGCGCGTCGAGGCCGCCCGTCGAAAGCGCGATGCGCGGGAGGTGCCCCTCGGCCTTGTTCTTCGGGAGGCGCGTGAGCTCGGGCGCGACGGGATTGTCGCGACACGCGCTGACGCTCGGCACCGTCACCTCCCGCCGCCATTTTCCGATTTGGATCACGAGCGGAATGTCCGTGCCCGCCGGGACGTTATCCATCAGGAAGCGCCCCTTCTCGTCGGAGAGTGCCGAGGCCACGGGATCTCCCGAGACCACGCCGTTGCACGAGTCGCAGCTCGCGCCTTCGGGCAGCGGCGCGAGCGCCTTGCTCGGCACGTAGAGCATCACGTCGTAGAGCGGGAGCGAGCCCGCCGGAGTGGTGACGACGCCGGACAGGGTCGTCGTGCAGCCCGACGCCGTCGCGCCGCCCCCTCCGAACGCCGAGCCCCCGAGCCCGCCCGCGGCCGGCGAGCCGCTCGAGCCTCCGACGGACACCGAGCTCTTGCCGCCATTGAGTGCACGGTCCCCCGCGCCTCCTCTGGCGTCGTCACCGCCTTCGACGCCGCAGCCCGCCACGGCTCCGAAGGCGACGGCGCTCGCAAGCACGACGCCCCACGCACGGGCGCTCGGGCGGCGCTGGGAGCACGCCGAGAGGTGCATCGCCTACAGAAGCGTACGAGCGCCTCCACGCTCGGTCAACGCGGGACAGTGCTAGCTTAAGCAGCGAGCCGGGGCCGTTCTGGCGGCCAAGCTCGCCCACACCTTCGTGTCGATCGAGAGCGACATGAGCGCCGAACGTGATGACGACAGCGTAAGCCTCGAGCGCGGGCTCGCTCGATTCCGGAGCTCCGCGCGCCGGGCCGAGCGACGACGGCGGATTGGCTCCGCGTTGAAGGCCGCCGGGCGCGTCGCGCCGTTGCCCCTGGCCTGCCTCGCGCCGTTGCTCGCGATCGAGAAGCTGCGGCCGTCACCGGGCGCCGGCATCGCGCTGTACGCGGGCGCAGGGCTCACCCTGGCGATCATCGCCGGTGCGGCGCTGTGGGCGGGGCTTCGCCGTGGCGCGGCGCTGTCGGGTGCGCTCCTGCTGGACGATTTCCACGCAACCGGGGGTCGGATCGGGAACGCGCTCGCCTTCGCGCGCTTGCCCCGCGCGAAGCGGACACCGTTGATGCAGCTCGCGATCGAAGACGCCCTTGGTGTCGTGCAGCGCCTCGACGCGCGCCGGGCGGTGCCGCTCCCGGTTCCGCGCGAGAGCGGGCTCGTCGTCGCGCTCGTCGCCGGCCTCGCGCTGCTCGCGGCGTTCGAGGTGCGCACGCTCCGACCGGTGCCTCCGAAGCCGACCTTGCCGCCCGCGTTGATGAGCGCCGACGACGTCGCGCTCTTTCGGAGCATGGGGGAGGAGCTCTCGCGCACGAAGAGCGACCCCGTTCAGCAAGCGGCGGTCGCGCGCTACAACCGTTTGGTCGAGGACATCGCTCAGCATCGACTCGATCGACACGAGGTGTTTCGCCGCCTGGCCGAGATCGAGCGCGATCTCGGCGAGCACCTCGAGGCGGATCGCGAAGCCCTCGACGAGGGGCTCGAAGGCGTGGCGCGTGAGCTCGAGAAGAGCCCCATGTCGCGCAAGGCCGGCGAAGCGCTCGCCGAAAAGCGCCTGGACGACGCCGAAAAGGCGCTGCGCGAGCTGAGCGAGAAGCTGAAGTCGAAGAAGGCGCCGCCGACGGCAAGCGAGCTCGAAAGACTCCGGAGCGCCCTCAAGAAAGCGAGCGAGCAGAGCCACGAGCGCGCCACCGCGATCGAGCAGCGCCGGCGCGAGCTCTCCGAGGAGCGCGAGAGCCTACTCAAGAAAAAGGGTGAGTCGCCGCCGGCCGCCGCCAAGACCCAGCAGAAGCTCGCCGACAACGAGCGACAGCTCGAGCACCTCGACCGGCAGAGTAACCGCGCCAAGCGCGGCGGCGAGCAAATGTCCGAGCTCGACCGTGAGCTCGCCAAGGCCGCACAAGAGCTCGAGCGCGCCATGAAGGAGCGACGCAAGGATTCGGGCGAGGCTCCGGAACAGCTCGAGCGCGGCGCCGAAGACGTGCAGCGCATGGCGCAGAAGAAGCTCGACGATGCCCAGAAGCGCGAGCTCATCCAGCGCCTCAAAGAGATGCGCGAAGTGCTGCGCCAGGAAGGCCAGGGCGGCGAGCAACGCAAAGATCGGATGCAGCGCTTCGGGCAGCGCGCGCACGGCCAACGCCCCGGCGACGGCCAGGGTCAGGGGCAAGGCAAGGACGGCCAGGGTCAAAAGGGCTCGGGCAAGCTGGACATCCGCATGGGGCGCGGCGCCGGCGCGGACGGCATCCCGATCCCGGGCGGCGAGTCGCAGAGCCAAGCCGCGAACGGCAAAGGTCGCGGTGACCAACCCGGGCAAGACGGAAGCGGCCAACCGGGACCGGGCTACGGCAACGCGCACGACGATGCGCTGACCGGCGATCGCACCCACATCGACGCGAAGTCACACGACGTGAGCGCTGCCGGCATCGACAGCGGCGAGGGCACCGCGAACGCCGAGGTCATCTACGGTGCCGCCGAGCGTGGCTTCGTCGGCAAGGGCTACAAGGACATTTTCACGGAGTATCAAACCGTCGCGGAGCAGACGCTCGAGAAGGACGAGATCCCGCCCGGCTATCGTTTCTACGTCAGACGCTATTTTCAGCTGATTCGGCCGCGGGAGTAGCCCGGCCGAGCCCCCTCAGAAGGACCCAGAATGACCGACAGCGAAAAGGCCAGGGAAGAGGTCGCCACGTTCCAAACCAAGCTCGGCGCCGTGCGCGAAGAGATCGGTAAGGTGATCGTCGGACAGCGCAACGTCGTCGACGGCGTGCTCACGTGCATGCTCGCCGGCTCTCACGCGTTGCTCGAGGGCGTGCCCGGTCTCGGCAAGACGATGCTCGTACGGACGCTGTCGCAGACGCTTGGCCTCGACTTCTCGCGCATCCAGTTCACGCCCGACCTCATGCCGGCCGACGTGATCGGCACCGTCGTGCTCGACGAGGGTGCTCAGGGGGGCAAGGTGTTCGAGTTTCGCAAAGGTCCTATTTTCTCGAACCTCGTGCTCGCCGACGAGATCAACCGCGCCACGCCGAAGACGCAAAGCGCTCTCTTGGAAGCGATGCAGGAGCACCGCGTGACCGTCGGCCGCACGACCTACGAGCTGGCTCCGCCGTATTTCGTGCTCGCGACGCAGAACCCGCTCGAGATGGAAGGCACCTACCCGCTGCCCGAAGCCCAGCTCGATCGCTTCTTCTTCAAGCTCGATGTGCCGTTTCCGAGCCGCGAGGAGCTCCACGGCATCGTCGACCGCACGACGACCGACGCCGCACCGGAAGCGCGCCGCGTTGCGAGTCGCGAGGACATCGTCGGCATGCAGGCGCTCGTGCGCCAGGTGCCCGTCGCACGCCACGTGCAGGACTACGCGATCCGCGTGCTCCAAGCGACGCACCCGAGCGGCGAGGAAGCGACACCGCTCGTGAAACGCTACGTGCGCACGGGAGCGTCACCGCGCGGCGTGCAGGCCATGCTGCTCGCCGCGAAGATCGGCGCGCTGTTCGCGGGTCGCTTCGCCGCGTCGATCGACGACGTGAAGGCGGCGGCACCGCCGGCGCTGCGCCACCGTCTGCTCATGTCCTTCGAAGGCGAGGCGGAGGGCATTCGTCCCGACGTGATCATCGCCGAGGTTTTGTCGACGCTCGCCTCGAGCAAGGCCTAGCGTCCGGCGTTGCGTCCGATGGGCATTCTGGAGCTTTTCCAGCGTAAGAAGACTCCGCGCGGCGAAGCCGCGCGCGTGGAGCTCTTCGACGACGAGTTTCAGCGCAAGCTCGAGATGCTCGCACTCGTGAGCCGGCGCGTGTTCACCGGTCGCCTGCGCGCCGAGCGCCGCAGCAAGAAGAAGGGCAGCGGCGTCGAATTCGCCGATCACCGCGACTACGTGCCGGGCGACGACATCCGCTCCATCGACTGGAACGTCTACCGGCGTTTCGGCCGTCTGCTCGTGCGGCTCTACGAGGAAGAGGAAGTTCTCTCGATCTATTTCCTGCTCGATTGCTCGGCGTCGATGGGCTTCGGCGGCGGGCAAAAGTTCGATCAGGCGCGACGGCTCGTCGCGGCGCTCGCGTACGTCGGGCTCGCGAATCTCGACCGCGTGACGATCGTGGGCGTCAACGACGGCGTGCCCGAGCGCCTGCCGACCACACGCGGCAAAGGCCGCATTTTCACGGCATTTCGCTTCCTCGAGAAGCTTCGACCCGGCGGTCCGACGGATCTCGGCGAAGCCCTGCGCTCCTTCGCGGCTCAGCACAAGCGCCGCGGCCTCGCCGTGCTCGTGAGTGACTTCTACGATCCGTCAGGTTTCGAGCACGGCATCAACGTGCTCCGCTTCGAGGGCTTCGAGCCGTACGTGATCCATTTGGTCGACGAGCGTGAAGCGGCGCCGCCCCTCGACGGCGACCTCTTGCTCGTCGATTGCGAGACGGGCGACGAGCGCGAGGTCACGGTAACGCCCGCCGTGCTCACGCGCCTGAAGACGGCATTCGCCGACTACCGGAACGGCATCGAGCAGTACTGCACGGGCAAGCACGTGCCGTACCTCGCCGCCGACGTGAGCACGCCGTTCGACGAGATCGTGCTGCGCGCGCTCCGGCGCGGGGGCTTCCTCAAATGATGCTCACGGGCCTGCCGCTCGGCACGCTGCTCGCGATCTTCGGGGGCGCGGCGGCGCTCACCGTCGTGCTCTACATCCTGCGGCTCCGGCGCCGGCCGGTCGCCGTGCCGTTCGCACCGCTCTGGCACAGCGTGCTCGGCGATCGCGACGCGAGCCGGCTGTTTTCGCGCCTCCGGCGCTGGATTTCCCTGCTATTGCAGCTCGTCTTGCTGGCCCTTTTGGCGTTCGCGCTCGGCGATCCGCGGCCGACGGGGAGCCTCGGCAATGGCCGCAACGTCGTGCTCTTGATCGACGCGAGCGCCTCGATGCAGGCGACGGACGAGAAGCCGACTCGGCTCGAAGCAGCCAAGGCGAAGGCGCGCGAGCTCGTGCAGGGGCTCGGTGGAAGCGACCGGGCGCTCGTCGTGCAGATGGGCGACGTCCCGGTGCCGCTCTCGACGTTGAGTGACTCGCCGAGCGAGCTCTTACAAGCGATTGCTCGCGTGAAGGCGTCGGACACGCGTGCGGAGCTCGGGCGCGCTCTCGAGCTCGGCAGCGATGCCCTACGCGGCGCCCCGCACGGCGAGATCGTCGTGTTCAGCGACGGCGCGCTCCCCGAGCCGAGCCCGGCACCGAATCTCGCGGGGGCGCGGCTCCGCTTCGTGCCTGTCGGCAAATCGGGCAAAAATCTCGCGATCACGGCGTTTTCGGTGCGGCGCTACCCGCTCGACAAATCGCGTCTCGAGGTGCTCGCCGAGATCGCGAACACGAGCAAAGAGCGCGCCGAGGTCGAGCTCTCGCTCTGGGGGGACGGCGCCATCATCGACAGCGAGCGGCTGCACGTGGAGCCGGGCGCGCGCCTGTCGCGCTTCTTCAGCGACGTGGGCGGCACGCGCCGCGGGCTCGAAGCGCGCCTCCGCTACGCCGACGGCACGAGCGACGACTTGCCCGCCGACGATCGCGCCTACGCGCTCGTGCCGGAGCGTCGCCGCGCTCGCATTCTCGTCGTGACGGCCGGCAACACGTACCTCGAAGCAGCGCTCCTGCTCGACGAGTATCTCGACGTGACGGACGTGAAGCCGTCGAAGTATCCGCCCCCAGGTCGCTTCGACGCGACCATTTTCGACGGGGTCGCGCCGCCACCCGCGCGTGACAGCGGCGGCCTGATTTACCTGAATCCGCCCGTCCAAGGCAGTCCCGTCAAGGTCGGCAAGGCAATCACCGAGTTTGGTTTCGACACCTGGGACAGGAAGAGCCGCGTGCTCCGCTTTGCAGCGCTCGGCGACGTTCAGGTCGCCGCTGGACACGCTTTCGAGCCGCAGAGCGACGACAAGGTGCTCGGTGCGAGCGACGACGGACCGATCATGGTGGCGGGCACGCGCAGTAGCCGTCCGTTCATCGCGCTCGGCTTCGATCCCCGCCAGAGCGACCTCGTGCTGCGACCCGCCTGGCCACTGGTCGTGCTGAACGCCATCGACTCGTTCAGCGAGACGGACGCGAGCTACCTCTCCGCGTACCGCACGGGCGAGGTCTGGCGCGTGCCCGTGCAGGAGGGCGCACGCGAAGCCGAGCTCACGCTTCCGGACGGCACGCGACGCCCGGTGCCCGTTCAAGACGGTCGCGCCGTGACGTTCGGCGAGCGCGCCGGGGTGTACAAGCTCGCCACCGGCACGGACGAGACGCGCCTCGTCACCGAATTCGCCGCGAACCTCGCCGACCCCGACGAAAGCCAGATTTTGCCGCACAAGACGCTGAGCGTGGCAGGTCAGGCCGCACCGCCTCCGGAGCCGGGCGGTGGCGGGGTGCGCCGCGAGCTCTGGCTCCTCTTGGTCGCCGTCGCGCTTTGCCTCTCGCTCGTCGAGTGGTTCACCTACCACCGGAGGATCACGGTGTGAGGTCGCGCGCTCGAGCCCCGTGGATTCTGGCGGCCATTGCGGTCGGCCTCGTCGTCCTCTTCGGCGTGCGCCGGCTCCTCCAGGCGACAGCCGGCGGCGTGCTCACGTTCACGTACCACGGCAACCACTACGAGCTCCTCTCGCCGCGCCTGCTCGGCGTGCTGCTCGTGGCGCCGCTCCTCGTGCTGGTGCTCGGGCGGTCGCTCGCGGATCTGCCACTCGTGCAGCGGCTGCTCGCGCTCGTGGCGCGCATCGCGTTCGTCGCGCTACTCGCCCTGTCGCTCGCGCGGCTCGTGCGCACGGAGGATGCTTCGAACATCGCGCTCGTCCTCCTCATCGACGTGAGCGACTCCGTGCCGGAGGAAGCGCTGGCCGACGCCAAAAAGGCCACCGAGCGCTACTTTGCTCAGCGCGGCCCGAAGGATCGCGTCCGCGTCGTGACGTTTGCGGCTCGCCCGCGCCTCGTCGAGCTCGAGAAAGACGGCAAGCTCGTGTGGCCGGCCTCGCTGCGTCACGGACCGCGGGGTAGCCCCGCGGGTGCGACGACGAACGTCGAGGGCGCGCTCCAGCTCGCCTACGGCTTGTTCCCCGCCGGCAACCTGAAGCGCGCCGTCGTGCTCACGGACGGCGCCGAGACGGAGGGCGATCTCTTGGCGGAGGCCGGCCGGGCGCGTGAGCTCGGCGTGCGGCTCTCGGTCGTTCCGTACCGGCATCCGCCGCCGCCGGAGGTCGCCGTCGTCGCGCTGCGCGTCCCCGACAAAGTGGACGTGGGGCAAACCTTCGACGTCGCCGCCGACGTGTACGCGAGCCGCGCCACCACGGTGCGCGCCCGTCTCTACCAAGGCGAGACGTTGAACGGGCTCGAGGGCGTGCGAGAGACGAAGCTCTCAGCCGGCATGAACGAGCTCACGTTCAAGTCCGTCGTGCGCGTCGGCGGCGAGCTCACCTACGAGCTCAAGCTCGAGCCGCTCGGACCCGACGAATTCGCCGCCAACAACAACTACGCGGCGACGCTCGACGTGCCGGGCCGCCCGGCGGTGCTCTACGTCGAAGGTCAGCCCTCGCGCGCGAGCTACCTGTCGAGCGCGCTCGGCGCCCAGCAGTTCGAGGTGGACGTGCGGGCACCTGGCGCCTTCCCGACGTCGCTCCGCGAGCTCGAGCGCTACGACTTCGTGATCGTCTCCGACACTCCGCGCGAGGCGTTTCCGGCGGCCGGCCAGGAGCTCGTCGAGAAGTACGTGCGCGACCTCGGCGGCGGCTTCCTGTTCGCGGGCGGGGACGCTGGGTTCGGCCTGGGCGGCTGGGCGCACACGACGTTCGAGCGGCTCCTCCCCGTGCGCATGGACGCCGAGCGCCGCAAAGAGATGCCCGACGTCGCCATGGCGCTCGTCATCGACCGCTCGGGCTCCATGACGGGCCTCCCGATGGAGATGGCGAAAGCCGCGTGCATCGCCACGCTCGGGGCCCTCCAGCCCGACGACATGCTCGAGGTGATCGCGTTCGATTCGACGCCCGCGCGCTACGTGAAGCTCGGGCCCGCGCGCTACCGGAGCCGCATCCAAGCCGACGTCGAGCGCATCCAGCCGGGCGGCGGCACCGAGATCTTCTCCGCCATCGACATGGCCTACCAGGACCTCAGCGTCGTGCGCGCCCGCCGGAAGCACGTCGTGCTGCTCACCGACGGGCAAGCCGCGGAATCGGGCATTCGAGAGCTCGTGCAGGCGATGGTCTCGGCGTCGATCACCGTGACCACGGTCGGGCTCGGCGAGGGCGTGAAGCAGGACCTTTTGCGCAGCATCGCCGACAGCGGCGGCGGGCGCTTCCACTACGTGCCGGATCCCAACAGCTTGCCGAAGATCTTCACGCGCGAGACGGAGATCGTCTCGCAGCAAGCAGGCGTCGAGGAGTGGTTCCCGGTGGAACAGGTCGCGCCCGCTGACTTCCTCAAAGGCATTTCCGTCGGCTCCGCGCCGCTCCTCCACGGTTACGTCGCGACCGAGCTCAAGCCCCCGCCGGCCCAGCTCGTGCTGCAGAGCGACCGCGGCGAGCCGATCCTCGCGCGCTGGCGTGCGGGGCTCGGCTGGGCGGTCGCATTCACGAGCGACGTGAAGAACCACTGGGGCGTCGAGTGGCTACGCTGGTCCGGCTATCCGAAGTTTTGGGGACAGCTCGTGCGCGAGCACATGCGCGTGAAGCGCCGGCACGAGCTCGAGATGAAGACGACGCTCACCGGCTCGCACGTGCGCGCCACGGTCGACGCCTTCACGACGGACGAGCGCTTCGACGACGGGCTCGAGTCGAAGCTCTACGTTAGCCCTGCGGGCAAGCCGAGCGAGCGCAGCGTCCACCCGTTTCGCCAGGTCGCGCCCGGCCGCTACGAGGCGGATTTCGAGCTCAACGGCTTCGGCTCGTTCCTGCTCCGCGCGGAGCACGCGCACCGCGAAGCCGACGGCACCATGAAGCCGTTCGCGACGAGCGCCGGACACGTCTCGAACCCGTACCCGCGCGAGTACGCGAGCTTCGAGCCGGATCTCGCCAAGCTCACGCGCGCCGCGGCAGTCGGCGGCGGCGTACTCGACCCCGCACCCGCGCTACTGTTCGATGCCGCTGGAGAAAAGGTGAGCACGCGGAAAGATCTTTGGGATCGCTTCCTGCTCGCAGCGTTCGTCGCGTTCCTGCTCGATCTCTTGCTGCGGCGCGTACGGATGTTCGATCGCAAGGCCATCGTGGCGCGGCGTCGCTGACCACGTAGAATGAGGAGCATGCCTTTTGGTGGAAGGTGGAGTCTCGGTGTGCTCTGGGTGACGGCGCTGCTCGCGGCGAGCGGTTGCGAGCTAGCGAAATGCGGGGGCGACGCGGGGAACGGCGCCATGTGCATCAAGGCGACGTCGCTCGTTCGCTACGAAGGGGACGCGCTCGAGCCCGATGCGATGCCGTACACGCCGGGCACCGACGTGAGCGTGCACGACGTCTACGGCAACATTCACGTCGTCGAGGGCGAGCCGGGCATCCTCCGCGTGAAGTTCGAGCCGTTCAACTATCGGGCGTACGACGCCGAGAGCGCGGCGCGCGAGGAGCTCGTCTCTAGCTTCGAGTCTGGATTCGCCCTCACGGACACGGGCTTTCTCGCGCAGACCGGGCGACACGACGGCTCGAACGGTCTCGGTGCCGATGTCACTCTGTACCTGCCTCCGGAGTTCGACGCGAGGATCACGGCGGTGAGTCACGGCGAAGGGCCCGTGAACCCGGGCGACTTGAACGTGGAGTTCGCGGGACACGCGAGATACCTGACGGTCCAGACCAACAGTCTCGGGGACTGCACCGTGCACGACGCGCCGAGCGCCGAGTGGACGGATGCGCGTTGCGACGGCGACATCACCATCACCAACGTCACCGGAGGCGCCACCATCAACGCGACGGGGCTCGATAGCCTCGTGACGTACGCGCCCATCGATATGGCCAACGGCCAGATCAGGAGCGAAGACGGCGACATCGTCATGACCTTCCCGGAGGACGGAATATTCTACGTCTCCGCGGGCACGGGCAAAGACGGCAGCATCGACGCAGCGATGCTCGCCGAGCGCTGCGAGGCCAAGGGGACGGCCGACACCTCCAAGTCCTTCTTCTGCGGTGGAGCCGATGCGACCTCACCCGAGTACTTCCTGACCGCCAGTCCCAAGGGCGGATCCGGCAGCATTTCGCTCCGGTTCTAGGCGCCTTTTCGAGACCACTACCCTCGGGTCGTACGTGGTGTACCGTCTCGGCCGATGGCTGGTCGAAAACGCATCGGCTCGCAATCGGTAGGGTTGTCGCTCGG
>DATMCL010000107.1:0-24451 GCA_035558375.1 Polyangiaceae bacterium
CGCCAACGCGTTCATTGCGGAGAGCGAGCGGCAACGCCCTCGACCCGATGCGACGCCCGCCGAGACCGTCAAGGCCGAGCTCGCGACCGCCACGCGCTACGATCGTCTCGCGGCCGATCTCGCGGCGCTCAAGGTCGAGTCGAGCGAGCTCGAGCCCGAGGTTCGGAGCTACCGAGAGCTCGCCGAGCACTCGGCGGCCGCGCTCCGCGCCGTGGCCGACGCGCTCGGTCGCGGTGACTTCGAAGCGGCGCGCAGCAAGCGCATCGAGCTCGACGCCGCCGCCAAAGGCGAGGGGCCGCTCGTCGCACGCATCAACGGCATCTGCGGTACCGCCAAGGCCGACGCGCGAGCGCCGTAGAGCCCGAGAACCGAGCGCGCGGGCGCGCACCGACGATGGCGCGCCGCTCGCGCGCGAAGCACAGCAGGGCGGCGGCTCAGCGACGACGCCAGCCAGCCTTGGCGGGCGGGCGGTCCGAACGGCGCGCGGGCGGTCGGTCGGAGCGGCGCGGCGGCGGCTCGGAGCGGGGCCTTGCGCCCGGCTCGGCGTCGCCGTTCTGGCCTTGTAGGCGCTTGAGCTCGTCGCGCAGCCGCGCTGCCGTCTCGAACTGCAGGCTTTCGGCCGCTGCGAACATCTCCTGACGGAGCGTCTGGATCCGCTCGGCGAGATCCTGAGCCGCCTCCGCGTCCCCTTCGGCCGCGGCCGTCGCCGTCTTCTGCTTCGGCACGGCGTAGTAGTCGGTGGTGCCGCTCGCCGGGTTCATGTCGAAGATGGCGCGCTTGATGGTCTCGGGCGTGATGCCGTGCTCGGTGTTGTAAGCCCTCTGTATCGTTCGGCGGCGATCGGTCTCGTCCATCGCCTTCTGCATCGCGTCCGTGATGCGATCGGCGAACATGATGACCTGACCGTTCGCGTTGCGCGCGGCGCGGCCGATGGTCTGGATCAGCGAACGCGGGCTGCGCAAGAACCCTTCCTTGTCGGCGTCCAGAATCGCCACCAGGCTCACTTCCGGCAGGTCGAGACCCTCGCGCAGCAGGTTGATGCCGACGAGCACGTCGAACTCGCCGGCGCGAAGATCGCGCAAGATCTCGACGCGCTCGAGCGTGTCGATGTCGGAGTGGAGGTAGCGCACCCGGACGCCGAGCTCGGCGTAATACTCGGTGAGATCCTCCGCCATGCGCTTCGTGAGCGTCGTCACGAGCACGCGCTCGCGGCGCTCCACGCGCTTCTTGATCTCGGTGTAGAGCTCGTCGACTTGGCCTGACACCTTGCGCAGGATGATTTCCGGGTCGATCAGACCCGTGGGGCGGATCACCTGCTGCGCCACCTCTCCGCCGGTCTTGTCGAGCTCGTAGTCGCCGGGCGTCGCGGACACGAAGATCACGTGCCGCATGTTCTTTTCCATCTCGTCGAACGTGAGCGGGCGATTGTCGAGCGCGCTCGGCAGGCGGAACCCGTACTCGACGAGCGTCTCCTTGCGCGAGCGGTCCCCGCGGTACATCGCGCCGAGCTGCGGCACCGTCTGGTGCGACTCGTCGATGACGAGCAGGTAGTCCTCGGGAAAATAGTCGATGAGGGTCGGGGGCGGTTCGCCGGGCGCGCGCCCCGAAAGGTGACGCGAGTAGTTCTCGATGCCCTGCACGAACCCCATCTGGTCGAGCATCTCGAGGTCGTAGGAGGTGCGCTGCTGCAGGCGCTGTTTCTCGAGGAACCGGCCCGCCTTGTCGTAGAACTCGAGCCGCTCGCGGAGCTCGACGCGGATGCCCTCGATCGAGCGCGCGAGCTGCTGGCGCGGCGTCACGTAGTGGGACCCGGGGTAGACGGCGTACTTGTCGAGCTGGCCGAGCACGCGGCCGCGCAGCGGATCGACCTCGCGGATCGAATCGACCTCGTCGCCGAAAAACTCGACGCGAATCGCGCGCGCTTCCTCGTAGGCCGGGAAGATCTCGACGACGTCGCCGCGCACGCGGAACGTGCCGCGATGGAAATCCGTGTCGTTGCGCTCGTATTGAATGTCGACCAGCCGCCGCAAGAGCTCGTCGCGCCGGAGCTCCTCGCCCTTGACGATCTCGATCAGCAGCCCCGAGTACGTCTCCGCCGAGCCGATGCCGTAGATGCAGCTCACGCTCGCGACGATGATCACGTCCTCGCGCGAGAGGAGCGCGTGCGTCGCCGCGTGACGCATCCGATCGATCTGATCGTTGATGATCGCGTCCTTCTCGATGAACGTATCCGTCGTCGGGATGTACGCTTCCGGCTGGTAGTAGTCGTAGTAGCTGACGAAGAACGCGACCGCGGCTTGCGGGAACAGGTCGCGCATCTCGGCGTACAGCTGCGCCGCGAGCGTCTTGTTCGGCGCGATGATCAGCGTCGGTCGCGCGTAGTGCTGAATGACGTTCGCGATCGTGAACGTCTTGCCGCTGCCCGTGATGCCGAGCAGCGTCTGATAACGCCGGTCCGCGTCGAGCCCGGCGCAGAGCTCCTCGATGGCCTTCGGCTGATCACCCTTGGGCTGGAACTCGCTCCGGAGCTTGAACGGCGCGCGGGACCCTCGCATGGAATCGGATCCCAATACTCCCCACGAATCTCGCCCGGCGACAACGGGGCAGAGATGCGCAATTCCGGGGCTTGTCAGGGAAACTGAGCAATTTCGGGGAGGCCGAGGGCGTCTTTCCAGCCCATCGCGACGTTCAGCGCTTGGATCGCCTGGGCGGAAGCGCCCTTGGCCAGGTTGTCGATGGCTGCCATGGCAATTATCGTGGAAGTTCGCGCGTCTAGCGCATAGGCCACGTGGGCGCGGGCCGAGCCGCGCACCCAGAGGGTGTCGGGAAGGATGCCGTCGTCGAGGACGCTCACGAGCCCTTGGGCGTAGAGCGCCCGCGCGGCGTTACGGCAGTCGTCGGCCGTCTTGCCGGGGAGCAGCCGAGCGTAAGCGACGCTCAGGATGCCGCGACTCATCGGAGCGAGCTGCGGCGTGAAGACCACGGTGATCGGCTCGCCCGCGGCGAGGGAGAGCTCCTGCTCGATCTCGGGGACGTGACGGTGCGTCCCGGCGATCTTGTACGGCCGAATTCCCTCGGCGGCTTCGGGCAGGTGGTAAGCGGGGCCCGGAGTGCGGCCGGCGCCGCTCACGCCGCTCTTCGAATCGATGATGATCCCGCGCGTTTCGACGAGCTTTGCGTGCAAAAGCGGTGCGAGCGGCAAGATGGCCGAGGTGGGGTAGCAGCCCGGAGCCGCGATGAGCTTCGCGTTCGCAAGCTCGCGCCGATGGAGCTCGGGCAATCCGTACACGGCGTGCTCGAAGAGCTCGGGCGCGGGATGCGGGCCGTACGTCTTCTCGTAGACATCGCAGCTCTTCAGGCGGAAGTCCGCGGAAAGATCGACCACGCGCACGCCCGCTTCGTAGAGCGCCTTACCGGCGCGGGCGCTCGCGGCGTGGGGCAGACCGAGAAACGCCACGTCGATGCGCTTGGCGAGCTCCGCCGCCTGTGCCGGATCGAACGATTCGAGCATCCGGTCCCCGAGCCCGGGCACGCCGAGCGTCGACGGCAACACGCGGTCGAGGCGCTTGCCCGCGTTGTCGCGCGCCGCGACGACCTCGAGCGAGAGCTCGGGATGACAGTGCACGAGCCGTACGAGCTCCGAGCCCGTGTAGCCGGCGGCACCGATGATGGCGACTTTCAGCATGGCCGGCGCAGCCTAGCTCAGCCGCGTCGCCGCGCTAGAGCGCGGCCCCAAAAATCCCCCCCAAAAAGACCGAGCTAGGAGGAGCCGCCCGCACGCCTCTGGTGCTCGCCGATCATGCATTCGGTCGTCAGCATCATGCCGGCGACGCTCGCCGCGTTCTCGAGCGCCGAGCGCACGACCTTCACGGGATCGATGATGCCCATGGCCATCAGGTTGCCGTACTCCCCCGTGGCGGCGTTGTGACCGAAATCGTCCTTGCTTTCGCGCACGCGGTTGACGACGACGGAGCCTTCGAGCCCCGCGTTCTCCGCGATCTGGCGCAGCGGTTCTTCGAGCGCGCGGCGAATGACGCGCACGCCCACCAGCTGCTCGGGATCGAGCGACAGCTTGTCGAGCGCCGGCTGGGTCCGAAGCAGGGCCACGCCGCCGCCGGCCACGATGCCCTCCTCGACCGCGGCGCGCGTCGCGTGGAGCGCGTCTTCCACGCGGGCCTTCTTTTCCTTGAGCTCGAGCTCCGTGACCGCGCCGACCTTGATGATCGCCACGCCCCCGGAAAGCTTCGCGAGACGCTCGCCGAGCTTCTCCTTGTCGTGCTCGTTCTCCGCGTTCGCCAGTTGCCCGCGCAGCTCGGCAATGCGCGCCTGAATGGCGTCCTTCGCCCCCGCGCCCCCGATGATCGTGGTCGTGTCCTTGTCGAGGGTCACTCGGCGCGCGCGCCCGAGATCGGCGAGCGTCACGTTTTCGAGCTTGAGCCCGAGCTCCTCGCTGATGGTGCGGGCGCCCGTGAGGACGGCGATGTCTTTCAAGAAATCCTTGCGCCGGTCTCCGAAGCTCGGAGCCTTTGCTGCCGCGCAGCTCAGCGTGCCGCGCAGCTTGTTCACCACCAAGGTGGCGAGCGCCTCGCTCTCGACCTCGTCGGCGATGATGACGAGCGGCTTTTGTTGCTTCGCGACGGCCTCGAGCACGGGAAGGAGGTCGCTCATGGACGCGATCCGCTTCTCGCACACCAAGAGGTACGCGTCGTCGAACGTCGCTTCCATGCGCTCGGCGTCGGTCACGAAATAAGGCGACAGGTAGCCGCGGTCGAATTGCATGCCCTCCACGGTCTCGAGCGTCGTCTCCGACGACTTGCTGTCCTCCACCGTGATCACGCCTTCGCGGCCGACCTTCTCCATCGCCTCGGCGAGCTTCTGGCCGACCTCCGCGTCGCCGTTCGAGCTGATCGCGCCCACGTGGGCGATCTCCTTGGGATCTTTGGTCGGCTTCGCCATCTGCTTCAGCGCGCTCACGGCGGCGACCACGGCCGCGTCGATGCCGCGTTTGAGCTGCATCGGGTCGTGACCCGCGGCGACGAGCTTCGCGCCTTCTCGGTAGATCGCCTGCGCCAGCACCGTCGCCGTCGTCGTGCCATCGCCCGCGACGTCGCTCGTCTTGCTCGCCACCTCGCGCACCATCTGCGCCCCCATGTTCTCGAAGCGATTCTCGAACTCGATTTCGCGGGCGACGGTCACGCCGTCCTTGGTAATCGTGGGCGCGCCGTAGCTCCTCTCGAGCACGACGTTGCGACCGCGCGGGCCGAGCGTGACCTTGACCAGGTTGGCGAGCGCGTTGACGCCCGCGAGCATGAGCTGTCGAGCGTCTTCCGTGTAGAAAATGTCTTTTGCGGTCATTCGAAAATGCCTTCGCTGCCGGCGTCTCGCTCGGCGTGAGCGCGTGGTGCTCCGAACACCCCGCGAGCCGATGCGGATCGCAAATCAGCCCGCAGTTTGCTGTCGAAAGCGCGTGGGGGCCACTTCCGACTAGCGCTGACTCTATACGCAAGCGACATCGAACGCACGATCTCTTTTGGGGATTGCGGAGTCGACCTTTCGTGCGCACGTTCTTTGCGCGGGAGCTCCGTCGGGGCCCGCGAGTGGCGGCTCTTCGACACGGCGTCGCGGTTTGCGCGCGAGTTGCGGGCGAAAACGCGGTTCGCAGAGTGAAGCCACACTCAAGCGGCGCGAGCTTCGCGTCAGGAACGAAACCATGCATTTGCTCATGTTTCTATTGTTCGGACTCGTCGTCGGTGTGATCGCGCGCTTGCTGGTTCCGGGGCGCGAGGCGGGCGGCTGGCTCACGTCGATCGTGATTGGCGTGCTCGGCTCGTTCGTCGGTGGCTTCCTCGGACAGCTGCTCGGCGTCGGCGACGGAAGACCCGCGGGATTCCTTTTGTCCTTACTCGGCGCGGTCGTGCTGCTGGTCGCCTATCACGCGCTCGGACGCCGAGCGTCCACCTGATCGTTGCCGCGGCGGCGCTCGGCCCGTCTTCGGTCGGCTCCTCGCCGTTACCGCGCCGGAGACTTCGCCGGCGAGGAAGGCCCGAGCATCGCTTTCGCGCTTAGCTCGGGCTCGCCGCCTTCTTTCCGATCATGCCGTAGCCCTTGAGCTTGCGGTAGAGCGTCGCGGAGCCGATGTTTAGCTGCTCGGCGGTGTGAGTCTGGTTGCCCTCGTTGAGGGCGAGGGCCGCGAGAATGTACTCCTTCTCGATCTGCTCGAGAGGTCGCACGTTCCCCAGGGTGGCGACGGGCTTCGGAAATGCCAGGCGGATTTCCTCGGGCAGATCGTCGACCTCGACGCGATTGCCGCGCGAAAGCGCAACGGCCCGCTCCATCGCGTTCTCGAGCTCGCGCACGTTGCCCGGCCACTCGTAGCGCAGGAGCTGATCGGCGGCGCTCGGAGCGAGGCCGGCAAGCGGGCGCTTCATGCGGAGCGCCGCCTCGGCCAAGAGCACGCGGGCGAGGGGCAGCAAGTCATCCCTGCGCTCGCGCAGCGGCGGCACGCGCAGCTCGACGACCTTGAGCCGATAGTAGAGATCCTGGCGGAAGGTGCCGCCCGCGACACCGTGCGCGAGATCGCGATTGGTGGCCGCCACGATTCGCACGTCGACGGGACGGCTCTTGTTCTCGCCGACGCGCCTGACCTCGCGCTCCTGGAGCGCCCGGAGCAGCTTGACCTGCATCCCCGGTGAGACCTCGCCAATTTCGTCGAGGAGCAAGGTGCCCGAGTTGGCGGCTTCGAACAGGCCCGGTCGGTCCTGCGTCGCGCCCGTGAACGCTCCGCGCGCGTGGCCGAACAGCTCGCCCTCGAGCAGCGTCTCCGTGATGGCACCGCAGTTGACCGCGATGAAGGGCCCGCCGGCGCGCGGCGACTCTTCGTGCACGAGGCGCGCGATGCGCTCTTTCCCCGAGCCGCTCTCTCCGGTGATGAGCGTCGTCGAATCGACCTTGGCGACGCGCCGCGCCAAATCCAAGAGCGTGCGCATCGGCAGGCTCTTCGCGATGAGCCCGAGCGGCTCCTCCACTTCCGGAGCTACTCGCACGAGCGCTCGCCGGTGCTCGCGAAGCTTGCGATCGGCGGCCTTCAACGTCTCGATCACGCGATGAAGCGACACGTCGAGGCACTCCTCGAGTCGGGTCGTCTCGAAGAAGCGCAGATCTTCGGCGCGCTCGTCGCCCCACTCCTCGCGCGTGCGACCGAGGAGGTGGCATGCGGCATCCCCCCGGCCCATGCAGCGGTCCTCGAGCACGTAGATTTCTTGGTCTTGGATGCGGCTGATGAAGCCGCTCGTGAGCCCGCACAGCGTCCAGCAGGTGGCGCTATCTGCGCGACCGAAATGCAGGAGGTGCTGCTCGGCCTCGTAGGAGGCCACGAGCGTGGAGCCGTCTGCGGAGACGGGATCGAGGCTTCCCGACTCGATGCGGAAGAGACCCTCCAGCATGTGAATTCGCGTGCCGGCGCGGCGCCACTCCTCGTCGCTGTCCCACTTGAACTCGGCTTTGAGCGCCTCGGCCATGCGAAAGCCGTGCGCGAAGCCGAACTGCGTCAGAACGGCGCGAGCCGCGGCGAGGCCGAAATTCTCGACCAGGTACTTTCTCAGGAGTCCCATCGCGACGGCGTCGATCAGGATCGCGCGCTGCCCGGCGAAGCGGATCATTCCGCCTGCGGAGTCGAGCTCCAGGAGCTCGTCGTGATCCAGGTCGTCGGCGCGCATCGATCAGGTCCTTCGAATCGATGGGACCGTACCTCATAATGATGCACCGTACGAACGCGCCGAGCCGTCGCAAACCGCCCCACGCTCTCGCAGCTCAGGTCGGCGAAGGGTTCGAAGTCGCCCCACCGTTGCCGAGATGCGGACTCAAGGCGCTGACTTCGTCGCGTAGCTCCTGTCGCGCTTCGCGCGCTTTCCGTAGGGCGGCTTCACCGAGCTCGCCCGCCTTCTTCGCGACACGAGCCCGCGCTTGCTCGCCGGTGGAGGGGGCCAGCAAGAGCGCCGTCACACCGCCGACGACGATGCCGGCCCCGAGGAACGCGAGCTTTCCCGGCCATTGGCGCCTGCGCCTGGCGAGACCCACGGGTCGGAGCACGTCGTCGAGCTCCATCCCGGAAGCCATGTGCGCGAGCTTGGTCGTCGCGATGGCTGCGCCGAGAGACAACAGCGTTCGTTTGGTATTTGGCATGAGTCATCACTTTCGCGAGCGTTCAGTCGCAAGCTCACGCAAGGAACAAGCCAAGCCCGGTACGAGCGATGGCACGATCGATGCACTCCCGCGGTGCATGGGTCATCCGCCTGTCGAACCAACCGACCACGACGCGGCGCTGGTTGCCGGCCGCGTCGTCGAAAGCATGCTGGAGCTGGCGCGTGCCGAGGCCAAGCTCGTGTCCGCTCACGCGCGGACTTTTCTGGCGAGAACGGTGGGGGCCTTTTGGGTGGCCTGGCGTGGTCTGCGTGGCGACGTCGTCACCGTGCGGGCGGACACGTGAGCATCCATCGCACAAGCGATCAGGTCGACGTCGAGGCGCCGGCACAGGGGGAGATCGCGGCAGCCGAGGCTCGCGTCGCGCGCGCGGGTGCCGCCTTTTCGACGAGCCTTCGGAACGCTTCGCTCACCGGCGCTGCTTCCGCGCGGCGCTTGGCCTCCGTGGCGCGGCCGGTGCTGATCGGAGTCGGTGTTCTCGCGGCGGTAGTTGTCGTCGCTCGGCTTCTGCCCTGGCCGCGCGTGACGCCCGCGCCGCGCCGCGCGCCGCCCGCACGATCTCTCTGGAGCGACTTGGCCCGGACGACGGCCCTCTCGCTCGCTGCGGTGGCCGGCCGACATCTCGCGCAACGCTGGCTCGGCCCGAGCGCAGGGCGCGCCATGCGCCGTCTCTCGGGCGCTCTCCTGGCCGCCGCCCTGCTCACCTTCGCGCCCGTCACGAGCGAGCAGTACAAGCTGTCACTCGAGGGCGACGTGGCGTTCCCCTCGAGCTCCTCCGACGAGACGGGATGGGGCGCGGGCGCGCGCTTTGGTTACACCGCGTAGCCCGTCACGTTCGCCACGACGACCGTCACGTTGTCCGAGCCGCCTGCGGCGTTGGCGAGCGCGATGAGTTGTGCGCACTGCGCGGTACTCGGCTCGTGCGTCGAAAGTGCCGCCAGGATCTGCGGGTCCGCGACGTGCTTGGTGAGGCCGTCCGAGCAGAGCAGCAAGCGATCATCGGGCCGGAGCGTCAGCTCGACGATCTGCGGTTCCGGCAGGCCCTTGCTGCCTCCGAGGGAGTTCCACAACACGTTGTGGAGCTCGGGACTCGGGACGACGGGTTCGGTTGCCTCGTCCACTACCCGTTGTGCGAGCGTATGGTCGGTGGTGAGGCGGCTGAACTGGCCTTCGCGTAGCAAGTAGCAGCGCGTATCGCCCACGTGAGCCACGTACAGCTCCGGCCAGAGCACGAGCGCCAGGGTGAGCGTGGTGCCCATGTGAGGCGTCGCGGAGTGCTGTGCAGCAAGCTTGACGTCGGCGTCTCCGGCGACGAGCGCGGACGACAGCTCCGCCCCGATCCCCGACGACGACGCCTCGCCCGTCGCCGCGGCCCCCGAGCTCGCCCAGGGCATGACGTTGAGCAGGTAGCTGACGACGGCGTCGACTGCGACGCGGCTCGCGATGTCGCCGCCGCCCTCGCCTCCCATCCCGTCGGCAACCACGAGCAACGTCCCGGCCAACGACTCGAGCGCTCCAGCGCCGTTCGTCGCCGAGCTCGTCGCTTGCACGACGAGCGAGCGATGCAAGGTCGCGATCAGAAACGCGTCTTCGTTGCCAGCTCGCGCGAGCCCGACGTTGGTCATACCGGCCGCGCTGATGCCGCCGTGGGTCCCCATCGCGATCTCCGTCAAAACGCCGACCGCCGCTTCCGGGTTCATCGTGGTGCGGTCGACGCAACAACCGAGCCAACGGGGCACCCGCGAGTCCCGTCGAGGCAGCGCGGATTTGCGGCCTCCGCGACTCCTTCGAATTGACCGGTTGCGCCGTCATCTTGATGGGTCGGTTCGATCTCGAACGTCGGGTGTGCCGCGTTCGCCGCTGAATATCGCACGGCACGGAAGCTGCTTAGGCCGGCACTGCAGCACGCCACCGCGGAGCCGCACGACAAGTTTTGCCGCGAAAGACGCGGACGGAGAACTCATGAATAAAGCGATACTATCACTGATCACGGCCGCGCCCATCGTGTGGGGCGCGTGCGCGGCGACCGTTCCGCCGCCCGTGCAGCGGATGGCGGACGCCGAATCGGCGCAACGGAGCGCGCGCGAGCTCGGCGCCAACAACGAGCCTTCTGCTCAGCTCTCGCTGAAGCTCGCCGACGAGCAGATCGCGGAGGCGCGCGCGGCCATGAAGGCCGGCGAAAACCAGCGCGCCGAGGGTCTCTTGATTCGTGCCAAGGCCGACGCAGAGCTCGCGATCGCCAAGGCGCGTGAAAAGAACGCGCAGGTAGCCGGCAAGGACGCAGTCACCGACGCGGCCGCGCAAAAGGCCACCAACGTCGGACAGGGAGCAATGTGATGAAAAGCCAACGAAAGCTCGGAATTCTCGCCTTTACGATGATCTTCGGCGTCGCGGGGTGCGCGTCGTCGCTCCCCCCGCAGGATCTCGTCACGGCCCGCACCGCGTACGATCGCGCCAGCAAGGGACCCGCGGGGCAACTCGACCCCGCCGATCTGCACCTCGCGAAGGAGCAGCTCGACGCCGCCGAGGCAGCCTTCCAAGCAGACGGTGATACCCAAAACACGCGCGATCAGGCGTACCTGGCGGCGCGCAAGGCCGAGCTCGCGGAAGTCACGGCTCGCACGGTCTTGGCGAAGAAGACCCAGGCAGGCGTCGTCGATGCCATGCACGCGGATCAGTCGCAGGCCGTCGCCGACACCGCCGCGGAGCTCGGTCGCACGAAGAATCAGCTCTCGGCGCAGAACGTCGCCTACGTCGCGCAAGGCGTCGCACTGAAGGACGCCCAGGCTCGTGCGGCCCAGGCCGCGGCCGACCTCGCGAAGTTCGCGACCGTCAAGCAAGAGCCGCGCGGCATGGTCATCACGCTTTCCGGCAGCGTCCTTTTCACCTCGGCGAAGTCGGATCTGTCGCCTGGCGCGCAGCTCAAGCTGAACGACGTGGCCAACGCTCTCACCAGGGAGGACCCGGTGTCCAAGATGGTGGTCGAGGGGCATACCGACTCGCAAGGCTCGGCGTCCTCCAACCAGGATCTTTCACAGCGCCGCGCGCAGAGCGTGCGCGACTACCTCGTCACGCGCGGCATCGCGAGCGACCGCATCTCCGCGCAAGGGTTCGGGGCCACGCGGTCCGTCGCCGACAACGCGTCAGCCGAGGGCCGCGCGAACAACCGACGCGTCGAGATCGTCGTGCAGGCGCCGCCCGCGGCGGGAGCCCCATGAGTCGCTTGCGACCGCCACGCCTGTTCCGCGCTGGACGCGGAGAGGCGGCGGCCGACAGAGGCTCGAAGGTATCGGAAGAAGGCGACGAATGATGAACCGAACATGGCTCGGCTCGAGCCCCGGACCGATGTTGCTCGTGCTCGTGTCGGTGGTCGCGTCTTGCGCGAGCGAGAGCGACCCGCCAGAGGATGAAGCCGGCGACTCGGGCGCGGGCGGCACGGTGGGCGGAGCGAGTGGTGCGCGAGCGGGAACGTTGGGCGGGGGAGGGAAGAGCAGAGCCGGCGGAACGGGCGGCGCGCCGAGCGCCGGCGCGGGCGACTCCGCCGCAGCGGGTGGGAGCGGCGCGCTCGGAGGCCATGGAGGGGGCACCGACGCGGGGGGCACGGACGCCGATCCAGGCGACGCGGGCTCGAACAGCGGCGAGCCGAACGGCGACGACGGGTCGCCTGTCGAGCTCGGAGCCGCGAGCGACTACGTGATTCTGGCGAAGACGGGCATCTCGACCGTGCCGATCTCCGCCGTCACCGGCAACGTGGGGGTGAGCCCCGCGGCCGCGAGCTACATCACCGGGTTCTCGCTCACGGCCGACGCGACGAACGTGTTCGCCACCTCGCCTCAGGTGACGGGGCAGGTTTATGCGGCCGACTACGCGACCCCGACGCCCGCGAACATGACCGCCGCGGTCGGCGACATGGAGCTGGCGTTCACCGACGCGGCCAGCCGCGCCGCAAGCGTCACGGAGCTCGGCGCCGGAGACATCGGCGGCATGACGCTCGCCGCCGGAGTTTATCAATGGGGAACGGGCCTGCTGATCCCCGCGGATATCACCCTCAAGGGTAGCTCGAAGGAGATCTGGATCTTTCAGATCGCCGAAGATCTGACGGTGAGCAGCGCTACCAACGTCGTGTTGTCGGGCGGAGCGCTGGCCGAGCATGTGTTCTGGCAGGTCTCGGGGCAAGTGACGCTCGGTAGCACCGCGCATTTCGAGGGCGTCGTCCTGGCGAAGACCGCCATCACGCTGGCAACGGGGGCGTCCCTCAACGGTAGACTCTTGGCGCAGACCGCGGTCAGCCTGGATGGGAACGCGGTCATCGAGCCCACCCGTTAGCGGGGGACCATGCTGGGCCGCGCGCTCGAGTTTCGCGGGGGTTCCGAGCTCGGGGGTGCGGCCCAATGATCACCGTCTGCCGCAGCGAAGAGCGCGGCCACTTCCGGCGCGGCAAAGAAGAGTGTTGGCTGACCTTTCGCCCCGGTAGTCTCGCGGAAGGGGCCGCCGCAGGCTTCGGAAACCTCGAGCTGCTCAACGAGGAGCGGCTCGCGCCCGGCGGCAGTATCGCTCCGCAGTCTCCACGCCTGTCCGAGGTACTGACGTTCGTGCGAGACGGCGCGATCACGCACGACGACTCGCTCGGTCGCTCGGGAGTCATCCGCGCCGGGGAGTTCCAGCGCATGATCGTCGCCCGCTCGTCGGGTTCCGTGCACGAGAACGCGTCGCGAACGGATGGGGCCCACTTGTTCCAAGCGTGGCTCTGCCCGACGCAGCATGGTTTCGGGCTTCCCTACGAGCAGAAGCGGTTCAGCACGGGCGATCGGCGGGGCGTCTTGTGTCTGGTGGCGGCACCCGATGCGAGGCGAGGCTCGTTGCGCATGCAGGCGGACGCAGAGGTTTATTCAGCGCTCCTCGCGCTCGGGCAGCACCTGGTCCACGAGCTCCCCGAACGACGCTGTGTCTGGCTGCACCTCGTTCACGGAGAAGTGACGCTTGGCAACTTCGTGCTCGCGACCGGGGACGGCGCCGGCATCGTCGCCGAGCGCGCGGTGTCGCTGACCGCGCGCTCGGACGCCGAGCTCTTGCTTTTCGACCTCGTCGCGGGACCTGCCACGCCATCCGGCAACGGAGCGTCCGAGCGAGGCCCCGAGCTCTGAGCGGTGACTCGCGAAAGAAACCAGGCGCGCCCTGCTTTCGTGGCTATCTTGAACGAAGCGCGCGTGCGTCGGACTACGCCAGGGTGGCGTTCTCGAGACGCGGCCCACCCGAGGGATCCATGTCCAAGACCAATCCGAACACCGTCCGTCGCGCGCTCAATCACCTTGCCGTCGCCTGCCACGACGAGGCGTTCGCGCTCGACAGCGCGGCGCTCCAGTTCGGGGGCGAGCGGGGCGCTCGCTTGCGGCAGCAGTCCTCGAGGCGCGGCGTGTTCCTCGGCGATCTGCGAAGCGGCGTCGAAGCGCTCGCCGGCGTGCCAGCGCACGGCCCGTCGTATCGAGCGAAGATCACGGGTGCGCTCCGCTCGGTCGAGGCGCTCGTGCTCGGTGCGCACCAGGGCAAGGGCTACATCAGCTGTGCGCGCGCCACGGCGCGGACCGCGCGGGCCTACGCGCGGGCGCTCACCCTCGACCTGCCGGACGACGTGCGCTTCGGGCTCGTGCGCCAGCAGGCGGAGATCGACGCCGACTGGCAGGAGCTCCGCTGGCTGCGCTGGGGCGGTAGCTTGAACGACGCACAGAGCTCGGCCGTCGCGCCCGCGCGAGCCGTTTCGCCCGCGCCGGCCGGGCCCGCGGATCGGCGAGCGCTCGACGTGTGGGAACAAGACGGCGGGGCGACCTGCGAGTAGACCCCGGCGCGCGACGCGCCCGTAAAACCCCCGCGCGCGGCGCGAACGAGCGCCGCCTCGCCGGGACGGAGCCTGCCGCTCGCGGCGGCGCAGCAGCGACTAGCGCTTCGAGTACTGGAAGCGCTTGCGGGCGCCAGCCTGGCCGTACTTCTTACGCTCGACCTTGCGGTCGTCACGCGTGAGGAAGCCCGCCTTCTTCAGCGAGCGACGGCGCTCGGGATCTTCGCGGGTGAGGGCGCGGGCGATGCCGTGACGCAGGGCCTCGGCCTGGGCGCTGTGGCCGCCGCCGGCGACCGTCGCGCGCACGTTGTACTTGTCGAGCAGCTCGAGCAGCTCGAGCGACTGCTTCGCGATCATGCGCGAGGTCTCGCGCTCGAAGTAATCCTCGGCGACCTTGCCGTTGACGCTCCAGGCGCCCTGGCCCGGCCCGATCCAAACGCGGGCGACGGCGGTCTTCCTCTTACCGGTGGCGTACGTGAGTCCTGCTTCAGCCATGTTCTTTCTCAGACCTTGAGCGGTTCCGGCTTTTGCGCCTGGTGTGGATGCGCGCCGTTCCCGTAAACCTTCAGCTTGCCGATCATCTGCCGGCCGAGCACGTTCTTCGGTAGCATGCCCTTCACCGCGAGCTCGATGGGACGCTCCGGGTGCTTCACGAGCAGATGCCGGAAGCTCTCCTTCTTGATCGCGCCCGGGTAGCCGCTGTGCGTGTAGTAATGCTTGTCGGTCGCCTTCTTGCCCGTCACCTTGACCTGGGCGGCGTTGACGACGACGACGAAGTCGCCCGTGTCGACGTGCGGCGTGTAGCTCGTCTTGTGCTTGCCGGAGAGCACCTGCGCGACGCGGGAGGCGAGGCGCCCCAAGGGCAGGTCCTTGGCGTCGACGACCCACCACTTGCGGGTGGCGGCGGCTTCGGCTGGTTTCGCGGAGGGGGTTTGCATCGTCGGGCTCGACCTCAGGGGGCTCTAGAAAAGGGGCGAACCCTTAGCGTTCACGGGCGGGAACGTCAAGAACAGCCCGAGAAATAGGAAAAACTCAGGCGGAAAGACCAGCGCCAGGGCCTTTGGGTTCTTCCGGCCTTCTGGCCGCCGTCGGGCGCGGTCCGCGGGCCCGAGCCGGGCTAAAATGGGAGGTCAGGCCATGGGCGCCCCCCCGAAGAACCGCATGCTCGAGCGGCTCGTCACCGAGAAGCTCATCACCCCGGAGCAGCAGGAGGCGGTTCTCAACGTCATCGCCCGCACGGGCGATCGCGCGGAGGAAGCGCTGCTCGAGCTCAAGGCGCTCGACGAGATCACGCTCTTGAAGCACCTCGCGACGGTGCACAAGACGCGCTTCGTCTCGACGGAGAAGCTCGCGAAGGCGGAGATCGACCCCACGACGCTCGCCAAGGTGCCGCGCAAGCTCGCCGAGCGCGCCAACGTGTTCCCCGTGCTCTACGACGCCGCCACCGCGACCCTCAGCGTCGTCGTGCCCGACCCCGGGGACATCCAGTCGCTGAACGACGTGCAGGTCGCCTCCGGCGCGAAGGAGGTCCGCGCCTTCGTGGGCCGGCCGCGCGGGATCAAGGCCGCGATCGGCAAGGCCTACCTCGGCGACATTCACGCGTTCGCGGCGCTCGATCGCGACGCGCACGCGCAGTTCACGACGATGCTCGACGTGTTCGAGCGCAACCTCGTGAGCGAGGAAAGCCTCACGATGTCGCTCGCTCGCGAGGCGACGACGGGCGAACGCACGCTCACGGAGAACGACCTCGGAAATGCGGGAAAGACCGCGCCGGGACGCGGACGTGGCCCGCTCGACGATTCCTACCTCGAGACGCTCAACGTGCTCGTCTCGCTGCTGGAGAACTCTCGCGCGGAGCTGCGCGGTCACTCCGCGACGGTCGGGCGCCTGATGCGACGCATCTCGGAGCGCATCGGCGTGTCCGATTTTTTGCTCTCCGCGCACGTCGCGGCGGCCTACATCCACGACCTCGGGAAGATGGGCGCGTACCACCTGACCGCGCTCAACGTCGCCGAGTACGAAGGTCACCGCACCTCGGCGGAGAAGCAGGGCAGCGCGCCGCTCCAGCTGCTCGAAGCGGTGCGCCTGCCGCCCGAGGCAGCCGAGGCGGTCGAGCACATGTACGAGCGCTACGACGGGCAGGGCTTCCCCGACAAGCTCTCCGGTAAGGAGATCCCGCTCGGCGCGCGCCTGCTCGCGATCACGGACACCTACGCGGATCTGACGCAGAACTCGCGCAACCCGTTCCGAAAGACGCTTCGGCCCGTGCAGGCCTGCGAGGTGCTCGCGCGGCACCGCGGCACGATCTTCGACCCGAACCTGGTCGACATCTTCAAACACGCGGTGACCGGCGAGGATCTCAAGGAGCGTTTGCTCGCGAACCGGCGCCGCGCGCTGATCGTCGACGCGGATCCGGAGGAGACGACGGTGCTCGAGCTCCGGCTCATCGAGCAAGGCTTCGAGGTGAACCAGGCACGCTCCGCCGAGCAGGCCGTGAAGCTGCTCGAGAAGGGCGACATGGATATCGTCATCTGCGAAATGGAGCTCGAGCAGGGGACCGATGGCTTCAAGCTGCTCGAGCTCGTGCGCAAGGCTGAGTGGGGCAAGGCGTTGCCCTGGGTCTTCGTCACGGGCAGCGCGGCCGGCACCGACGCGCAGAAGGCGTTCGCTCTCGGCGCCGCCGACTTCCTGACGAAGCCCGTGAGCGCCGATCTACTCGTCGCCAAGCTTCGTCAGATCATGGATCGCGAGGCGACGCGCGCCGGAGCGAAGCGCGGCGTGTCCGGGTCCCTCACCGAGATGGGGCTGCCCGACATGGTGCAGGTGCTCTGGCACGGTCGGAAGACCGGCGCGCTCAAGATCCGGGCGCAGGTCGGCGCGGGCGAGATCCACTTCGTCAACGGCGCCATCTACAACGCGCTCTTCGGCAACCAGCGCGGCGAGGAAGCGTTCTACGCGATGCTGGCGTTGACGCAGGGGGACTTCGTTTTGGACCCGAACTTCGTCGCGCCGCAGGAGCTCTTCAATAAAAGCCCGGAAGCGCTGCTGCTCGAGGGGATGCGGCGCCTGGACGAAGCTACGCGATAGCGGTATCCTGAATCTTCGCGGGCGCCCGCGAGAGGTTTGCCCTTGTCCAAGGTGCCGCCGCCGGTACTCGGTTTCAACAACAACGTCCGCCACCGCGGTCGGATTTTTCACATCCAGACCGAAGACTCGGGCGTCAAGTTCGCGCGCATCGTGACCCATCTCTTCGCCGACGGTGGGCGCATCATCAAGACTGCGCGCACCGAGTACGGCGAGCACCTCGAGAAGGGCGACGTCGCGAAGATCGTGCGCTCCCTGATGAAGGACCAGCACCGGGCGATGTTCACGGCCCTGCGAGCCGGTGAGCTCGACACCGTGCTCGAGCGCGCGGTCGGTCCGCTCTCGGAGCAGCCGCCCGCCGTGTCGCGACCGGCCGGGCCGAAGAGCGTGCGGCCACCGCGCAGCATTCCGCCGGAGAGCAGGGCCCCGAGCGAGCGTCCGCGCCGGCGCTCGCTCTCGAACCCCGCGCTGCGCGGTGTGGCGCAGTCGGTGCTTCCGCCGAACGCCGACGGCTTCGATCTCGACGTGGCGACGCTCGACAAGCTCCCCGCGCGCTCCCGCTCCCAGCCCCCGCGCGGCCCGAAAAGCGTCCGTCCGCCGCGCAGCCGCCCTCCCCAAGCGCGCCCCCAGCCCCAGCGCCCCGCCGCCAATTTCGCGAACGCCCCGGAAGCCCGCGCGCGTTCTATTTTCGGGGATGAGGCGATCAGCGAGCAGACGCTGGACGAAGTGATTCTGAGTTATTTGGCCGAGGATCTAGACGGGTCGCAGAAGTAGGCGGGACTCGGCCGCCGGACGCTCCCCCTGTGTCCGAGTCGCTCGGCGAGTCGACGGCGCTTTTTTCCTCTACTCGTCCCATTCACAAACAAACCCCATCCCGTGATCACAAACCCGATCATTCCAACCCGGCACCGCGTCCATCTGCCTGCCTGGGTTCGACCACTGAAAGCCGCAGTGCTCGTAGCAGCTGCCGGTATCGGTGTCGCAGGAGGCCTGGGCGTTGTTGGGCTGTCCCCCGGACCAGTTGTCGAGCGTCATCGGCTCGCCGTCGTTCCATTCGAAGAAGGTGCCGTCGCCTTTTTGGTGTAGGCCCTTGCCGTCCGTGGCCGCGAGCCAGCTTTCGCTCTCGTGCGCGAGCTGCCACACGAACGCGTTTTCGCCGAGGAATCGCGTCACGCTGCGTCCCTCGGAGCTGATCGTCACGAGGTGTCCGCCCCGTGACTTGCAGTCGTCGACGGCTTCGGGCCACGTGAGCGCCCCGTCGCGGTAGAGGTAGCAGTGGCCGTCGAAGTCGGCGGCCGTGTCGCCGTGGCTCGAGCAGTCGACTGGTGGAGCAGGGGCGCCGGCCTCACCGCCTTCGCCGCCCATGCCGCCCGGCTCGCCGCCCGCTGCGCCGTCGCCGCCCGTTCCGCCGAGCGTGACGTTGCCCCCACTGCCACCCGCGACCCCTCCGCTGCCGCTCGAGCCGCCGAGCGCTAGCGAGCCCGCGACATTGCCGCTGCCCGCCGTGATGCTGCCGCCGCTGCCCGCGCTGTCACCGCCGCTGCCGCCCGCGGCGCTCACACCGCTACCGGCCGTGCCGCCGCTGGTACCGGTTCCCGTGCCAGCGGCCGCGAAGGAGTGGAGCGGCGCCGGGGCGTCGTAGAGAGGTCGGGCGTCGGGACTGCCGCACGCCACCATGATGAGCACCGCCACCCGCGCGACACCCGCCCCGCGCACATCCGATCGATCCAAGCCAAACATATCCGCTCAGATTAACAGAAAACGAACGCGCACGCCGCGCCGTCATCCCCACCTCCATGTGTAGGTTTCTGTCAGTGAGAGTGGCTCGGGCGCAGTGATGTACAGTTCAGCGCGCAAAAGACAACGTCGCCACCCTAGGGCGCATTACTCGTTCGGCGCGGGCTCCGCTCGTGCGTTCGACGCAGGCTCAGCACGTGAAGGCGGCGCGACCGCGCTTCACCAGAACGAGCCCACGACGCCGGCGCTCGTCGGTCCCAGATAGGGACTCGCGGCGAAGCGTTTCGCGGGCTCGCGCTTGGCAGCTTTCGACGAATTGTTTCCGCTCGTGAGCAGGAGCACCGTGCCCACGGCCGCAGCAGGGATACCGACCGCGAATCCGATGGTCGAGATGGTGGCCATGGTGCGAGCGCTGTCGAGCTTGTCGGCTTCCTTGCCGGTGCAGTGATTCTGCGGGCAGTCGAGATCGCTCTTCTTGGAGAGCGCCATCGCGCCGGTGATGCTTCCGGTCGCCACGCCGACGACGCCGGTGCCGATCAACACGAAAGCGAGCGTCTTTTTTCCCTGGTTGGATTCGGGCGGGGGAGCGGCCGGAGGGGGCGGAGGGGCCGCCGCGACCGGAGCCACGGGGGGAACTTCCTTTTGGGCGTTCGGATCGAGCGTCAGGCGGAGTGTCACGGTCTCACGCCCCGCTTCGGCGAGCACGACGGTCGTGCGCTGCGTGACGTACCCGGGCGCGCTCGCCACGACCTCGTGGCTGCCGGGATCGGTCGGACGCTCGACGCCGAGGAGCGCGGAGGGAACGGCCACGGCGCTGACCGTCACGGAGACGTTCGCCTCCTTCGGCTCGACCACCACCGTCAGGTGGCCGATACGCGGCAGCGCGGCGTCGAGCGCTTTCTGCGCGCGGGCTTGCGCATCCTTGAAGGCTTTCGGTGCGTTCGGGGCGAGCTGCTCGCGCACGACGCGATTGAGGTTCTCCGTACCGACGACGATCTGCCCGACGTTCACCTGGCACTCGCCGAGCCGGCCGAGGATCGTGGGCGCGTGGTACAGCGACTCCGCTCGCGTCAGCTTCTCGATCGCTTCGGTGCACTTGCCCGCATCGGCGAGCTGCACGCCTTCGATCCCGAGCGCGCGCGCGGCCGCGACGTTCTCCGCCTGGTTGTCCTGGGCGTTAGCCGGTGAGGGAAGACCAAGCGTGGCGAGCCCAAAGGCGGTAACGCTCGCCCACAAGCGAAGCTCTGCGATCCACATACGCGCACTTTACCCAAAAGCGCGTCAGAAGCCCATGTCGGGCGCGCCGGAGGAAACGGGGGTGCGCGCCGCCGCTGCCGGCTTCTCGCTCGGCGTTGCAGGTTTCGTGACGGCGGCGCGTGGAGGTGTGAGCGTCGCCGTTCGGTGCGTCGCCGCGGGACGCGCGGCGTTGCTTGCCACGACAGGTGAGGGAGCGGGAGCGGGCACGGCCGTTGCGGGAGCCTGGGGCTCTAGAACCGGAGGCGTGGCCGTAGCGCGCGCGTGGCTCACGGGAGGTGAACGCGGCGCTGGCGACGGGAGCGGTGCCGGGCTTGCGGCGACCGGGTCGGCGCGCGTCGCGCCATTCGTCGACGCGGGCGTGGTGCGCCCGAGCACGATCACGAGCGCCATCGTGCCGAAGGCGAGCGCGACGCCGGTGACCGCCCAGAGCAGCAGGCTGTCCGGCGCGCGCGCGCGCGGCCGAGCGAATTCCGTCTTGCTGAGCGGATCTGCGTCGCCGCTCTTGAGCGTTCCGTGGTCGAGCTTCGCGGCGCGCGCGACGCTCGAGGCCGGCGGGACCTGTGGCACGTCGAGCGCCATGACGGTCGAGGCGGCGTGTGGCGGCACGTGGCCGAGCAGCGTGCCTGACGGACCACCGATCTCTTCGGGGCTCGATGGGCGCGACATGCGCGAGGCGGGTCCCGCGGCTTCCTGCAACGCCTCCACCATCTCGTCGGCGCTTTGGAAGCGCTGCTCGCGCTCGCGCGCACACGCCTTGTCGAACCACGTGCCGAGCGCGGCGGGTAGCCACGGCGCGGCCACGCGGATGTCCGGCAGCGTTTCGGTGCAGATCGCCACGAGCACGTCGCTGTACGAGGGGCCGTCGAAGGCGTGCGAGCCCGTCACCATGTTGTAGAAGACCATCCCGAGCGAATAGAGATCCGCGCGGTGATCGACCTGGCTTGCGCCGCGGATCTGCTCCGGGCTCATGAAGAGCGGTGTGCCGACGATGGTGCCCGCCTTGGTCGCCGAAGGCCCTGACACTTCGGTCAAGAGCTTCGCGACGCCGAAGTCGAGCACCTTGGCGACCCAGCCGACCTCGTCGTCCTCCGTTCGCGTGAGGAAGATGTTGCCCGACTTCAAGTCGCGGTGAACGATGCCCTGAGCGTGCGCGCGAGCGAGCGCGCGGCAGACGTGGCTCGTGATGCGCACCGCCTCGGGGAGCCCCATTTCCTTCTGGCGCTCCAAGCGCTCCTCGAGCGTCTCCCCCTCGAGGTACTCCATCACGATGTACGGCGTACCGTCGGGTGTTTCGCCGTCGTCGTAGACCTGCACCACGTGCCGCGAGCGGAGCCGCGCCGCTGCCTTCGCCTCGACGCTGAAGCGGTGACGCGCGTCGGCCGAGCGCGACTGGTCGCTCGCGATGAGCTTGATGGCGACGCGCTGGTTCAAGGTCACGTGCAGCGCCGACCAGACCGTACCCATGCCCCCGCGCCCGAGCTCGCGCTCGAGCCGGTACTTGCCCGCGATCAGGTCCCCGGACAGCAGTCCCGCCACGGGGGACGACGGAAGAACGACGGTATCGCTCATGGTGCCCGGGCGTCCGCTGAGTCTACGCCGTCGACCTCCGGCGTGCCCAAGTACCGGCGTTTCGGCCCTACCCGCGCGCGGAAAGCGCGTCCGCGAGTCCGAGCAGCTGCGCGCGGCCGTCCCCGCGGAACGAGCTGCCGTGCATGCAGGCGAGCAGCCGTGGCTCGAACGCCGCGAGCTTCTCGATGTTCGGCCGCACCATGGGTCCGTGCGAGAAGTAGTCCATGGCCACGCGCATCGCCTCGCTCGGTCCCACGAGCTCGCTCTCGGTCACGGCGGGGTTCTTGTCGCCGAACTGCGTGAACAGATCGCCGCAGAAGAGCGTTTTCGTGCCTAGCTCGCCGAGGTAGCCGCAATCCCACCCGTGCGGCGTGTGGGGAGCGTCGAACCAGGTGACGGTGTGGCTGCCGAGCTCGACGCGCTCGCCGTGGGCGAGGGCTTTGGGGGCTCGAGCGCTCGTTTCGGCGGCGAAGGTCATGGCTCCGACTTTGCTGCAGAGCGGGACGGCCTGTGGAGCGACCTCGAGCCATTCGTCGAGCGAGCCGCACTCGTCGCCTTCGACGTGCGAGAAGGCGACGTAGCGCATGCTCTCGGGCGGGAGCACGCGGCGCACGGCCTCGAGCACGAGCGGGAAGAGGCGGCGCGAGCCCGTGTGGAAGAGCAGCGGCTCGTCCGCGGCGAGCAAGAACTGGTTGAACGAAAAGCCCGGGGGCAGGGCGGGGTTCGCCGGCACGGGCGTGCTGATACGAAAGATGCGCGGGGCGATCTCGTCGAGCGTGGTGCCGGTCGTCTGATTGGTGATGGTCATTCGGTCTCCCTTCTTCCTGGGAGTGGAGACCGAGGTCAGAGCGTTACGGAGATTCGAACTGATGCTCGAGAACGTACTCGCCGACCGAGCGCGCGCCTTCGGCGTCCGTTGCGGTCAGGCTCACGTGCATGCTCTGGATGCCGGGCAGGTTGCGGTAGTGGACCTGGCAGGCGAGCACGACCTCGCCGCGCTCCGCGTCGAACGGCACGTCCTGAATCGCGAAGAGCGGGGTGCCGCTCGCGTCGCGGGCCTCGAAATCGACGCGCTTCGCGGTCGCGAGCGGTGCGTGCATGACCCAGAAGCCGAGCGGCGCGTCGCCGCCGAGCCGAATCGTTGCGGTCTCGCCCGGCCGCACGGGGACGCTCATCGGGCGCGGCTGGGTCGCTTCGAGCCGCTTCTTGCGCGCCTGCGTGAGCACGGCCGGCACCGTGGCCTCGAGCTCGCTGACGAGGCGACGCATGCGCTCGGCTTGCTCGACGCAGGTGTCGCAGCCGAAGTAGTGCTCCTCGAAGGCGTTGGACGCGCCCTCGTCGAGCTCGTCGAGCGTCCAGGCGGCGATCGTTTCGAGATTCGGGCAGGTCACGAAGCCTCCTTCGCGTTGAGGCAGCTTCCGAGCTTGGCGAGCGCGCGATGGCGGATCACGCGCACGTTGCCGGCGCTCAAGCCGAGGCGCGCGCCGACCTCTTCCGCGGTCTGATCCTCCAGGAAGGTCATGCGCACGACCAGCATCTCGCGCTCGGGGAGCCCGCCCATGCAGTTTCGCAGGCGCAGCACGTCGCGCTCGCTCATCGACGGCGGCGACACGGCGGCTTCGTCGCTTGCGACTTCACGCTCGTAACGCTGCTGGCGGCCCACCGCACGGCGTAGGTCCCAGGTCACGTTGCGGCACGTCCCGAGCACGAAGGAGGCGAGCTTGCTCGGGTCCTCGACTTTTCCCGCCCGCACCGCCTCGAGGACGATCAGCATCACCTGCTGGACGAGATCGTCGGCTGCCGGCTGGCTCCCGAGGTGCTTGCGTCCGTAGAGCTCGACGCGCTTCGCGAAGCGCGCAAAGAGCGCCGCCTCGGCCCGGCTCTCGCGCGAAGCGACGAGGGCGGCGAGCTCCGCGTCCGACAGCTCGAGCGGCATGCCCGGCGTGGGTAGCACGGGGAGCGCGAGCGCGGCGGCCATACCCGGGAGTGGCCGGCGGCACCCGAGCGTTACAAGCTCGCCATTTTCCGAGATTTTAGGGGCACGATGCCCGTTGACGGGAGGCTCGCCAGGGGTACTATCCGCGGCCCCCGTTCCGGGGGAAGCTTAGACGCACGGCGCGGTAGCCAAGTGGTTAGGCAACGGTTTGCAAAACCGTCACACGTCAGTTCGAATCTGATCCGCGCCTCCAGCTCGTAAACTCGCCTCCGGCGCGGGTCGGCTTACCTCCGGTATTGGCCCCAGCAGGAGACGGTGCCGCCCGGGCGAATGCCGCACTCCTGCGCGATGCTGTCGAACACGCCCGTTGGCTGGGGCCGCGCGCCGTCGTCGTAGTACTCGCCGCGGCAGGCCACCGTTCCGTCGAGGTGCATGATGCACTCGCCGTCGAGGCCAGCCGCGATCGCCTTGAGCGGCCCGGGCTTCTCCTCGACGATCGGATCGGTTGCCTCGGTCCAGCACACGGCGCTCCCGTCGGCGCGCATCCCGCAGACGCGAAGGCCGGCGACGCTGATTGTCTCGAGCGTGACGGCGGGCGTCGTCAACGGCTGGGCGCTGAAACCTGTCCAGCAGGTCACCGACCCGTCCGTGTGGATACCGCAGTACCTCTCCATGTCGCTAGCGAGCACCTTGAACGTACCGTCCGGGACGAACCTGCCGATCGAGCAAGCGATAGTGTGCGCCTGAGTCAACGCGTAGACGTAGCTACCCCCTGCGACAACGTCGCGATACGGTGCCCCGGTCGCCGGGAGCTCGTCCCAGAACGCGTCCGTCAC
>DATMCL010000108.1:0-2840 GCA_035558375.1 Polyangiaceae bacterium
CGGCGACCACCACCGCCACCGTCACGCCGCACGATCAGCTCCCGCCGCTCTTCCAGGACACGGTGAAGAGCGCCGACGCGGCGCCGATCAGCGGCGGCACCTTGCTCGTCACGGCCGACGGAACGACCGCGGTCGCCGCGGACGCCGATCGCAACAGCGTGTTCTTGGTCGATCTCGCGGCGCGCAGCGTCCGCACGGTCGCGACGACTCCCGGCGAGCAGCTCGGCCGCGTCGTCGAGGGACCGACCGGCACGGTGTTCGTCGCGGCGCGTCGCGGCGGCGCCGTGCTCGCGGTCGATCTCGCCTCCGCGACGATTCGCGCGCGAACGCCCGTGTGCAACGCCCCGCGCGGCATGGCCTACGACGCCACCACGAACACGCTCCACGTCGCCTGCCGTTCCGGCAACCTCGTGACACTCGACGGGACGAGCGGCACCCTCGTCTCGAAAGTCACGCTCGACACCGATCTCCGAGACGTCTTCCTGCTCGGCGGAAACCGCTACGTGACGCGCTTCCGCAGCGCGGAGATCCTGCGCGTCGACTCGGCAGGGACGGTCGCTGCGCGCACCACGCCACCGTCAATCGGCAACAACTCCGCGGGCGTCGCCTTCCGCGGCGTCCCGCTCCCGGGCGGGCTGTTCCTTCTCTCGCACGAGGTCGAGAGCTCGATTCCACTCGGCACCGGAGTCGACGCCCACTACGGCGGAGGCTGCGTGGGTGGCGTCGTCCAGCAGGTGCTCACGCTGATGTCGCTCGACGGCACGACGCTGCCCGCTGCGAACAGCAGCACGACCCTGACGACGAGCACGGCCGGCGGCTTCGCCATGGCCTCGAGCATCGTCGCCAACGCCGTCGGACCGATCGACCTTGCCGTGTCGCGCGACGGCACACGCGTCGCCGTCGTCGGTAGCGGCAATTCCTGGTCGGTGAAAAGCGATTTGCCGAACCTGTTCCTCGACACGCTCGACGTGAGCACCGGCGGGCCGCCCGTGAGCTTCGGCGGCAACGCGTGCGGCGGCGCGCAGGCAGTCCAGCACCACCAGCCCGGCGAGCCCGTCGCCGTCACCTTCGACGCGGCCGGCAAGTACGTCATTCAATCGCGCGAGCCCGCCATGCTCGAGCTCGAAGGTGACGTGTTCATCCCGCTCGCGACCGACTCGCACTTCGACACCGGCTTCGCGATGTTCCACATGAACTCGGGCACCGGTATCTCGTGCGCATCCTGCCACCCCGAGGGCGGGGACGACGGGCACACGTGGGTGTTCTCCGAGGTCGGCATGCGGCGCTCGCAGGCGCTCGAAGGCAAGGTCGGCTCGCGCGCGCCGTTCCACTGGAGCGGTGACCTCACGACCTTCGAGGACCTCTTCAGCGAAGTCATGATCAAGCGCATGGCGCTACCCGTGGTCCCACCGAACGAAGACGTGGGGGCGCTCAAGAGCTGGCTCGACACGATCCCGGCGCTCGCCCCCGCCGACGATCTCGACCCCGCGCTCGTCGAGCGTGGGCGCACGCTGTTCTCGGATCCCGACGTGGCCTGCATCAACTGCCACGCGGGGCCCGAGTACACCGACAACGAGCTCCACGACGTGGGCACGAGCGGCACCTTCGTCACGCCGGGGCTGCTCGGCGTGGGGCTCCGCGCGCCGCTCATGCACGACGGCTGCGCGCGCACGCTGCGCGATCGTTTCGGCCTGTGTGGCGGCGCCGATCACGGCGGCACGGCCGGGCTCGCCGGCGCGGACATCGACGCGCTCGTCGCGTTCATGAGAAGCTTGTAGCGTCGAACGCGCGGTCGTTCCGCCGCGCGCGTGCCCCCTCGAGCGACATGCCGCGCACCGTCCAGAAGCCCGAAGCGCTCGAGCTCCTTGCCGAAAATCGCCGAACGCTGCTCGGCACGGGCGACGGCTGCGTGATGTGCGCCCTCGTGCGCCGCGCCCGCGAATCCGCCGAGCTCCTCGCGGAGAGCACGCACGGCGTGGCCCTGCTCGATCGCTTCGGCTCCCGGCCCGGCCATTCGATCGTCATCGCGCGCGAGCACGTGGAGGACACGACCGCGCTCGGCTGGCCGGTGTACGCCGATCTGCAGCGGCTCGCGTACCAGGCGTGCTCGGCGCTCGAGCGGGCGCTCGCGCCGGCGCGCACGTTCGTCGCCGTGCTCGGCGCGAGCGCCCAGCTGCCGATGAGCTTCCCGCATTTTCACATCCACGTGCTCCCGGTCTACGAGACGGGAGACGGCGCGCGCCCGGCGCACGTGTTTTCGTGGAGCGTCGGCGTGCTGGTCTATGAGGACGCCGAAGCGGGCGAGCTGGCAAGAACGCTCCGCGCGGCCTGGCCGAGCGAGTGAAAGCTTTTCACCGGGGCAGATTCGGTCGAGCGACTCTATGGGGTGAGGAGGTTTTCGAGCCGTTTTCAAGGCGAACGGCTTTCCTCCGTCACGAGCGGAAGTAGCCGGCGAAAATACTCGATGCGCGCGCGAAGGTGTTCAAAGCGAGAAGATTTTCGCACCTGTCCGGGCGTGTACTGATTCGATCCTCGCCAGAAGCAGGCGAGACTTGGAAAGCCACGACACTGATGACGCGATCTTGGTGGACCGCGAGCGGAGCCGTTTTGTGCACGCTCGCGACAGCAGCGGCCTGTAGCAGCAGCGAGAGCGACCCCGGCGGCACGGCCGGCACCGGCGGCACGCGAACGAGCGGAGGATCATCCGGCGCGGGCTCGTCCATGGCCGGCTCCACGCACGGAGGCGCCTCCACGCAGGGCGGCGCCGGAAACCAGGCGGGCAGCGGAGGCTCTTCTGGCGGTTCGGCAGGACAGAGCGGCGCTGCCGGCAAAGCCGCGGG
>DATMCL010000109.1:0-9594 GCA_035558375.1 Polyangiaceae bacterium
GGCTAGGGCTAGGGCTAGGGCTAGGGGCAGAGGGGGAGGCGGAGGAAGAGGGAGTGGCGGAGCGCGGAGGGGAAGCGGCGGCCGTGGGGAGAGGCGTGACAGTGGCGAGGCGGGGGGCTTCGGCGCGGGGGGCGGGGGAGCGGTCGCGGCTCGGGGCGGGGGCGGCGCCGCTCAGTCGGCGCTCGAGGGCGCCGAGGCGGCCGAGGAGCTCGTCGATGGGGAGGAGCGGCGGACGGCGGGCGAGCCGGACGAGGAGCATCTCGAGCGCGGCGCGCGGCTGGCCGCTGCGGGCCACGTCGTCGAAGCCTTGCGCGAAGCCTTGGTGCAAGCGGAGCAGGTCGTCCGGACCCGCCTCGCGCGCGAGCGCCTGCACGTCCTTGGCCTCTTCCGCGGGCAAGTCGAGGAGCTCCCCCGGGGTTTCGCAGACCTTGGCGACGACGAGATCGCGGAGCATCGACAAGAGATCGCGCGCGACGTGGACGAGATCGTAGCCCTGCTCCGCGAGCTCGCCGACGAGAGCCAGGCAGCGTTCGGGCTTTCCACCGACGAGCGCTTGCGCGAGCTCGTGCAGCACGCTGCGGCTCGCGACGCCGAGCACCTTGGCCACGTCCTTGCCGACGAGCGCTTCGCCGCCCCACGCGATCACCTGGTCGAGCAGGCTCATGGCGTCGCGCATGCTTCCAGCGGCTTCGCGCGCGAGGAGCGCGACGGCGGCGTCGTCGGCTTGGATCTTCTCTACCGAGAGCACGTGGCGGAGCCGTCCGGCGATCGCTTGCTGAGAGATCAGCTTGAAGTCGAAGCGCTGCACGCGTGAGAGGATCGTGACCGGCACCTTGTGCACCTCCGTCGTCGCGAAGATGAACTTCACGTGCGGGGGCGGCTCCTCCAGCGTCTTCAAGAAGGCGTTCCAGGCGCTCTGCGAGAGCATGTGCACCTCGTCGACGATGAAGATCTTGTAGCGATCGCGCTGTGGCCGGTAGGGCAGCGAATCCTGAAGCTTTCGGACCTCGTCGATGCCGTTGTAGCTCGCTCCGTCGATCTCCCAGACATCGACGTCCGAGCCCGAGGCGATCTCGAGGCAGGCCGCGCATTTGAGGCACGGCTGTATCGTCGGTCCGGGATCGGTGCCCGGCGGCGTGGTCTCGGGATCGCCGAGGCAATTCAGCGCCTTGGCGAGGATGCGGGCGCTCGTGGTCTTGCCGACGCCGCGAACGCCGGTGAAGAGGAACGCGTGCGCGACGCGCCCGGTCTGGATCGCGTTGCCGAGCGTGCGCGCGACATGGTCCTGACCGACCAGATCGTCGAAGCGCATCGGACGCCACTTGCGAGCGAGGACGACGTAGCTCACGGGGAACTCCGCGCGTAGCAGATCCGCCCGCCCCTGGCGAGGACCGAGCGCCCGGCCGTGGTGTACGATGCGGCGGCCGGCTGGCGTCGGGCTCAGGCCCGCCCGGCCCGCGAACGACCATGAGCAGCGAAGTAATCGGCGGCGTCGTGGGCGCGTGGTCGGTGACCCACGCGGCGCTCGGGATCTACTTCCTGCTCGCGTTCGTGCTCGGCCGGCGCGAGCGCGAGCATCTGCTTTTCAGCCTGCTCTGCTTTGCGTTCAGTCTGTCGAGCCTGGGCGAGGCGCGCGACTACGTCGGGCGCACGTTCGAGGAGTACCAGCGCTCGGATGTGATCACGCACGCGGGCTACATCGCGGGCGCCGCGCTGAACCTACACTTCGCGCTCGCTTTCGCGCGCGTGCGCGGGCGCCCCTCGCTGCTCGCGCTGATCTACGGCGTCGCGCTCGTGTTCGAGATCTTCGTCTGGACGAATCGGTTTTGGCATGGCCGGCGCGTGGTGGACGCGCTGCTCTTCGGCGACCCGGTGCGCTTCTCCCTCGGCGTGCCGAACCTCGTCTGTTACCTCTTCTACGCGGTGGGCGCGCTCGAAGCGTGCGTGACCATGCTGCTCCTCGCCCGCGCGTACACCGAGGGCCGAAAGGAAGCGTTGAGTGCGCTGATTGGCGGCAGCGTCACGCTGCCGGCCGTCCTCAACGACGTAGGTCTCGCGAGTGGGTGGTTCCCGAAGACGGTGAGCCTCCTGCCGCACGCGTTCCTGATCTACGCGTTCGGCGTCGCTTCGGCCCTCCTTTTGCGCTATCGCATCGCGACGGCGGAGCTCCAGAGCGCGGCCGTTCGGCTGCGCGAGCGCACGGAAGAGCTCAGGCATTCGCACGCCGAGCTGCGCCAGATCCAGGACGAGCTCAGCAACAAACGGCAGCTCGCCGAGGTGGGCGAGCTCGCGGCCGCCATCGCGCACGAGGTGCGCAACCCGCTCGCGGTGATCGTCAACGCCGTCGCCGGCCTACGGCGCGGGTCGCTGCGTCCCGAGGACCGGACCACGCTGCTCGACATCGTGGAGGAGGAGGCGGGCCGCTTGAACCGGCTGGTCGGCGACCTCCTCCGCTTCGCGCGTCCCTTCAGCATCAGCCGTCAGCCCGTGGCGCTCACCGAGATGGCTCACCGCTTCAACGCAGCCGAGGGTGAGAGCCTCGCGGTGCGCGTCGACGCCGCGCCCGATGCCGAAACCGTTTGGGTCGATCCGAACCTGTTCCGGCTGGTGTTCGACAATCTGATCTCGAACGCGCGTCAGGCCATGCGTGACGGCGGGACGGTCAACGTTCGGATCCGACGCGACGAGGGCACGAGCGAGCCGAGCGTCCGCATCGAGATCGCCGACACCGGACACGGCATGCCGCCCGACGTCCGGCGCCGTGCGCTCGATCCCTTCTACACGACGCGACCGAGCGGCACCGGGCTCGGTCTTCCCATCGTGCAGCGCATCGTCGAGGCGCACGGCGGCTGGCTCGGCATCGAGAGCGCGGAAGGCGTTGGAACGACGGTCACCCTGCATTTCCCGATTGCCAAGCCGACCTCCCCGTCGCAGAGACCGCCCGTGATCGTCGCCTCATGACCCGCCCCGACCCGCCCCCGCGCGCGGCGTCCCTCTCCCGCAGCGAGCTCGTCGCGCTCGACAAGCGCCACGTCTGGCACCCCTACACGCCGATGGGGCCCTACCTCGCCGAGACGGATCCGCTCGTCGTCGTCCGAGCGGAGGGCTCGCGCTTCTTCGACGCGAACGGGCGCTCGTACCTCGACGCCAATTCCTCGTGGTACTGCGCAGCGCTCGGGCATCGCCATCCGCGCCTCGTCCGCGCGCTCGCCGAGCAGGCCGAAACGCTCGCCCACGTCGTGCTCGCGGGGATCACGCACGAGCCCGCCGTGCGTCTCGCTGCGGAGCTTTCGGCGTGCTCGCCCGGCGCGCTCCCGCACGTCTTCTTCAGCGACGACGGCTCGACCGCCGTCGAGACCGCGCTCAAGCTCGCCGCGCAATACTGGGCGCAAAATGGCCGCCCCGAACGGCGCCGCTTCGTGGCGCTCGACGGCGCGTTTCACGGCGAGACGCTCGGGGCGACCTACCTCTCGGGCATCGAGCTCTTCCGGCGCGCGTTCGCGGGGCTCATCGGGGATTGCTTACGCGTTCCGAGCACGGAGGGCGGCTACGAGCGCGCGTTCGGCGTGCTCGGCGAGCTGCTCCGTGCCCACTCGGACGAGATTGCCGCGGTCGTGCTCGAGCCCGTGGTTCAGGGCGCGGGCGGCATGCGCATCTACGATCCCGGGCTCGTGCGCGCGGCCCGCGAGCTCACCGAGCGACACGACGTATTCCTCGTGCTCGACGAGGTGTTCACCGGCTACGGACGCACGGGCCCGATGTGGGCGTCGGAGCACGCGTCGGTCGTTCCCGACATCCTGTGCGTCGGCAAGGCGTTTTCGGGCGGGATCTTGCCGATGGCCGCGACGCTCGCCAGCGCGCGGTTGTTCGAGGGGTTCCTGGGCGACCGCTCGCGCGCCTTCTTCCATGGCCACACGTACTGCGGCAATCCGCTCGGCGCGCGCGTGGCGCTCGAGGTGCTCGCCGTCTTCCGCGAGGAGCGCATCGTCGAGCGAGCGCAGCCGAAGGCCAAACACCTGGCCGCACGTTTCGCGCGCCTGGCCGAGCTACCCGGCGTGAGCGGCGTGCGCAGCCTCGGGATGGTCGCCGCGCTCGAGCTGAACGCCGAGGGTTACCTCGACGGAGCGGGCTGGCGCGTCTACGAAGAGGCGCTCGCGCGCGGCGCGTACCTGCGTCCGCTCGGCTCGACGGTGTACGTCACGCCACCGCTCACGATCGCCGACGACGAGCTCGAGGAGCTTTGCGACATCGTCGAGGCCTCGGTCGCCGCCGTCACGCGCCGCTGAGGCGCGGCGCGCGACGTTCCTGCTGCGAAGCGACGGAGGACCCGGCGCGCCGGCTCAGCGGTGCACGGCGATCGGATTGCCGCTCGGATCGCAGGGGAAGTCGATGCTGACTTCGGCGCCTGCCTTGTACGACTCGCAGGCGGCGCCCGTGAGCGTCACGTGGAACGAGTCCGACTCGACGATCCAGCCGTCCGGGACGTTGTAAGTGACCGGCGTTCCGCCGAGCGACACGATGCCGAGCGACGGATCGCCCGTGATGATCACGTCGAGCTCGAAGCTGCACGACACGATCGTGTTGAGCAGATCGGTGAGCACCTTCTTGAGCTCCGTCTGGGCGGTGCTGGACGAGGTGTCGACCTGGAACGGCACGCCAACGTTCGGAGCGCCCACCGTGTACGCGGCCGTGAGCGTTCGGTCCTTGATGCAATTCGAGGAGGTTTTCGCCTGGCACTGGTCGGAGGTCACGTCGTCGCACGGGGCGAGCACCGGGGCGCCCACGCCCGCATTCGCCAAGTCTTGCAGGTGAGCGAGGCCGCAGTGCTGGCCAGTGCCGGAACAGCCATTGTCCGGATCGGTGACGATGTCGCCCACGCCGACCACGAAGAGCCCGACGCCCGCAGCGTACGCGTCCTGCGTCGCCTTGATCGCGTAGTCCTGCCCACACTGCGGGTCGACGACCTCGCACGTGTTCGGGTTGCCGTCCGTCACGAGCAGGATGTACTTCGGTCCGGGGGGCATCGGGTTGTACGCCTGGAGCTGCTTCACGGCGTAGTTGATGGCGTAGTTCGTGGGGGTCTCCCACTTCGCCGGCGGGTTGTTGTTCATCGTGTACGGCATCCCCTTGTCGTCCTCGCCGAGCTTCTTGTAGACGGGGTCGATCGCCGCGAAGTTATTCGGTGCGGGATCGACGATCGTCATCGTCGCGCACGCCGGGTCCGTCTCGGACGTCCCCATCAAGCCTTTGTAGCTCGCGAAGCCCAAATTCATCTTGTCTTGCACGGCGGGGAGGACGCCGTCGGCCCCGTCGAGCGCCGCATACAGCACCGACCAAGCCGTCGGAGACGTCTTGAACATGCTCGACGACGTGTCGACGACGAGCTCGATCGTCGGCACCTGCGGCGTCGCGACCGCGCTCAGGTGTTGGCAGATTCCGGGATCGGTTCCAGCCATGCCGCTCATGCCAGCCGCTGCGGAGGCGCCCGCCGTTCCGCCAACCGCCGCCGAGCCCGCGTCGCCACCGGCTGCAGCGCTGCCGCCCGTGCCACCCATGGCGACGTCGCCACCGGTCGCTGCCGTCGCTGCTGCGCCGCCCATCGCTGCCGACCCGCTCGCGCCACCCATCACACCGACGGAGCCGCCATTGCTCGCGGTCGCGGCGCTGCCACCCATGCTCGACGCGGAGCTGCCACCGTTGCCGGTAGTGCCCGCGGTGCTGCCGCCGGTCGCGCCCGTAGCGACGGTGTCGTCGCCGCTCGGCGGCTTGCCGGTGCTGCACGCGCCGATCAGAGGAAGTGAAGAGAGGAAGGCTCGCGTGAGGAGCCGGGTGCTCGACGTCATTGAGCAACAGCATACCATTTCCGACGCATACGCCCGTTCTCGCCCGTGTCTCGCCACGGAACCTCCCGAAATTCTGCCTACATGGCTCTCGAGTAGTTCGCTGTCGCACACGGGGAGGAGCGGAGTCGTGCCGCCACGGTGCACTTGTTTCACCCTAGACGCGACCCGCCTTGCGGGTCGCTTCCCTCGACGATGCGAAGCGCAGTGCCGGTCGCTTTTTCCACCCTCAGGGCCTCGGGTCGCCCCCGACCTGCCGCTCGGTAGGGGAATGTTATAGTCACCGGATGCTCACTTTCGGTCGTGCTTTGGCTTTGATGCTGCCCTTCATCGGGATGGGGGCCGCTCTTGCGTGTAGTCCTTCGAAGGGGGGCAACCACGGACTCGGCGGCGACAACGGCGGCTCGAGTGGCACGGCGGGTTCGACGAGCGGTGCAGGTGGCGGAACGGGTGGCGGCATCGGCGTCGGCGGCGGCGCGGCCACGGGCGGCGGCGTGATGCTCGCCGGCACGGGGAGCGGCGCGACCTCGGGCGCCGGCTCGGGTGGAACCGATACCTGCGCCGCAATGTTCACACCCGGCATGCCGGTGCCGGTCGACGTCTACGTGATGCTCGACATCTCGGGGTCGATGCTCGATCCCGCCGGGGGCGCGGGCGCGGCGACCACGAAATGGACCGCGGTGCAGAGTGCGCTCTCGGCGTTCTTCGCCGACGCGTCATCCGCCGGCCTCAGCGTCGCGATTCAGTACTTCCCGCAACGGGTCCCTGGCGTTCCGTCGTCGTGCATGAGCGACGCCGAGTGCCTCGGGGCGGCCCCGTGCCTCATGAACATCTGCCAGCAATTCCCGGACGGAATGCTCGTGCCCTGTACCCCCGGCACGGACCCGAACGACACGGCACCGTGCTCGAACGTCGTGCGGCGCGACTCGGGCCCGTGCATGGACGGCGTCTGCCACCTGAGCGGCAAGAAATGCGCTTCGAACACCGAGTGTCAGACCGTCGATGCGGCGCTCGGTCGCTGCATTCAATACGGCAACTGCGAAGCGGACGCGACGCTCTCTTGCGGCGTGGCCAACCCCGGCAAACCCCAGGCGGGCTGTGGTCCCAACGGCGGTGCGGGCCTGTGCTTGCCCGCCGCGAGCTCGTTCTGCGCGCACGAGACGGTGTGCGAGCCGAACACCTACAAGACACCGGCGGTCGACTACCTCACGCTGCCGGACACGGCGAACTCGCTCACGACCTCCGTCACGGCGCAGATGCCGATCGGGGATACGCCGTCGCTTCCTGCGCTGCTCGGCGCCATCGGCCACGCGCGCGATCGTGCCAAGGCGAGCGTCGGCCACTCGCAGGTCGTCCTGCTCGCGACGGACGGCATGCCGACCGACTGCACGTCGGGCCGCGAGGTCTCGAGCGAGATCCCCGCGGCGCTCGACGACGTCGTCGGCGTCGCGACGGAGGGTTACACGCCCGCGGGTCCGAACGACGCGAGCGTTACCACCTTCGTGATCGGCGTCTTTGCCGAAGGCGACGCGACTGCGCAGACGAACCTCGACCGTATCGCGAAGGCGGGCGGCTCGGACCACGCGTTCGTGATCAGCTCGGGTGGCGACGTGCAGCAGCAGTTCCTGACGGCGCTCGCCAACATCAGAAAATCACGCGTCGGATGCGAGTTCCTGCCGCCCCCACCGCCTCCCGGTCAGACGCTCGACTGGAACCTCGTCAATGTGACCGTGCAGAGCGAAGCGGGGAACAAAGAGCTCGTCAACGTCGAGCCGACGGCTTGCACGGGCATGACCGACGAGTGGCACTACGACTGCAACATCCGCGACAAGAGCGCGATGTGCAAGCCGACCAAGCTCATCGCCTGCCCGAAGACATGCGAAGACCTGAGCAAGCAGGCTGCGAGCGGCGTGACCGTCGGCCTCGGCTGCGCGATCAAGGTTCGCTGAGCGCGGCCGCGTTGTGAATCTCGTTTTCGGGGCCGGGGCCCCGAAAACAAACGCGACCAAAGCGTCGGAACCACGTCGACCGGCGCGACGCACCCCAAAAGGTCGACCGTCGTCGACCTGACGGGCGCGTTGTCGCGAACGGCTCGGCGCAAGGCCGAAAATCGGGTAAGGTCTCCCATCCCTCAGCGCAAGCGCTTCCTGTTCGTGTGCGTGAACCGGCGACCCGACGGGACGCCGAAGGGCTCGTGCGCGGCGCGCGGGGCGGTCGAGATCCACGCGCGGCTGAAGGAGCTGTTGAAGAAGCGCGGCCTGGCGGAGCTCGAGGTGCGCGCCTGCACGTCGAGCTGCCTCGACGTGTGCTGGGCGGGGCCGAGCATCGCGGTCGAGCCCGATCACTTCGTCTACGGGCGGGTGAGGGAGGAGGACGTGGAGGCCATCGTTGACGGCCTCGTCAGCGGCGAGCGGGTCGAGCGCCTGGTCCTTGCTGCACGCGACTTCGAGATGCCGCGCGAGCTTCGCGAGCAGGAAATGGCAGGAAAGAAGCCGGTTTGACACATGGTCCGGGCTAGTGACATATTAGCAAGGTGAAGGACAGCCTGTCCGATTCCGCTGACGAAGCGGCAGAGCGCCCAGCCTCGGGGGAGGAGATCACGGTCCTCGTCGTCGACGACGAGGCATCGAACCTCGCTTCGCTCCAGAAGATCTTCGAGCGCGAGCAGATGCGCGTGTTCGTCGCGGACGGCGCCAAGGGCGCGCTCGATCTCGTGCGCAAGCACCGCGTGCAGGTCGTGCTCACGGACCTGATGATGCCGGGCACGAGCGGGCTCGAGCTCCTGAAGGCGGTGAAGGAAGTCGCGCCCGACGCGGAGGTCGTCGTGATGACGGCCTACGGCACGGTCGAGACGGCGGTGCAGGCGATGCGCGAAGGGGCGTACGACTTCGTCGAGAAGCCGCTCAAGCGCATGACCATCGTGAAGAGCGTGCGCAAAGCGGCCGAGCGCCAGAAGCTGGTCGTCGAGAATCGCTCGCTTCGCCAGGAGCTGAAGCTCCTCACGACGCGCGAGATCATCGGCCAGAGTCCGGTGCTGAGGCGCGTGCTCGACGTGGCGACGCAAGCCGCACCGTCGAGCGCGACCGTGCTCGTGCTCGGCGAGAGCGGCACGGGCAAGGAGCTCTTGGCGCGCTACCTCCACGGCAAGAGCGCGCGCGCCGCGGGGCCGTTCGTGGCGGTCAATTGCGCGGCGATTCCCGAGAGCATCCTCGAGGCGGAGCTCTTCGGGCACGAGCGCGGTGCGTTCACCGGCGCGGTCGGCCGGCGCGAGGGTCGCTTCGCGAAGGCCAAGGGCGGCACGCTCTTTCTCGACGAGATCGGCGAGCTTTCGCCCGCGGTGCAGGTGAAGATCCTGCGCGTCCTCCAGGAGGGCGAGTACGAGCCCGTGGGCGGGAACACCGTCACCAGCGACGCGCGCATCATCGCGGCGACGAATCGCGATCTCGCGGCGGAGGTCGAAGCGGGCCGCTTCCGCGAGGATCTCTTCTACCGCCTGAACGTGATCGCGCTCACCGCGCCGCCGCTGCGCTCACGGCGCGAGGACGTGGCGTTGCTCGTCGATCACTTCCTCGGCATCTACTGCAAGAAGAACGGGCGCGCGCGCCTCAGCGTTCCGCGCGACGTGCTTGCGCGACTGATGGACTACGGGTGGCCCGGCAACGTGCGCGAGCTCGAGAACGTCATCGAGCGCGCGGCGGTACTCTGTCGCGGCGACGTGCTCAGGCTCGAGGACTTGCCGGACTCCGTGGCGCAG
>DATMCL010000110.1:0-19765 GCA_035558375.1 Polyangiaceae bacterium
CTCTGCCCCTGCCCCTGCCATTGACCCTACCCCTGCCATTGACCCTACCCCTGCCATTGACCCTGCCATTGACCCCGACCCGCCCCCGCTCCCGTTCCCTCCGCCACCCGAACCCGAACCCATCCCCGATCCCCCGCCTGCGCCAGCACCGACGCCGCCGGCCGCACTGGCTCCGATGCCACCCATCCCAGCCGCGCTCCCGCGTCCCCCCGAGCTCACCGTCGCCCCCGTCCCCGCTCCCGCTCCCGCTCCCCGTTCACTGCCACTGCACGCAACGCCGCCCATCAGCACCGCGACGCACGTCACGCTGCCGAGCACGTGCGCTGGGCTCGGGGTCCCACGGGGCATGGGATCCCCAGTGTACCGGCGATTTTGGCCGCAGGCCCTACTTGATCTCGAGCAGCTCGACCTCGAACAGGAGCGTGGCGTTCGGGGGGATGAGGCCGCCGGCGCCGCGCTCGCCGTAGCCGAGCTTCGGGGGGATCAGGAGCGTGCGCGCGCCGCCCACCTGCATGCTGGCGACGCCCTCGTCCCAGCCGCCGATGACCCGACCCATGCCGAGAGCGAAGAGGAACGGCCTGCCGCGGTCGTGGGAGCTGTCGAATTTCGCGCCCTTGGCGCCGTTTTCCCAGAGCCAGCCCGTGTAGTGCATGGCGCAGGTCTGCCCCTTCATCGGGGTCGCCCCGGTGCCCGCCCGCGTGTCCTCGTAGGATAGCCCGCTCGCCGTCGTGGTCATTGCCATGAAACGCGCCTTCGCAGAGCCCGACGGGGGCGTCAACCCGCTGCGCGCCGTTCCGAGCGGGTGGAACGGGTGTTCCACCGATCGTCACGCCGCCCAGGCATGGAGACGATCATCACCATCCTGTTCCCGGTCACGTTCATCGCGGCGCTGGTGCTCGAGCGCGTCTTTCCCGCCAGACCGCTCCCCAAGGTCAAAGGCTGGCTGCTGAAGGGCATCGCGTTCTTCGTGATGTCGGCAGTGCTCGGCGGTGTCGTTCCTGCCCTGCTCGCCAGCACAGTCGCCGACAAAGCTCCGTTCAAGCTCGCTTGGCTCGGCGCCGGCTGGGGCGGCCTCTTGGCCTTCGTCGTGTCCGATCTCTTCGGGTACGCGGCGCATCGCACGCTTCACAACGTTCCCTTCCTCTGGCGCTGGACGCATCAGATGCACCACAGCGCCGAGCGCATGGACGTTGCGGGCTCGGCCTACTTTCATCCCTTCGACATCATCGTGCAGGCGGGCCTCGCCAACGTGGTCGTCGGGCTGCTCGGCGTGACGCCGGAAGCCGCGCTGATTGCGGGCTACCTCACTTTCTTCGCCGGCATCTTCCAGCACCTGAACGTGAACACGCCGCGCTGGCTCGGCTACCTCATTCAACGACCCGAAGCGCACTCCGTCCACCACGAGCGCGGCGTGCACGCGTACAACTACGGAAACTTCCTCATGGTCTGGGACCTCGTGCTCGGCACGTTTCGCAATCCGGAGAAGTTCGTCGCGCAGGCGGGTTTCTGGCACGGTGCGTCAGGGCGCGTCGGCGCGATGCTGATCGGCCGCGACGTGAGCCTGCCGGCTGAGCCCGCCCCGCCGCCGAGCTCCGCCGCCCTCGCGGGTGCCGAATAACGGGGCAAAACGCCGCGCCACGTGAGTAATACGGAAACCGTCATGCCGTCCGGCGGGGCGAAACTTGCCTCGCCGGGCAGAGTGCTATGAGGGGCTCCGCATGCCCAAAGACCCGAACGACATTTCCGCCGAAGCGTCCCTTGCTCGCCTCATCGAAGGCAACCGCCGCTTCCGCGCCGAATCGTCGCCGACCTCGGCGCGCGCCTTCAGCTCTCACATGGCCACGCGCCCGCAGCGGCCGTTCGCCATCGTGCTCGGTTGCTCGGACTCGCGCACGCCCGTGGAGATCCTGTTCGACGAAGGCTTCGGCGACCTATTCGTGGTGCGCATCGCGGGCAACATCGTGGCCCCCTCCGTCGTCGGCTCGATCGAGTTCGCCGCGTCGCAGTTCGGCTCGCGACTCGTCGTCGTGATGGGCCATACGGGCTGTGGCGCCGTCGGAGCCACCGTGCGCGCCATCGAGACGGGCCAGGGCCCCGAGTCGAAGAACCTCCGCTCGATCACCGATCGCATTGCGCCGCACGTGCAGAGCTTGGTGCGGCCGGGCGAGACCCCGCCCAACGTGATGCGCGAAGCGGTGCGCGCCAACGTGCGCGCGTCCACCGACCACCTGCGTCACGGCAGCCAGATCCTCGAGGAGCTCGTGCTCGCCGGCAAGCTCGCCGTCGTGGGCGCCGAGTACGACCTCGAGACCGGCGCAGTCGCCTTCTTCGACGGCGTGCCGCTCGGCGCCTGACGACCCGCCGCGACCCGACCTAGCGCCCGCGTATCGATTCGCAGCGCCGTTGGCGGCTTGAACCGGCGTGGTCATTGCCTTAACCGGCGAGCGCGCTCTTCGTCAGCCGGCTGGTCTCTTGTTTCCATCCACCCAAGCGAGCTTGGGTGTAAGCTTCAGGCCTTGGGGCGCCCTGCCGTGACGCACCGCGTCTCGCTTGGGGCAGGTCGTAACAATGGACTCGTTCCATGTCGAGCAATGGAGAGTGATCGAGGCGGTCGCGGGCGGAGCTCCGCTCTCCGACGTGCTGGACGCCATCGTGCGGCTGATCGAGCGCCAGTCCGAGGGTCTCTTCTGCACTATCTTGCTCTACGACCCTGCGACGCGGACGCTCCGTCACGGCGCCGCGCCGAGCCTCCCGCGCGCGTTCACGTCGGCGCTCGACGGCGAGTCGATCGGTCCGGACGCGGGCTCGTGCGGTAGCGCCGCTCACCTCGGCGAGCGCGTGATCGTGGAGGACATCGCGACCCATCCGTATTGGGCTCGCTACAAGGACATAGCGCTCGCGCACGGCTTGCGCGCCTGCTGGTCAACGCCGGTATTCTCGGCCCAGCGCGAGCTGCTCGCGACCTTCGCGATCTACTACAAGCGATGCCGCGGCCCGACCGTGGAGGAGACTCATTGGGTGGCCACGGCGACGCACCTCGTCGCGATCGCGATCGTGCGAGCGCGCAGCGAGCAAACGTTGCGCGACGTCGACGAGCGTCGCGCCGAGCTCGAGGTGGAGCTCCGGCAAGCGCAGAAGATGGACGCGATCGGCCAGCTCGCCGGCGGAATCGCCCACGATTTCAACAACCTCTTGTCCGTGATCCTCGGCTACACCGTGCTCGCGATCGACGGACTTCCCGCGGAAAGCGGCCTCCGTCCCGATCTCGAGGAGGTCGCGAAAGCCGCCCGCCGAGCGAGCGAGCTCACGCGCCAGCTGCTCGCATTCAGTCGCAAGCAAGCGCTCAGGCCGCGCATCGTCGACCTCAATCAGATCGTCACCGGCTTCGAGAAGATGATGCGGCGCGTGGTGGGCGACGACGTGAGCGTGACCATCTACCGCTCGCCCGAGCTCGGCAAGACGCTCGCCGATCCGGGTCAGATGGAGCAGGTGCTCATGAACCTGATCGTCAACGCGCGCGACGCAATGCCGTCGGGCGGCAGCATCGGGATCGTGACGCGTAACGCGATCCTCGACGAAGCTTTCGCGCGCGAGCACCGCGGCCTCGATCCCGGGCGCTACGTCGCGCTCTCGGTCACCGATACGGGCTCCGGCATGGACTCCGCGACGCGCGAGCGCATCTTCGAGCCCTTCTTCACGACGAAGGCGCAAGGCAAGGGCACGGGGCTCGGGCTCTCTACGGTGTGGGGCATCGTGCGGCAGAGCGGCGGCTACGTGGAGGCGGAGAGCGAGGTCGGTCGCGGGACCACGCTCACGCTGTATTTGCCCTGGGTCACCGGGCAAGCCGACGAGCCGCGCGCGGAGCCGCAACCTCCCTCGACGGTGCGCGGAACGGAAACGGTGCTCCTCGTCGAAGACGACGAGCAGGTGCGCGGCTTCGTGAGAGACGTGCTCTACCGCTACGGCTACGTCGTTTTGGAGGCTCAGAACGGCGGCGAAGCGTTCCTGATCGCCGAGCAGCACGACTCGCCGGTGCATCTCCTGCTGACGGACGTCGTGTTGCCGAGGATGAGCGGCCGCGACCTCGCGGCGCGGATCCGCCGCACCCTGCCGGAGCTTCGCGTGCTCTTCGTCTCCGGCTACACGGAGGACTCCGTCGTGGACCAGGGCGTGCTCGAGAGCGGCGTGCCGTTCCTGTCGAAGCCGATCGCCCACGACGAGCTTCTGCGCAAGGTGCGCGCGGTGCTCGACGGGCACTAGAGGCCGACGCGCGTCGCGGCACCGTTGCGGCGCCGGCCGTCGCCGCTGTCGACGCGAGGTCAGGATCATGTCAGGCATTGCTCGATGCAGCGTACCGAACGGCTGTTCGCGCTCGCCGAGTTCCTGCGTGCCCGGCGCACGGGCGTGACGGCGGAGGCGCTCGCCGACCGCTTCGAGGTCACGGTGCGCACCATCTACCGCGATCTCGACACGCTGCGCGCCGCGGCGCTCCCTCTCTCGGCGGAGCGCGGCCGCGGTGGCGGCTACGCGCTCGATCGCAGCTACAGCCTGCCGCCCGTGAACTTCACGGCGCGCGAAGCGGCGCTGATCGTGGCGCTGGGGCGCTACGCGATCGACATGAGACTCCTGCCGTTCGCAGACACGCTCGAGTCGGGGCTCGACAAGGTGCGGGCCGCGCTCTCGACGTCCGCGCAGCGCGACCTCTTGTCGCGGCTCAAAGAGCTCTCGTTCTCCGGCGTGCCGGCGCTGCCCGCAAAGAAGGGCGTGCGCGCCGCCGTCGAGCGCGCCTGGTTCGAGCAGCAGCCGCTCTGCATCACGTACTTGAGCAGCAATTCGACCGAATCCGTGCGCACGATCCGCATCCTTGCCGTGCACATGGATCGGCACGAAACACACCTCGACGCCGAGGATCTGGAGCACGGCGAACGCCGGCCGTTCCGGCTCGACCGCATCCTGCGCGCCCACGTGGTCGAGCTCGATGCGACTCGATCGAGCTCGACGTAGCGCAGCACTCCTCGTTGCTCAGCCTGCGGCGAGCAGCTCGGACGGCGCTGCCTCCGGTGCGGGCGTCGCGTGGAGCGGGAACGGCGTGCTCCGCGGCCCGGCCATCCAGTTGTCGTGGCGCCCGTCCCAGTGCACGACCTCGAGCTCGTTGACGTCGAAATCGTCGAGGCAGTTCAGGTTCGCGGAGACGAAGTCGCCACCGATCTCCGCCAGGTGCCCCGCGCCGAAGCAGTGGATCCCGCAGTGTCGGCAGAAGTGCCGCGTCGAAACCTTCATGCCCCACGTGTACCGCCCCAGACTTTCTTCGCCCGCGAGGAGCGTGAACGCGCTCGGCTTCAGGATCACGCCGGTCTGCGCAATCTTCGTGCAAATGCTGCAGTTGCAGTGGGAGGCCTGAAACCCCTCCTCGAGATCGACGGCGAAGCGGACGGCGCCGCAGTGGCAGCTTCCGGTGCGAGTGACGATCTTCTTGGCGGCGGCAGAGGTGGTCGTATGGGTCATGGGGGCTCCTTTCGTCGAGACGAGAAGGAGCCTACCGGCCTCGAATGACAGCCTTATGTCAGGTTTTATCTCGCGCGCTAAAACTCGCCGGCGGCCCCACGTAAATGGGCGGCGTCGGGGGACGCTAGGGCCGGCAAAGCCGGTTTTGCGACGCAGGCTCGCGCCTAGGACGACACGACAGTCACGACGCCGTCCGGGCCGAGGCGCAGCGCCACCGGCTGCTCACCGCGGAACAAGAGCAGTGCGGCGGTATCGGACGCGAGCACGCCGAGATCGCCCGTCGTGGGGCCACCGAAGTCGCCCACGTCGAAGACGATCGTGTCCTTCGCGGTCGGCAGATCGGCGAGCGCTGCGACGCGCACGCGCGTGTCGCCGAGGCTCGAGCGATACAGCACGAACACCTTGTCGCCGAGCGGCGCGACCGCCCAGAGGTACGCGCTGTCGAAGCCGGGGATGCTCACGTCGCTCGACTTGCAGCCGTCCGCCTTGCAGTCGATGCGTCCGACGGTGGTGCTCGTCTTGTCACCCTTGAGCCAAGCGATGCTGGCGCCGCTCGACGTGCACACGAGCTCCGACTCGCCCGCGCGGTCGAAAGGCATGGTCGCATCGGCAGGCTTCGACCAGCCGCTGCCGCTGTACGTGCTGAAGGTGACGGCCGTCTTGCCCTCGCCGCCCGTCGGCTTGGCGCTGCCTTGGCCGCTGCGTCCGGCGTAGGTCGCGAACGCGTAAGTGTCGCCCTTCTGACAGGTGTGGAAGGCGCCCGCGAAGTTCCCCTTCAAGCTCGGGCTGTCCTTCAGGCGGCCATGGCTCAGGGACTTCACCGTGAGCTCTGCCCCGCCTTCGGTCGGCGTGAGCGCGAGGATCTGATTGCCGAGCGTGAGCGGGTCCCCGACCGGGCTCGTGAGCGAGAGCTTCACGGGCTTGCCCGCCTTGCCGTTCGAGAGCTCGACGGCGACGAGCCCTTCGTCAGGCGCCGCTGCTCCGCCGGCCGGCTTGCTCAGCATCGCCGACTTGCCCTTTGCCGGCTTGGCCTTCGGGGCGGGCTTCGCCTTGCCCTTGGCCTTGGCGTCGGGCTTCGTCGGATCCTCCGGCCCGCCGCTGATGTCTTCCTTCACGGCTTTCTCGACCACGACGCCGTCGCGCACGAGCCGGCCCGAGCGGCCACCGACCGCGGAGGTTTCGCCCGTCTCGAGGTTGTACGCGACGAGGCCCTTCTCCGTGAGCCCCGCAGCGAAGAGCCCGCGCGAATCGTTGACGATCTCGACGCTTTGCGGCGGGAGCTCCGGCACCTTGTCGTTCCCCGCGACGCAGCGCACCTTGGCGAAGCCGGCTGCGAACTCGCACGCCATCGGGCGAACGCGGCCCTCCGCCGTCTTCAACGCGACGAGCGCGCGCCCGTCGCCCGTGAGCACCGGACCCGACACGCGGAGCGGCTTGGGCGCGAAGCTCTTCCAGCTCTTCGCGTCGACGAGCGGCGGCGTCGCGGCGGCCGGCGCGGGCACGTTGGCGGCCGGAGCGAGCGCAAGCTCGGCTGATTTTGCCGATTCCCAGAGCTCGGTCGTCGCCGAGATGAGCGCGGTGTCGCCCGCGATCGCGCAGCTGCCCTTCGCGTCGGTGCAGCCGAAGCGATCGTGGAGCTTCCGCTTCAGGAGCTGCGGCTTGCCGGAGTTATCGAGCGACGTGTAGAGGTTGTCGGCGTACGGCGTGCAGCGCTTCGGCCACGCGTCCTTCGCCGCGGGGGCCGGCGGGTTGCCGAGCATCACCTGGCGCAGCTTCGGCACGCGCTCGGCGACGCCGAGGCTCGCTGCGGGGCCTGCCAGGCAGGTCGCCAGCTCGCTCCAGTGCTTGCCGCTCGCATCTTCGCCACAGGCCACGGCGCCAAGCAGCGCACAGGGACCGACGACCAAAAGCCTCGCACGACCGTGTCCGCGTCGCTCGCTCATGGCTCGACGATAGTCACACTTCGCGCGTCACGGGAGTGAAATCTTGACTCCCACGCTCGCCCGGAGTCCGGATCAGTCGAGCATGTCGACCTCGGAGCCCGCTCACGGCGGGCACCCGCGCCTCAGAACACTGGCGCTCGCGTCGCTGGGCGTCGTGTTCGGGGACATCGGCACGAGCCCGCTTTACGCGGTGCGTGAATGTTTGAACCGCGCGCACGGCGTCCCGACGAGCCCCGAGAACGTGCTCGGCATCGTGTCCTTGGTGTTCTGGGCGCTGATGCTGGTAATTTCGCTCAAGTACGTCGCGTACGTGCTGCGCGCCGACAACGCGGGCGAGGGCGGCATGCTGGCGCTCACGGCCCTCGCCACCTCGAGCTCTGAGCTCCGGCCCTGGGCGCACCGTCTCGCACTGACGGTGGGGCTCTTCGGCGCCGCGCTGCTCTTCGGCGACGGCATCATCACGCCGGCCATCTCCGTGCTGAGCGCCGTGGAAGGCCTCGGCGTCGCCGCGCACGCGTTCGAGCCCGTGATTTTGCCGGCCGCGAGCGCGATTTTGGTGCTGCTCTTCTTCCAGCAGCGCCACGGCACGGGCCGCGTGGGTGCGGTCTTCGGCCCCGTGATGCTCACCTGGTTCGGCGTGCTCGCGCTGCTCGGCGTCGTGAACATCGTGGAGAGCCCGAGCATTCTCGGCGCCGTGAGCCCGTCGCACGCCATCGGATTCTTCGTGCGCAACGGCCGCCTCGGTTTCCTGGTGCTCGGCTCGGTGTTCCTCGTCGTGACGGGCGGCGAGGCGCTGTACGCAGACATGGGACATTTCGGGGCGCGGCCGATCCGCATCGCGTGGTTCGCCGTGACGCTGCCAGCCCTGCTCCTCAACTACTTCGGCCAGGGCGCGCTGCTCTTGCGCAAGCCGGAAGCGCTCGCGAGCCCCTTCTACAACTTGGCGCCGACCTGGGGGCTCTACCCGCTCGTTGCCCTCTCGACGCTCGCAACCATCATCGCCTCGCAAGCGCTGATCTCGGGCGCCTTCTCCGTCACGCGCCAGGCGCTGATGCTCGGGTTCTTGCCGCGCGTGCGCATCCAGCACACGTCCGCGCACCAGATCGGGCAAATCTACGTCCCCATCGTCAATTGGGGCCTGATGCTCGGCGCGGTCGGCGCCGTGTGGGGCTTCGGCAGCTCGAGCGGGCTGGCCGCGGCGTACGGCGTCGCCGTCACGCTCGACATGACCATCACGACGCTCCTCGCGTACGTCGTCGCCAGGATGCAGTGGCGCTGGAGCAAGGCCCTCGCCCTCGCGATCACGATCCCGCTCCTCTGCGTCGAGCTCGTCTTTTTGAGCTCGAACCTCACCAAGATCAAGCACGGCGGTTGGTTCCCGCTCGCGATCGGCGCGCTCATGTACACGATCTTCACGACCTGGCGCCGCGGACGGCAGCTCCTGTTCACGAAGATCAAGGAGCGCAGCGTCCCGCTCGAGGATTTTCTCGAGCTCATGAACGTCGAGCGTCCCGCGCGCGTGCCGGGCACCGCCGTGTACCTCACGGGCAACGACAGCGGCACGCCGCCGGCGCTCCTGCAGGGCCTGCTCCACATGCGCGCCGTGCACGAGCGCGTTCTGTTGCTCACGATCATCACGGAGAAGGTGGCGCGCGTTCCGCTCGAGCAGCGCGTGCGCATCGACGGCTACGACTCCGGCTTCTCGCGCGCCGTCGCCCGCTACGGCTTCATGGAAACACCCGACGTGCCGGAGCTCTTCCAGCGCCCCGAATTCGAGAACCACTCGCTCGAGTACGTCACCTTCTTCCTCGGCCGCGAAACCGTTCTCCCCGACAAGCAAGCCGGCATGGCGCTCTGGCGCGAGCACCTCTTCGCCTTCCTCACGCGCAACGCCCGCCCCGCCACCGCCTTCTTCGGCATCCCCCCGAGCCAAGTCGTCGAGATCGGCACCCAGATCGAAATCTGAGTGGGGGCACGCCGCGCTACTTCGCGCGACAGCGCAAACGCACGGGAGCCGTGCCCACCGCGAAGCTCGCCGACGAAAACGACGGCGCCCCAATCGTCCCGCGGCTCTCTCGCGATACGCACCACGGCTCCGAAGGCATCCCGGTCCAGCGCCGATCGAGCTTGCCGTTCAGGTTCTCGTCCTGAAAGCCGCCCGCCGCGTAGACACCGGGGCGCAGCTCGTTGAACCGGCAAACAGCCACTCCACCACGGATGGAAGCGGATGCGGCGTGCAGCGGGCGGCGCAGCCAGCCCGCCTTCTCGTACACCCCGCAGAGCACGCGCCCGCGCGCGTTGCCGACGACGATTTCAAGCTCGATGGAAGTGCTGCCGGGCGCCGCGTCGGCGCGGGCGTCGCCTACGGCCGTGCCGCCGAGGCCGAGCGCTGCCAATCCAGCGCAAAGTAAGAGCTTCTTGAGAAATTCCACGCGAGCCGCTGCTCCGAGTACGCCAAATAGAACCTACGGAACGTTGCGGGAATTTCACCCCTAGGTTGCCGCCAGGTTCCTCTCGGCCACGATTTTGAAAAGGCGCTCCTTCCGCAGATCACTCCAGGTGTAAAGCGCAATCCGGTCGAGCCGCCGCCGGGCGCTCCCGAGCTCGACGGCTCGAGCCCAGGCGAGCCCCTCGGCCCGCTGTGCGTCCGTGGCAGCGCGCCGGGGCCGAGCGATGGTGACGTGAGGCTTCGCGGGCCGGCTCGGCCGCCGTCCGAGGGCCACTTCGCAGAGCCGCCCCCCGAGCTCGGTGAGGCACGCCGCGACCTGCGCCCGCCCCTCGCCGAGCAGCGCCGAGAGTGCTGAGTAGTGACGCGGCGACCCCATCGGGACGACCTCCGCAAGCGTCACGTCGAACGGCGCTAGCGCCTGAGCCCCGAGCCGTGCGTCGAGCTCGGCGAGCGCGCGCTCCGCGATGGTCTCTCCGACGCCGCCCAGGAACGCAAGCGTCAGGTGCACGTCGTCCGGGTGGAAGAGGCGAAAATGCGGCGGAGGCTCGCCGAGCTCGCGAACGAACGCGCCTTCGACCGGGAACGCAAAGAACCAGTTCGGCCGCGGCACGTCGTACCTCCACCCACAGGCTAACGCGGCGAGGCGCTACAATCGAACGATGTCGAGGAGCCTGCCCGAGCTCGAGGGGAGCTTCGACTTCGTCGTCATCGGCAGCGGCTTCGGCGGCAGCGTGAGCGCCATGCGCCTCGCCCAGAAGGGCTACCGGGTCGCCGTGCTCGAGGTGGGCAAGCGCTGGCAGCCCGCCGATTTTCCGCGCACCAACTGGAACGCGTTCAAATACTTGTGGGCGCCGCGCCTGCGCTGCTTCGGGATCCAGCGGATCACGTTGCTCAAAGGCGTGATGGTGCTGCACGGCTCGGGCGTCGGCGGCGGCAGCCTCGTGTACGCGAACACGCTGATGCGCCCGGCGGACGAGGTGTTCGACGATCCTTCGTGGGGAACGGCGGTCGCCTGGAAATCGGAGCTCGGCGCGCACTACGAGACGGCGCGCCGCATGCTCGGAGTGACCCAGAACCCGGCGCTCGAAGCGGGGGAAGAGGCGCTCCGCCGCGTGAGCGCGCGCATGGGCGCCGAAGCGTCGTTTCACGCGACGGAAGTCGGCGTCTATTTCGGCAAATCGGGCGTCACCGTTCCGGATCCGTACTTCTCGGGGGCAGGGCCCGCGCGCACCGGCTGCACGCTCTGCGGCGGCTGCATGGTCGGCTGCCGCTTCGGCGCCAAGAACACGCTCGACAAGAACTACCTTTACTTCGCCGAACAGTGGGGCGCGCGCGTGTTTCCGGAAACGCGCGCCACTCGCATCATTCCGAGCGATAACGGGTACGAGATCGAGACGGAGTCGTCCACGACGTGGCTCGCCCCGAAGCGCAGGCGATTCCGAGCCTCGCGCGTCGTGGTCGCTGCCGGAGTGCTCGGCACCGTCGAGCTCTTGCTAAAGAACCGCGACATCCATCGCACGCTGCCGAACCTCTCGGCGTGCCTCGGCGAGCGCGTGCGCACGAACGGCGAGAGCCTGCTCGGCGCGACGAGCTTCGACGCGCACCGCGATCTCGCGCGCGGCATCGCGATCGGTGCGGCCTTCCACCCGAACTCGCTCACCAAGATCCAGAGCGTGCGCTACCCGCGCGGCTCCGGTGCCATGCGCCTGCTCGGCGTCCCGCTCACGCCGGACGGTTCCTGGGTCACGCGGCCGCTGAAGCTGATGTGGCGAATTGTCACGCGACTGCTCAGCATTCTTCGGCTCTGGACCGTCTTCGATTGGGCGCGGAGCACGGTGATTCTGCTGGTCATGCAAACCATCGACCAGCACCTGCGGCTGCGTCTCGGTCGCTCGCTCTTCACACGCCGGCCGCGCCTCCAAGGAGCGCCCACCGACAAGCCCGTGCCGAGCTACCTCCCCGTGGCGCAAGAGGCGGCTCAAATCCTCGCGCAGGAGATCCACGGCGAGCCGCAAAACGTGGTCTCCGAGGTGCTCCTGCGCACGCCGGCCACGGCGCACATCCTCGGCGGCTGCGCGATCGCCCCCACGGCGGCGACCGGCGTCATCGACACGCGCCATCAGGTGTTCGGCTACCCCGGCCTCTACGTCTGCGACGGCAGCGTGATCCCGGGCAACCTGGGTGTGAACCCGAGCCTCACCATCACGGCGCTGGCCGAGCGCTTTGCCGCCGGCTTCGAGCCGGCCCCGGGGACGACGCTCGAGGAATTCCATAAGCGCGAGATCCACTTCGGTCCGGCCTGAAAAGCGGGTCTTGCCCACGGCCGTGACCGGCCCTACGTGACTCACCCATGAAGCACACTCTTGTCCCCGCCTTGCTCGCGCTCGCCGTTTCGTCTTGTGCCGGTAGCCCGAGCGCTCCGCCCGCCGCCCCCGCAGAGCCTGCTCCGAGTGCCGCCGCTCCCGCCCCGAGCGCCGAAGCACCGGCCGCCGGCGCGGAGCCCGGAGCCTTCAACTGGGACAAGATGACGAAGGAGGAGCGCGGCAAGTACATGAAGGAAGTGGTGATGCCGAAGATGAAGGAAGTCTTCACCGCGTTCGACGCGAAGAAGTACGCCGACATGAAGTGCAACACCTGTCATGGCAGCGCAGCCGCCACCGGCGCCTTCACCATGCCGAACCCCGAGCTCCCGCAGCTCCCCGCCGACATGAGCAAGTTCAAAGAGTGGGCCTCGAAGAAGCCCGAGATGACGAAGTTCATGCTCGAGCACGTGAAGCCCGAGATGGCGAAGCTCCTGCACGAGCCCGAGTACAGCCCGGAGACCAAGACGGGGTTCGGCTGCGGCGAGTGCCACACGACGGCGACGAAGTAGAAAAGACGGTCGGGCGCGGTTGCACGGCGACAAAATAGGCAACGAGCTCGCCGTAGGGTTGAGCGGCAAGCTCGTTGAAGAGTTAGGACAACGAATTCGCCGCGGGTAAACGGCGAATTCGTTGGGGAGTGGGCGACGCGGAGATCCCGTGCTCCGCGCTCGTGCCTGCCCTTATTGCAACAGGCGGGCCAGCGCGATTTGCCGGGTTTTTAGGCTTTTTGTCGCCCGCACGCGTGCGAGATCCGAGATCGCGGTCCGGAAATCGAGACACGAGCGTCACGCGCGAAAGCGCGTTCTCGCTTTGCGACTGGTGTCCGCGGACAAGTGTCCGCGAACGGGCGCGGGCCCTGCTTTTTTCCGGATCTTCCGCGTGGCACGGCGGCTGCAATCGAGGCGGAGCATGGACCTCATCGTCTTTCCCCCCCGCGAGCTCTACGCCGTCCTCTGCGCCCTGCGTAACGTCGCCCTCGAGAACCATCGCTTCACGAGCAACGAGCGCGCCCTCATCGAGGGCGTCGCACGCATGCACGGCGCCGACCTCAGCGCCGACGATCTCTACCCCATCACGTTCGAGCACGTCGCCCGCATCGTCCGGGATCCACACCGCCGCAAGCGCGCGGTCGAGCTCGCGATCGTGACGTCGCTCGTCGAAGGGCAGCCTTCGGCGCAGACCCAAGCGCAGGTCGCCGACCTCGCCGCGGCACTCGAGGTCGATACGCGCGAGCTCGAGGTGCTCGCCAAGCTCGCGCACGGTCACGGCCTGATGGCGCGCTTCGACATGTTCCGGCGCTTCACGGGCTTCATCCGCGGCCTCGACGACTTCCCGGGCGTGCTCAAGTTCGCGCTGCCCATGCTGGGCCTGTCGGGAGATCCCGCGACGGCGAAGCGCTACCGGAGCCTCGGCAACTGCGCCCCGCGCACGCTCGGCCGCGCGTACTACGACTTCATCGTCGACAACGGCTTCAAGTTTCCGGGCGAGCCCGGCGGCATGCCGCTCACCTTCCACGACCTTGGCCACGTGCTCGCGGGCTACAGCACGGATCCTCAGGGCGAAATCCAGCAGGCCGCGTTCCAGGCGGGCTTCGTGCGCGAGAACGGCTTCACGTTCCTGCTCTTCGGGATCCTGCAGTTCCACGTCGGCATGCGCATCACCCCGATCGCGAAGAGCTACGAGGGCCTCTTCGACGTACCGCGCGTGCTCGAGGCGCTGCGGCGCGGCGCGGCGTGCAAGGTCGATCTCACCGCGGGCTACGACCTCATCGGCAACAAGGATCGACTGCTCGAGGAGGTGCGCACCGAGCTCGGCGTTCCGCCCCTCGTCGCGCCGTTCGCGAAGGCAAGCTGAGCACGCCGAGCCCGCACTCGAACGGAGGGCGACGCTACTCGACGCCCACGATCTCGACCTCGCTCTTGCGTCCCGCCACGACGAGCTCGAACGAGTCCCCCGTGGACTTACCGAGCAAGGAGCTTCCGAGCGGCGACTGCGGCGTCACCACGCTGATGGGGCCGCCGGGCGCCTCGAGCTTGAGGCCTCCGCCCGCCGGGCTCACGATCACGCGCTGGGACTTGCCCGAAACGTCGAGCGTCACGACGGCTCCCGCGACGATCGGCGCCTCGGGCTCGCGCGGAACGACCGGGAGCGCCTGCACGAGCGCGATCGCCGCCTCGAGCTCACGCGCGCGAGCCGCTTGTCCGGCCGCCAGGTACGAGAGCTCGATCTTGCGCGTGTCCTTGTCGTTCTCGGGCCGCGCCTCGGGGTGGTTCGCGGCTTCGGCTGCTTCGCGCGCCGCACGGTCGGCCTGCGCGAGCTCGGCGCGAAGCGCAGAGAGCAGCGACGCAATGAGCGACGGCTTGTCGACGGTCTGAGGCGAGGCCATGCGCCGCGCATCCTACCGTTCAAGTCGAGTAACGGCGAAGCGCGCACATGGTGCGACAAATCGGCCGTTCTAACCCCGCGAAACGTCGTGTTCGACTTCCCGAGCCGAACCGTCACGGGCCATCATCGTTCGATGCGCGCTCTCCCGCGCAAGGTCGTTTTGCCGGCGCTCGGGCTCGTCTGGGGCCTCGCGGCCTGTCACGGCTCCATCAGCAGCACGAGCGGAGAGGCAGGCGGCAGCACGGCCAGTGGGGCAACCGGCGGGACCGGCGGCGCAGCGGCGCGCGGTGGCTCGGGCGGCAGCGCCGCGACTTCCGGCAGCTCGGGCAAAGGTGGCGCGGGTGCACGCGGCGGCAGCGGCGGTGCGAGCGGCGCCGCCGGACAATCCGGCGCAGGGCCCGCCCCGACCGCGCTCGAAACCGGCGCGCGCCGCCTGACGCGCAGCGAGCTCGACAATATCGTCCGCGATCTCTTCGGCGACGCCACGAGCCCCGCGCAAAAGGTGCTCGCCGAAGACGAGTTCAATCCCTTCGACAACGACTACACGCTGCAGCGCGCCTCGCGCGCGCTCATCGATTCTCTCGAAGCGCTCGCCGACGATGTCGCGGCGCGGGCGCTCGCACCCGCAGCGCGCAGCAAGGTCGTTCCCTGCACGCCGTCCGGCGCGGGCGACACCGCATGCTTCCGCGAGACCGTGACGGCGCTCGGCTTGCGGCTCTTCCGCCGGCCGCTCGCGGACGACGAAGTCAGCGCGTACATGACGCTCCAGGCGTTCTCGACCGAGGACAACCCCGACGTCCCCCACGACTTTTACACGGGCATCGAGCTCGTCCTGCGCAGCATGCTGCAGGATCCGGAGTTCCTCTACCGCCTCGAGCTCGGCACGCCGCAGGCGGAAGCGGGCGTCTTCAAGCTCGGCGAGTACGAGCTCGCGACGCGCCTCTCCTTCTTGCTCTGGGGCAGCACGCCGAGCGACGCGCTCTTGGAGAGCGCCGCCGGCAACGGGCTCTCCGCGGCGAGCGCCCGGCGTACCGTCGCCGAGGGCATGCTCGACGACGACCGCGCGCGCGACGCCGTGCACCGCTTCCACGCGATGTGGCTCGGCTACCGCAGTATTCCGGCGAGCGCCGAGCTGGCCTCGGCGTTCGACCTCGAAACCACGCACCTCATCGATCGCGTCGTCTTCGACGAGCCGAAGAGCTACCTCGAGCTCTTCACCTCGCCCGAAACCTACGTGAACAATCTGCTCGCCGACCAATACGGCCTCACGCGACCGAGCGGCGGCGAAGGCTGGGTGAGCTACGGCACGACCGGACGCGAGGGCATCCTGTCACACGGCAGCGTGCTCGCCGCGTTCAGCAAGTTCTCGGACACGAGCCCCACGCAGCGCGGCATTTTCGTCCAAACGCGGCTCCTCTGTAACAAGGTCGATCCGCCGCCCGCCAACGTGAACGTCGACCAACCGCCGACCTCGACGACTTCCGCCTGCAAATACGATCGGTACGCCGCGCACCGCACGACCTCGAGCTGCGCGGGCTGCCACAACAATCTCGACCCCATTGGCTTCGGCCTCGAGCAGTACGACATCGGCGGGCGCCTCCGCACGCACGACGACGGGCATCCGGAGTGCACCATCGACGGGGAGGGCGAGCTGCCGGGCTACGGCACGTTCAGCGGCCCGGGCGAGCTTTCGGAGAAGCTCGTCGGCAGCGGCGAGCTGTCGAGCTGCTTCGTCGAGCAATGGCTCTCGTACGCGCTCGGCCGTCACGTCGCCGACAACGAGGCGGGCGTCGTCGACGAGCTGTCGCAGGGGTTCTCGAGCAAGAGCTACGCGGCGAAGGAGCTGCTCCTCGACTACGTGGCGAGCGACCGCTTCGCCCTCCGGCGCGAGGAGCCCGCACCATGACGTTACGCTTGCCGCGAAGAACCGTGCTCCGCGCCCTCGGCGGCGTCGGGGTGAGCCTGCCCATCCTCGAATGCATGCTCGACTCGCACGGCGAGGCCCTCGCTCAGTCGAGCGGCATGCCGCTCCGCTACGCGATCGTGTTCGCCGGCCAGGCGCTCGGCGGGGACGGCTGGGAGGAAGACCATTCGCAGGTCGCGGGCGTCCGCACCACCGAAGCCGGCCACTTCATCGTGCCGCCCGAGACGGGCGCGAATTACACCGTCACCACGCCGCTCACGGCCCTCGACGAGCTCGGGTTGCTCGGCGACGTGAGCCTGGTTTCGGGGCTTTCCATTCCGTTCAACGCGAGCTCGGTGGAGCCGGGCGACGTGCCCGCCGGCGGCGCCTTCCGCGACTTCCACGGCGGCGGCGCCGGGCCGCTGCTCTGCGGGACGCGCTCGCTCGCCGCGGATTTCACGTGCCGGAGCGCGACCTCGGACCAGCTCGTCGCCGCGAAGAACAAGGGCAGCGTGCTCGATTCGCTCGTGCTGCGCGCGCAGCCGGTCTGGTACCTCTCCGGCTCGAGCTTCTCCGGCCGGCAATACATCTCGTACCGCGGCGATCGCGACCCGATCGAGGCGCAGACGAGCCCGCGCATCGTCTACCACTCGCTCTTCGACGGCTTCACGCCGAGCGGCGACGGCGCCGCGGCACAGCACGACTTCGAGCTGCGTGCGAGGAAGAGCGTGCTCTCGCTCATCACCGACAAGCGCGAGAAGCTGCTCGCCAAAGTGGGGGCCGCCGACAAGCAGCGACTCCAGCGGCATTTCGACGAGATCCGCGACCTCGAGATGCGCATCGCCGCGACGCCGACCATGACGAACGGCTGCGCGCCGCCCACCGAGCCGGGCGACGACCCGCCCGTCGGCGGCAACAACGCCGGCGCCACCTCCGACGAGATCGCCACCAACACCGGCTACAGCGACGAGCACGGGCGCGCCCGCCTGCTCGCCGATCTCATTCACATGGCGTTCGTTTGCGACATCACGCGCGTGGCGACGCTACAGCTCACGGTCTTCCAGTCGCACATGAACGTCTACCCGATCACGGAGATGCTCGGCCTCCCGGTACGCGCCGATCTCCACGAGTGCGGCCACAACGGCGACCAGGAAAATCGCGGGCAGCTCCCCGTCAGCACCTGCCTCAAGTGGCACCTGTCGCACTACGCCTACCTGCTCGACAAGCTCAAGAAGACGCCCGAGGGCGCGGGCACCGTGCTCGACAACAGCGCCATCGTCTTCATGCCCGAAGCGGGCCACGGCGTTCAGCTCAACGACGGCGAGAGCGTCAACCAGACGCACTCCGTCGAGAAGATGATCCTCATGGTCGGCGGCCGCGCGGGCGGCCTCGCTCCCGGCCGGCACATCGCCCTCACAGGCACGCACCCCTCGAAGGTGCTCGTGAGCGCCATGCAGGCGACGGGGTACGACGGCGACTCGCTCGGCGAGGTCACGGGAACCGCGCCCGAGCTTTTCGGCTGAGGCCATCGCCCGGACGCTCGCCTCGCGGCGCCTCGAAGCGACGACGGCGGGAACGCAGCGCACGCCTCCGTCTCGTTCTTACGTGCACAAAACGGCAAAGCCCCCTTGCGGGGGCCTTGCACGGCCTCGGGGCCTTGCCCGAGCGCTTCGAGCTTTACGCCTTGATGGCGTCGAGCTCGCCGGGCTGGGTGATGCCCTTCGAGACGTCGCTCGTGTCCATGACGCCGAACGTGCTGATGGGTGCGCCGGCCGAGTCTTTGGCGCCGATGGCGTTCATCAGCGTCACGTACAGCTTGTTGAGCGGTACGTTGCCGCCGTTCGAGCCGGTGTTGAAGCCGACATCGGTGGCGCCGTTCGCGCAGCTCGCCTCGCTATTGCCCGTGCCGAGCGTCTTCGTGTCGAGGTTCACGGACACGCCCTGCTTGAGGTAGCCGCCGGCGCTACCCGCGATCACGATGGGTAGGTTGTTGTTGTTGTGAGCGTTGCCGTCCGCGAGCTCGGGCAGCCACATGACCGCCGAGTTGTCGAGCATCGAGCCTTCACCCTCGCTGATCGACTTGATCAGCGTGACGAGCTGGACGTAGCGCTTCGCGTACCACTGGTCGATTTGGTTGATGCTATCCAAAACGCCCGAGGCGCAGGTGCCGCCGACGCCGGCCGTGCCGTTGCGGTGCGAGAGGCCGTGGTGATCGTACTGGTGGTCCATGCCGTCCCACTTGAAGGTGACGAAGCCGGGCCACTGGAGCAGGATCATGCGGTTCGTGTCGCACATCATCGTGAGGGCGATGAGCTTGAGCATCATGTCGCCGCCCTTGGTGAATGCGGTGGCCGTGTCGCGCGCCTGAGCCGCCTTCACGTCGGCGTCCGACACGCCGAGACCCGTCGCCGCGTCCGCCGTGCAGGCCGCGGAAACGCTGCCCACCGTGCCGACCTCCGTCTCGCGCAGCAGCGAGAGCCAATCATCGACCTTCTTCTGGTCGCTGCCGCTCATGTTGAGGCGCTTGAAAGCGTCGAGGTCGCTCTTCACGAGGTCGATGATGCTGTTGCCTTGGGCAACCTTGTAATCGACCATCGTGGGCGTGGGCGTCGTCGCCGGCTGTCCGGTGCCGAAGCCCGCCGCGAGGGACTTGTACACGTTGGAGGGGTTCGTCTCCGGCGTGTACGGCGTGTTCACGTCGCTGTAGGAGACGATGCCCTTCACGTTGGCGAACGCGCTCCCGACCGAGAGCACGAGCGGGCCCGTGCCGGCCGGGTTCACCATCCCAGCCAGGATGTGGTCGAGCGACTTGCCCTGGGCCCAGTGGCTGCCCGCGGGGTCGAGGGGCGCGGCCGTGAGCTTCGAGCCCATGCCCTGATCGTGCGGGTCGAAGTAGCCGTTGATCGTGCCCTTCGGGTACATCGCGAGGCCGCGCGGGAAGAGCAGATTCGGAGCAAAAGCACCGAGCCCTTCGAGCGTGGTGCCCGCGAAGGCCTCCGCCGTGAGCTCGCCGTTCTCGACCGCCGGGAACCAGCGATTCGTGAGGCAGCCGTTCTGCGTGTAGAAGATGACCAGGCGCTTGGAGGGGGCGGCCGCCTGCGCCGTGGCCTTACCCTGGAGCGAGGTCAGAAACGGCGTCGCGAGCGCTGCGCCGCCGATGCCCTTGAGGAATAGCCTGCGTTTCATTTCGTCACCTCGACCGCGCGATAGCGGAAGT